>NC_014810.2:0-334536 GCF_000200595.1 Helicobacter felis ATCC 49179 | reverse complement strand
TTTGAGCATGGCCACAAGCACGCGATCGAAGTCTTGCGCCTTGAGATTGGTCGCCATCTCTGTTAGATAGGACTCATTTCCTAGCTTGTGTTGAAAATCTTGTTGAGAAACTTTATAAAGAACCGCCTTATCTTTGAAAACTACAAAGCCTTCTTTACTTGGATGTTTAAAAATATGATCCACTAAAGATCGCGAATCTTTTACATCCAGCCCTTGAATAGTCCCATAAAACTCTGGAGATAAAACACCAATATCGTTACCTTGAAAATTTTTAACCTGTTTTTGGGCTTCTTGTTTGAGCCATTTCTGTTGAGCTTCTGCTTGCAGAGTTGCCATAATCTCACTCTTGGCTTCTTGGAAGCTTTTAAGAAGTCCGCTGGATTTTTCTACAAGTTTGACCACCAAATAACCCTCTTTATACTCTAAAGGTTTAAGCACTTCGCCCGGCTGCATGGCAATAATTTTAGTGTCAATATCAGTCCCATAGGGCAAATCTGTAAAACTCTCTTTTTTGGGGTTGAGATTGCCCCTTTTAAGAGCCAAATACTGCTTTAAGGCGTTCTCTTTAGCTTGCGCTTGGTTGTAGTCATGAATGACTCGATCTTTGGCCTTTTCAAAGGTTTCCAATTTGCCTTGAGCATCTGTATAGTTGCTTTTACGATCTTGGTAATATTTGCGCAAAATACTTTGGTCTAGGGTCGCTGTTTTAGGTTTGATCCATAGAGTTTGCAAAGTGTAGCGCGTGGGCTTTTTGTAAGTATTTTTATGCTGATCATAATAGGCTTTTAATGCGCTCTCTTCTAGCTGGATAGGGGCATGGCTAGCTTCTAAAATCTTAATACTGATACGATCTTGAATTTTAAGCGGGTATGTGAACGCCTCTTTTTCTAGGGGGGTGGTTGCGCTAGGGAAAAGTCCTGAAACCTTTTGTAAAATCAAGGCGTTCTTGACATTTTCTTCAAAGAGAGCGGGGCGGTAGTGGTTATCTTGAAGCACTTTTTTATAAAGATCCACATCAAAATGGCCGTCTTTTTGAAAGAGCGCGCTTTTTTGTATCTCAGTAGCGATTTCAGCATCGCTCACGCCAAGCCCTAAATCTAAGGCTAAATTTTTAAGATAGGCCTGATTAATGAGCATGCGTAACGCGGTCTTTTCAAGCCCCATAGCCGCAATTTGCTTCTCGTCTAAATCTTTAAAATTAGGGATGGACTGGCTATAAGCATCCACAAGCCTTTTGCGCTCCATCTCCAATTCTTCGCTGGTGATCAAGACTCTACCCACTTTAGCCACACTTCCAGATGCCATGGAGAAACTATACTGCCCCCAACCGATCATCCCTGCTGCAATAAAGGCAATAGTGCTGATCCAAATGGTTACAACGAGGTATTTTTTATGCTTTTGCATCCAAGCAATCACGAAAGCCCCACATTTTTAAAGCTGATATAAAATTAAATCCGCATTTTAATCAAAGCTGACTAAAATTTGCTTTAAGAAATGACGATATAGGGAGTTTTTATGCAAAACAACACAACTTGGCATGCGCGTAGTTTGGAGTATATTTGGCATCCTTGCAGCCAAATGCATGATTATCAAGAACTGCCCTTGCTTCCCATTGCGCGCGCTAATGGACTTTATCTCTATGACTTTGAAGGCCACGCTTACCTTGATGGCATTAGCAGTTGGTGGGTGAATCTCTTTGGACACAATCACCCCTACATTAACCGACAACTCAAAACTCAAATCGATACCCTTGAACATGTGTTGTTGGCAGGCTGCACCCATCCTCAAATCGTGCGTCTCTCTCAGAGACTCTGCGCTTTGAGCGGATTTGATAAATGTTTTTATGCCGATAATGGTTCTTCATGCATTGAAGTTGCCTTGAAGATGAGCTACCACGCCCATCTTTTACAAGGGCAACACAGGCCAAAAATTCTTTCCCTAACAAATGCCTACCATGGAGAAACATTGGGCGCGCTCTCTATTAGTGATTTGGGTTTGTATAAGGAAACTTATAAGGCCCTCTTTGTAGAACACCTGCATACGCCCGTCCCCAAAGACAATAGCGACATCCCAAACGCCATCGCTAAACTAAAGACAATCTTAAAACAGCATGCCCCAAAGATCAGTGCCTTTGTTTTAGAACCTTTGATCCAATGTGCCGGAGGGATGCATTTTTATAGTCCTGAGTTTGTAAAGCAAGCCGTGTATTTATGCCAAGAACATAAGATTCACATTATCCTAGATGAAATTGCAGTCGGGTTTGGGCGCACTGGGAGCATGTTTGCCTTTGAACAATGCGCTATTAAGGGCGATTTTCTCTGTCTCTCTAAGGGGATTAGTGGGGGATATTTACCCCTAGCTGTAGTGCTCACAAATAACGCCATTTACGATCAATTCTACGCTCCCTACAATCAAAATAAAAACTTTCTGCATTCCCATAGTTACACAGGCAACGCTTTAGCGTGCGCTTGTGCTAACGCCACTCTAGATCTCTTTGAACAAGAAAACACCATTGAGCGCAACCACACTCTTAGCTCAAAAATTTCTCAAGCTTTGCAGGACAATTTGGGGGATTTGGCATGTGTGGCCAATTTGCGCTCCAGAGGGATGATCTTTGCTTTTGAGTTAGAGGGCTATGTGGGCGCAAAGCGTGTCAGCTTGGCAGTCTTTGAAAAGGCATTACAAAAGGGCTTGCTTTTAAGACCTCTGAATAACACCATCTATTTTATGCCCGGCTATATCATCACAAGCGAACAAATAACCCACAGCGCGCGCATGCTCAAAGAAGTTGTCTTAGAATTGACACAAACTTAAGTCTTTCTACTATAGAATTACAGCCCTTGATTGTGAAGGGAGAGTATGCAAAAAGAATCTAAAAATAAGCGTGTGTTGGTCAAATTTTCTGGTGAGGCCTTAGCAGGAGAGAGTCATTTTGGGATTGATATTCAAATTTTAAGTTACATTGCCAAAGAAATTAAGACTTTGGTTGCCAATGGCATTGAAGTAGGGATTGTGATTGGAGGGGGAAATATTATTAGGGGTGTGAGTGCGGCCAAGGGGGGGATCATTCGGCGCACGAGCGGAGATTACATGGGCATGTTAGCCACGGTGATCAACGCCGTAGCGATGCAAGAAGCTTTGGAGCATTTAGGGCTAGATGTGCGCGTGCAGAGCGCGATTGAGGTCAAAGAGATTTGTGAAACTTATATTTATAGAAAGGCGATCCGCCACTTAGAAAAGGGGCGTATCGTGATCTTTGGAGCGGGCACGGGCAATCCCTTTTTCACCACCGACACGGCCGCTACTTTGCGGGCGATTGAAATTGGAGCTGATGTGATTGTCAAAGCGACTAAGGTGGATGGAATTTACGACAAAGACCCCAATAAATTTGAAGATGCGCAAAAAATCGACACGATAAGCTATAATGATGCCCTCATTGGAAATATTGAAGTGATGGATGACACTGCCATTTCTCTAGCCAAAGATAATAAGCTCCCTATTGTGGTGTGCAATATGTTTAAAAAAGACAATCTTTTGCAAGTGGTCAAGCATAATCAAGGTGTCTTTTCTGTGGTAAAATAGAGGATTAAACTTAAAAAGGATGCAATTGAGAACAGAAGAAATTGTCGCTAGGGCGTTAGCTAGAGTGGATAATGATCGCTATGTGCTTTCTAATTTAATTTTTACACGGGTTAAGCAACTTGGCGCAGGTGCTAAGCCCCTTTTGCCAAAGATTAACTTGAAAGAGTATAAACCTACTGACATCGCGCTCTTAGAGATCGCTGAAGGAAAAATTAATCTTGAATGCATTGAGACAAGATACTAAGCGTGGCTATGGGGATTTGCTTGAAATCTTAAATGCAATTAGGGAGGTTTGTAGTCCGCAAGAAGCTACGCGAGTCCTAGAAAATGTCGCTACCCTCACGCCCAAAATTACCCAAGCCCTAGATGTAGCCCATCATTTTCATCAAGGACAAACGCGCAAGGGTGGAGGTCCTTACATCACGCACCCTATTTGTGTGGCTGCGATTGTGGGTTTTTGCGAGGGAGATGAGGCCATGATTTGTTCTGCCCTCTTGCACGATGTGGTGGAAGATACAGAATGCAGTATAGACTATGTCCGCGAGGAATTTGGCACAGATGTGGCCAATTTGGTAGATGCGCTCACCAAAATTACTGAAATCCGCAAAGAAGAACTTCCCGGCGATGTCCAAGATACGCGCCTACTTGCTTCCGCGCTGACTTTCCGTAAAATTCTAGTAGGCGCAATCGAAGACCCCCGCGCCTTGATTGTTAAAATTAGCGATCGCTTGCACAATATTCTAACCCTAGATGCTCTCCCTAGAGAGAAGCAAATCCGTATTTCTAAAGAAACTCTAGCGGTATATGCTCCCATTGCCAGTCGTCTAGGAATGGCCTCTATCAAGAACGAACTTGAGGATAAAAGCTTTTATTACATTTACCCTCAAGAGTATCAAAAGATTCAAGCTTATTTGGACAAAAGCCGTCAGGCTCTTACTCTTAAGCTGAATCGTTTTGCCGGCAAACTTGAAAAACTTTTCATTGAAAATGGCTTTTCTGGAGGAAAATTTAAGCTCTCTACACGCATCAAACGCCCTTATTCTATTTATCTTAAAATGCAACGCAAGGGCGCGGTGAGCATGGATGAGATTTTAGATTTGATGGCTGTGCGGGTTTTGGTGCAAAATCCGCTAGATTGCTACCGCATTTTAGGCATTGTGCATTGGCATTTTAAACCGATCATCTCGCGTTTTAAGGACTATATCGCCCTGCCAAAGGAAAATGGATACAAGACTATCCACACCACTATTTTTGATCGCTCTTCTATCTATGAAGTCCAAGTGCGCACCTTTGAGATGCATGAGGCTGCTGAATATGGCAATTCGGCGCATTGGAAATACAAAGCCGGAGGCATGGAGTCTGATGGACTCAAGTGGTTGCACAATTTTAAATATCAAGGCCATGATTCTAGGTCCAATCCCAAAGAGTTTTACGATCTTGTGAAAAACGATCTCTATCGAGAGGACATCACCATCTTTTCCCCCGAAGGGGATATTTATACACTCCCAGCTGGTGCCATTGCCCTAGATTTTGCCTACATGATTCATAGCGAATTGGGTGATAAGGCTCACGAAGCTTTGATCAATAACCAAAAAGCGCAACTCAACCAAGAGCTCAAAAGCGGGGATGTGGTCAAGATTATTAAGGGTGAACAACCCACATTGCGTTATGCTTGGTTAGACCAGCTCAAAACCTCGCGCGCTAAAAATCATCTTAAACTCCAACGCAAAAATCAGCTCAAAGAGATTGATGCTAAGAGTATGATTAACATCTTGACTTGCTTCTTTGAAGCCCCGATTTTTGCTCAAGAGATCGCCCCTAAGGACCATGCTCTTTTTGATCAAAAACTTGCGCAATGGGGAGTAGGAATCTCTTTGAGTGAGGCGAGCAAAAGCTTAGAAAATCTTAAAAAACTCATCGAAGAAATCCGTGAAAAGGTCAAAGAGATGCCCAGACCTTTAAAAAAGAAGCCCGCTTATCGAGAATTTGGTTTTTTGATGAAAAATCTGATGCAATTTCGCCTCACAACCAAAATTATTAATCTCTCAGATTCTCAGATTGGATTGAGCAAATCCTATTTAGATAATTTTATCATCCACACTAATCCTTATTTGCAAATCAAGCAAGTTTTGTTCAATGATTGTTGTCGCCCTAAATATGGAGATGAAATTGTAGCTATTTTGCCAAATTACAGGGATCAAAAAATTGTCGTGCACACTAAACTTTGCAAAGAAGCAGGGATAGAAATCGATCTAGGTTTGCCCATGGTTTCTATTAGGTGGAGCAAGAGACGCAAAGAAATTTATAAGTGTCTGTTCTACTTGGGAGACAAACATGGCGCACTCTTGCGCATTTTAGAGGTGTTACACAAAAATCATTGCAGTGTGGTAGGTGTAAATTATTCCGGTTATGGAGATGACTTTTCCTCACATTGTGAAATCATTGTGGAATGCAATGCCCGCGATGCTAGTGCGCTCAAGGAGTTGCTCACCCAAGTATTTAAAGAAAAACTTGTCAGTTTTTCTAGTCTCAAAGATGCCTATCAATCCTAAAGGACAAGCATGCAAGTAGAGCAAGCGATGAGCGCTATTAGTAAAGGAATGGGGGAATGTATCGGTTTTGAAGCCCTGCAAAGCCGTGTGGCGCACTTTTATCAGACAGGGCAACGCTTCATTGTTAAGGCTGGTTTTGATCCCACCGCTCCCGACCTGCATTTAGGACATGCTGTGCTCCTAGAAAAACTAGCCACTTTGCAAAAACATGGTGGGTTTGTGAAGTTTCTCATTGGGGACTTTACCGCGCGCATTGGCGATCCTAGTGGTAAGAGCGAAACTAGAAAACCTTTGAGTGAAGAGGCTGTGCAAGAGAACGCTAAAACTTACGCCAAACAAGTGTTTAGAGTTTTAGACCCCGCACTTACAGAAGTGTGTTTTAACTCCACTTGGCTTAATCCTTTGGGGACTTCTGGAATTTTGGCCCTCACTTCTAAATTTTCTGTCGCGCGTATGCTTGAGCGCGATGACTTTGAAAAACGCTACCGCAACCACCAACCCATTAGCATTGTAGAGTTTCTCTACCCTCTTTTGCAGGGTTATGACTCTGTAGTTTTGGAATGTGATTTAGAATTAGGGGGCAATGATCAAAAATTTAATTTGATGGTAGGGCGTTTCTTGCAACGCGCCTATGGGCTTGACAAAGAACAGAGCGTGCTTACCATGCCTCTTTTAGAAGGCTTAGATGGCGTGCATAAGATGAGTAAAAGTTTAGGGAATTACATTGGTATCACAGAAGAACCAGCGAGCATGTATGCCAAACTTTTGAGCATTAGCGATGATTTGATGTGGCGTTATTACGAGCTTTTGAGTGCCAAAACTTCCGATCAAATCGCCAATTTGCAAGAAGCGGTGCGCGCACACAGAGCGCACCCTAAAGCCGTGAAAGAAGAGCTAGCCCTAGAAATCACTGCGCGTTGGCACTCTGAAGAGCAAGCTCAAAGCGCAAAAGCCGAATTTGACAAGGTCTTTAGGCACAAGCAAACCCCAAGTCAAATGCCTGAATGGCATTTTGAAAATGGGGCGTGGATTGCTAGTGTTCTTAAAGAATGCCAACTCTGCCCCTCCAGCTCACAGGCGCGCAGGGATATTCTAGGGGGCGGGGTGCGCCTCAATCACGAAGTGATGAAAGACGATCAATATCAATTTAGCAAAGGGTCTTATATTGTACAAGTGGGAAAAAGAAAATTTGCCTTGGTTCATATCCACTAAAAGGATAGCGCATGGTTTCCACACTCAAACCCCTTAAAATTGGCAAACACATCCTCAAATACCCCATTTTTCAAGGAGGTATGGGAGTAGGCATTAGTTGGGACGAATTGGCCGGCAGTGCCGCCAAAGAAGGTATTTTAGGCGTGATCTCAGCAGTGGGCACGGGTTATTATAAAAATATGCGTTTTGTAGAAAAAATGGTCGCTAAAAAGCCCTTTGAAGCGCTGAATTTTTATTCCAAGCAGGCCCTCCAAGAGATTTTTAAAAATGCGCGCAAGATTTGTGGGTCAAACCCTTTGGGGGCAAATATTTTGCATGCTATCAACGAATACGGGCGTGTGGTGCGCGATGCCTGCGAGGCTGGGGCCAATGTGATCATCACCGGAGCAGGCTTGCCTACCAATATGCCTGAGTTTACTAAAGACTTCCCCAATGTCGCGCTTGTGCCCATCATCTCCTCGATCAAAGCCCTACACATCATTTGCAAACGCTGGAGCGCGCGTTATAAACGCGTTCCGGATGCCGTGATTGTGGAAGGTCCTTTGAGCGGTGGGCATCAGGGCTTTAAATACGAAGATTGTTTTAAAGAAGAGTTTCAATTAGAAAATTTGGTCCCGGGCATTGTGGAAGCCTCCAAAGAATGGGGGAACATTCCCATCATCGCAGCCGGGGGTATTTGGGATCGCAAAGACATCGATACAATGCTCTCTTTAGGGGCTAGCGGGGTGCAGATGGCTACGCGCTTTTTAGGCACTAAAGAATGCGATGCTAAGGTTTACGCTGAAATTTTACCCTCTTTAAAAAAAGAAGACATTTTGCTCATCAAATCCCCAGTAGGTTATCCTGCGCGCGCGATCAATATTGGCGTGTTGCAGCGCATTAAAGAGGGCAACGCTCCTAAGATCGCCTGTGTGAGCAATTGTGTCGCGCCTTGTCATCGTGGAGAGGAAGCCAAGAAAGTGGGTTACTGCATCGCGGATGGACTAGGGCGTAGCTATCAGGGCAATAGAGAAGAGGGGCTTTATTTCACTGGAGCCAATGGGTATAGAGTTGAACGCATTTTGAGCGTGCACGAATTGGTGCAAGAACTCATCAGGGGCTGAATGGGTGCGCCTGATTCTTTGTTTGATCATTGGGATTTATGCCCATGCCTTAAGCATCACGCAGGTTGTGCCCTTTGGCACTAGCAGTGTGCGTATTAGCTTTGATCACAAACTTAGCAAACAATATATCAAACAGACTCATTTAGGAAAATTTGAGAGTGTCCTAGATATTAAGGCGCATTTTAAATTCCCCACAAAACACTACAACTTTGATAATCAAACTTCTGTGAGCGTGACTCAGGGAAAAGTAGGGAACACTAAGGTGCTTTTGCTTTATCCAGAGGGCAGTTATCAACTTAGGCGCGCTGATAACCACCTCTATATCATCATCACCACGCACCAAGCAACACCGCCTGCATCCCCTCCTCCTGCACCTCCTCAACAGGTGAGTTCGTCCAAGCATTTTAAGGTAGTTGTAGATGCTGGGCATGGGGGGCATGATTGCGGGGCGCGTGGAATCAATGGGGTTTGCGAAAAGTGGATCGTGTTGGCTGTTGCCAAATTCTTAAAACAGGAGCTCCTAAAGAGAGGCTACATTGTTTTTATGACCCGCAATAATGACACTTATATTAGTCTCAAGGATCGCACAGATTTTGCTAATAATAAGAGTGCCGACCTTTTTATTTCCATCCATGCTAATTCCATCCCGCACCATTCTCCCACCACCCCCCAAGGGGTAGAAACTTATTTTCTCTCCACTGCTAGAAGTGAGCGTGCGCGTAAAGTAGCCGAACAGGAAAACCAAGATGATGTTAAGGTCATGGATTATTTTTCTAAACTCTCTTTTTTAAATTCGCTTAATTCTCAAAGGCTCATCGCTTCTAATAAGTTGGCTATAGATATCCAATTTGGGATTTTAAGCCAATTACGCCACACTTATAGACATGTGGTCGATGGGGGGGTTAGAGAGGGGCCTTTTTGGGTGTTAGCTGGCGCGCTCATGCCCTCTGTGCTCATTGAGATTGGCTATAATTCCAACCCTTTTGAAGCCAGACGAATCCAAAACAAGCGCTACCAACAAGGTTTGGCTAAGGGAATTGCCAATGGTGTTGATAGTTTTGTAAGTAAGAATTTTTAATGCATTCCAAAAAAGCCACTCCTTATAAAGTTTTTGTTGCTTCTATCTTTTTTGTGTTGGTTGTGTGCAATTCTTTAGCCCTTCTTTTCTCTAGTTTTAGTCATAATTTTTCTCAACTCTCTAAAATTCTTAACACGCAATTTTACCCCTCTTGGTTGCATTTCATTTATCTTTGTGGGCTGTTGGGTTCTCTTTTCTATTTTTTACGCGCAACCCGCCACCATGCTTTACTCCCTAAAATAGGCGCACTTAGTGTGAGTGTGTTTTGCACTTATTGTCTTTTTTTCTCTCCTTCTCTCCCTCCTAAGGTTTTTTATCTTTTTCCCTTAGTCTCCTTAGTGGGTTTGCATACGGGGTATAAAAAAATCCCAAGTTTTCTCACTTTTGCTCCCTCCATTAGCACTTGTATTTTATGGGTTTATGCTTGTGGCTTGCAAAGCACTCTGCTGCATTGGCAATTTTCAACACTCTTTGATTTCTCCTTGTTTATTGTTATTTTAGGGGGACTGGTCAGTTTAGTTGCAAGACATAAAGAATATTTGGGGGTCTATGAATATGCAAATTTGTTAGTGCTTTGTGCGGGGTTGGTGGTTTGTCTTTTGTGCCCCAAAGTTCTGGAAATGCAGGAAAATACAAGAGTGTTTTTTCTTTGGCTAGGGATGCTCTCTTGGGTGGGGGAGTGGATGCATGAGAGTTTGCGTTCTTGAAAAAAGTGCATAAGGGGCGTTTATTCTTACTAGAGGACGATGTGCCTTTGCATGCCGTGATCGCCGATTTTTTAACACGGGTAGGTTTTGAGGTGCAGGGGGCTTATGAGAGTGCTCAAGCCCTCAGTATTCTTTCTTGTGAATCTTTTGATCTGCTTCTCTTAGATGTGCAGGTGTCGGGCACAGATAGTTTTGAAACCCTTCAAACGCTTCGCCAGTTGCATATTACCACCCCCACTATTTTTATTAGCGTGTTGAGCGATATGACTTCTTTAAAAAAAGCTTTTGATTTGGGAGCAAGCGACTATCTCAAAAAGCCCTTTGATTTAGAGGAGTTGCAAATCAGGATTGAACGGCTGTTGATTACTCAGAAGGTTCATATTGGACCAGATTGCTTTTATGAGGGTGGCACACTTAATGTACGGGGACAGAACTTTTTTTTGACCTCTAAGGAAAAACAACTTTTGGAGTTCTTTTTACGCCATCAAAACACTATTTTATCTAGCGATCAGATCATCGCTAATGTATGGAGTTATGAAAGCGGAGTGGATGATTCCACTTTGCGCACCTATATTAAGAACCTGCGCAAACTTCTTGGCAAAGACATTATTCAAAATGTCAAGGGTTTGGGGTATTGTTTTAAAAACCCATGCGTCTAGGCACTTATGAAAAACAATCCTTAAGGCGTTTCCTAGCCCTCTATTTAGGTTCGTCCTTTGCGCTTATGGCGATTATTGCGCTTCTCTTTTTTGTCCATGAAAAAAACGCGCTACTCAATAACATCCAAATACAAATGCAATTACAAGCTAATCATTTGGCTCAAGACATCGTTTTAGATCACATGGAATCTACCCCCAACCCTTTTAAACGCCTTGCGCGCAAATACAGCAATCTAGCTTTCGTGCTCTTGGACGCGCAAAATAAAATTCTTTACCGGCACAATTTGTTAGGGGGGACAAGCTTTGTTTTCTTTGGAAATCCCAAGAATTTGCCCTTGTTTTTGCAAAAAGATGGCGATTTTTACCTTGTAGACAATAAGGCATTTGGGCATTTGGGCGTAGCGACTATTATTTTACAACAACCAAAGCCTGCAAATCTTTTTGTGCCTCTGTATCGTTGTATCCTATTGGTATTATTAGGGGTTTTTATTTGCGTGGGACTGATGGCCTATTGTTTAACCAAGCTTTTTTTAAAGCCTATTAGCGATGAAGTGAAACGACTCGATTCTTTCAGCAAAGATATAGCTCACGAACTCAACACCCCCATAGCCACCTTATTGATGAGCGCTAAGGAATTGGCGCGCCATAACTCTAAGGCTCTAGGAATCTTAGTGAGTGCAAGGCGGATTTTTTATTTACACAACCAGTTATCTTATCTTTTCATGCAGGATCTGCGCCACGAGCAACCCGGCTTGTTAGATCTGCAAAATCTCGTTGCGCAACAAGTGAGTGCTTTTTGCGATATGGCCGATTTCTATCAGATTCAATTGATACAACATCTACAACCTACTATATTTAAGGCTTTAGAAGAGGATATGATCACGCTAGTCAGCAATCTCTTGATGAATGCTATCAAATACACGCCTCCTAAGGGCTGTGTGCGTGTCAATTTAGATGGTGCGCTCAGTGTGAGTAATACTGGACCCCTATTAAATCCAGCACTTGTTACCCATCTAAGCGCGCGCTATGTGCGCGGCACACGGACACAAAAAGGCTATGGCATTGGTTTGGACTTGGTCAAAAACATCTGCACGCGCTATGGTTTAGAGTTGGAGATTAGCACACGGGAAAAATGCAATGTTTTTAAGATCAATTTTAGCGCATCTTTGCATGCGTGAAGCTAAAATAAAGATTTTTTAGGCTAAAATCGCAGTTTTGGAAAGAAATTTAGCAAAAGGATATGTGTGCCCACTATCAACCAGTTGATTAGAAAAGAAAGGAAGAAAATTCTCAAGAAAACCAAGTCTCCAGCTTTGGTAGAGTGCCCCCAAAGAAGAGGAGTTTGCACGAGAGTTTACACCACCACTCCCAAAAAACCTAACTCAGCCCTTAGAAAAGTTGCTAAAGTGCGTCTCACCAGCAAATTTGAGGTCATTAGCTACATCCCCGGAGAGGGGCATAACTTACAAGAACACTCGATCGTGCTTGTGCGTGGAGGTAGGGTTAAAGACTTACCCGGGGTGAAATACCATATCGTGCGTGGCGCATTGGATACCGCTGGAGTGAATAAGCGCTCTGTTTCTCGTAGTAAGTACGGAGCTAAAAAGGCCAAAGCTGGGGCTGAGAAGAAAAAGTAAAGGGAATAAATGAGAAGAAAAAAAGCACCCGTCCGAGAGGTTTTAGGCGATCCCGTTTACAATAGCAAGGTGATCACTAAGTTTATTAACAAGATGATGTATGATGGCAAACGGAGCGTAGCAGAAAAAATTATCTACGCAGCTCTCAATAAAGTCGAAGAGAAAAGCGGAGAAAAGGGCATTGAGGTTTTTGAAAAAGCCTTAGAAAATGTCAAACCCTTGTTAGAAGTGCGCTCTAGGCGTGTGGGCGGAGCGACCTACCAAGTGCCCGTAGAAGTGCGCCCAGCCCGCCAGCAATCTCTCTCTATCCGCTGGATTTTGGAAGCCACTCGCAAACGCAACGAACGCATGATGGTGGATAAATTAGCCAACGAATTATTAGATGCAGCTAGTGATAAGGGAGCGGCTTTTAGAAAAAAAGAAGAGATCCACAAAATGGCAGAGGCTAATAAAGCCTTTGCTCACTATCGTTGGTAGGAGGATTAGATGGCACGCAAAACTCCTTTAGAAAAGATTAGAAATATCGGGATTGCCGCCCATATCGATGCAGGCAAGACCACTACCTCTGAGCGTATTTTGTTTTACACTGGGGTCAGCCACAAAATCGGCGAGGTGCACGATGGCGCAGCCACAATGGACTGGATGGAACAAGAAAAAGAACGCGGGATTACCATCACTTCAGCCGCTACGACTTGTTTTTGGCAGGATCATCAAATTAACTTGATCGACACCCCCGGACACGTGGATTTTACTATCGAAGTAGAACGCTCCATGCGTGTGCTCGATGGTGCAGTGGCGGTGTTTTGCTCGGTAGGAGGGGTGCAACCCCAGAGTGAGACCGTGTGGCGGCAGGCGAATAAATACGGCGTGCCCCGTATCGTATTTGTCAACAAGATGGATCGTATTGGGGCTAATTTCTACAATGTAGAAAATCAAATTAAAGAACGCTTGAAAGCTAACCCTATACCCATTAATATCCCCATTGGTGCAGAAGATACTTTTCAGGGCGTGATCGATTTGGTCGCCATGAAAGCCATCGTGTGGAACAATGAGGCGATGGGAGCTAAGTACGATGTGCAAGAGATTCCCTCAGATCTACAGGCTAAAGCTCAAGAATACCGCGACAAACTCCTAGAAGCGGTGGCTGAACAAGACGAAGCTTTGATGGAAAAATATTTGGGTGGAGAGACTTTGAGCGTAGAAGAGATTAAGCATGGCATCAAGGTTGGGTGCTTGAACATGGCTCTTATTCCTATGCTCTGTGGTTCTTCTTTTAAGAATAAAGGCGTGCAAACTCTGCTAGATGCTGTGATTGACTACTTGCCTGCTCCTACAGAGGTCGCTGATATTAAAGGCGTGGACCCCAAGAATGAAGAAGAGATCAAAGTGCAGTCCAGTGATGAGGGCGATTTTGCCGGCTTGGCGTTTAAAATCATGACTGACCCCTTTGTCGGACAGCTTACCTTTGTGCGCGTGTATCGCGGGAAGCTCGAATCAGGGAGCTATATCTATAACTCCACTAAGGATAAAAAAGAGCGTGTAGGTCGTTTGCTCAAAATGCACTCCAATAAACGCGAGGATATTAAAGAGGTCTATGCGGGCGAAATTTGTGCTTTTGTAGGGCTTAAGGATACCTTGACTGGGGACACACTTTGCCATGAAAAAAGCCCTGTGGTGCTAGAACGCATGGAATTCCCTGAGCCTGTGATTCATATCGCTGTTGAGCCTAAAACTAAGGCCGATCAAGAAAAAATGGGTGTGGCTTTGGGCAAACTTGCCGAAGAAGACCCCAGCTTTAGAGTGATGACTCAAGAGGAAACCGGGCAGACTTTGATTGGGGGAATGGGCGAGTTGCACCTAGAAATTATCGTAGATCGCCTCAAAAGAGAGTTTAAAGTTGAGGCAGAAGTGGGACAACCTCAAGTAGCCTTTAGGGAGACTATCCGCTCTGAAGTGCAAAAAGAACATAAATATGCTAAACAATCTGGTGGGCGTGGGCAATATGGGCATGTCTTTATCAAGCTTGAACCCAAAGAACCCGGAAGTGGCTATGAGTTTGTCAATCAAATTAGCGGGGGCGTGATTCCTAAGGAGTATATCCCTGCAGTGGATAAGGGTATCCAAGAAGCGATGCAGAGTGGGGTTTTAGCAGGTTATCCGGTTGTAGATTTTAAAGTAACCCTATATGATGGGAGCTACCACGAAGTGGACTCTTCAGAGATGGCCTTTAAAATCGCGGGTTCTATGGCTTTTAAAGAGGCCTGCAGGGCAGCTAATCCCGTGCTTTTAGAACCAATGATGAAAGTAGAGGTCGAAGTGCCTGAAGAGTATATGGGCGATGTGATCGGAGATTTGAATCGCCGCAGAGGGCAAATTAACGCGATGGAAGATCGCTTAGGACTTAAAATCGTAAATGCCTTTGTGCCCTTAGTAGAGATGTTTGGTTATTCCACAGATTTACGCTCGGCTACTCAGGGGCGCGGGACCTATTCGATGGAGTTTGATCACTATGGCGAAGTTCCTGCTAATATCGCTAAGGAAATCGTAGAAAAACGCAAGGGTTAGGCGTACTTAAGCGCGCTTGGGCGTGATCGGTAGCGATCCGCTCAGTCTAGTAGGTTTCCAAAAAATAGAGTATTTTTTTAAATCTCTCTAACTTCTTGAGTGTTCTTTAGTTACAAGGATGCAATTTCTGATAGGGCTTGTGCCCAAAGCTTAGTCTAAATTCAAGCGTATAATGCTACAATGACCCATGCGTATTGACAAATTTTTAAATGCTACCAATATCACCAAGAGGCGCGCGGTCGCGTTAGACATGCTTAAAGAGGGTGTAGTTTCCTTAAATGGGATACCGGTTAAGCCGAGCAAAGAGGTCAAAGTAGGCGATGTGATTAAGCTTATTTATCTAGATCGCACTAAGTCTTACCGCGTGCTGGCTATTCCCACACTTAAAACTATTCCCAAAGCCCAAAGCCATTTGTATGTGCAAGAACTAGAATAAATCCCAATAGAAAGGTTTGTTATGC
The DNA here is from genome assembly GCF_000200595.1 of Helicobacter felis ATCC 49179. NCBI lineage: Bacteria > Pseudomonadati > Campylobacterota > Epsilonproteobacteria > Campylobacterales > Helicobacteraceae > Helicobacter > Helicobacter felis. Next base: position 318,980 of record NC_014810.2, on the reverse strand, counting down.
AAGATTATAAAGATAGTCTAATCCTCCCCCAAACTTCCTTCCCCATGAAAGCTAACGCTATTGCTAACGCTCCCAAGCTTTACGCGCGTTGGCGCGAGCAGGATGTTTATACCCATATGCTGGGCAAACGCCATGACGCGCCCCAAAGTTTCATCTTGCATGATGGTCCGCCCTATGCTAATGGACACTTGCACATCGGGCACGCGCTCAATAAAATCTTAAAAGATGTGATTGTCAAGCATCAATATTTTTTGGGTAAAAAAGTCGAATATGTACCCGGGTGGGATTGTCATGGTTTGCCCATTGAACAGCAGGTAGAAAAGGATTATAAAGCCTCCCAGCATAAACTCCCCGCCGAGCAACGCCACAATCTAAGCCCGCTAGAATTTCGCGATCGCTGTTATCAACACGCCTACAAGTTTATCGGTGTGCAAAGAGAGGAGTTTTTGCGCTTGGGTGTGGTGGGGGATTATGAAAAACCCTATGAAACCTACAAATACGATTTTGAGGCAAGCATTTATGAAATGCTCTGTATTGCCGCACAAAAAGGCTTGCTCAAACAACGCTTTAAGCCCGTTTATTGGAGCTGGGCGTGCCAGAGTGCGTTGGCTGAAGCCGAAGTAGAGTATAAAGACAAGCAATCCGATTCGATCTTTGTATGCTTCCCTCTACAAGAAGAAAGTGCACAAAAGATCGCCCAAGAAGCACATTTTAGCACGCAGGAGAGTCCTAAAACCTTTTCTCTTGTGATCTGGACCACGACCCCTTGGACACTCGCAGCCAATGTAGGCATCGCGCTCAAACCCAAAACCACTTATGCGATCACCTCTAAGGGGCATATCATTGCGCTAGAATTAGCCCAAAAACTGCTAGAACAGGGCATTTTAGAAGGGGAAATTGTGGGGAGTTGTCAAAGCGAGCTTTTAGAAAAAAGCCTAGCGACCAACCCTCTAAACCAACGCGATTCGGTGGTATTGCTGGGCGAGCATGTCAGTTTGGAGGAGGGGAGTGGGGCTGTGCACACCGCCCCCGGGCATGGTGAGGAAGACTATCATCTATGTCTGCAATATGACTTAGAGGTCTTAGTGCCTGTGGATGATTATGGGCGTTACAATGAAGAAATCTTGCATAAAAAACTCTTGCCCAAAGAGTTTTTAGGTCAGCATGTGCTCAAAATCCAGCCCAAAATTATCGAACTCTTGGGCGATTATCTCTTGCACCATAGCACCATCACCCACTCCTACCCGCATTGTTGGCGTACACACGAACCCATTTTATACCGCGCCACCACGCAATGGTTTATCATGATGGATGTGCCCTTTTTACAACCTGATGGTAGTCATAAAACCCTGCGCCAAGTCGCCCTAGAAGCGATTGAGGATGTCGCCTTTTACCCCAAACAAGGGAAAAACCGCCTCAAAGCTATGCTAGAGCAACGCCCCGATTGGTGTGTGAGCAGACAGCGCAACTGGGGCGTGCCCATGGCGTTTTTCTTAAATAAGCAAACCCAAGAGCCCCTACTAGAGGAAGCGGTCTTAAAGCATATCTACAACATCTTTAAAGAAAAGGGTTGTAATGCGTGGTGGGAGCAGAGCGTAGAGGAGCTTTTGCCCGCGCAGTTCAAACACCTAGCCCCCAATTTGGAGAAAAACACCCATATCTTAGATGTGTGGTTTGATAGCGGGAGCACTTTTAAGGCGGTGTGCGAAGAACGCTTGGGGGTCTATCCTAGCGATTTGGTGCTAGAGGGGAGCGATCAACACCGCGGATGGTTTCAAAGCTCTTTATTATTGAGCTGTATCAAGCATTCCCGCGCGCCCTTTAAAGGCGTGTTAACCCATGGCTTTACTGTGGACGCTAAAGGGCATAAGATGAGCAAATCTAAAGGAAATGTCTTTTCTTTGGACGAGGTGCTTAATACTTATGGCAGTGATATTTTGCGCCTATGGGTGGTGATGAATGACTACCAAGACAATTTGAGCGTCTCGCATGCTTTCTTTGCCCAGACTGCCGAAGGCTATAAAAAGGTGCGCAATACTTTACGCTTTTTGTTAGCCAACACAGCCGGGCTAGAGAGCTTAACCCCTCTGCAAGATTTAGGGTTAGTGGATCGCTGGATTTTAGCCCTAAGCTCTAAAGTCTTTAGCCAAGTGCAAGAACATTTTAAGCAATATGACTTTGTCAAAGGCTTGCAAAAACTCTTTGCCTTTATCGCCAACGATCTAAGCGGGATCTACATGGACATCTGCAAAGATAGCCTATACTGCGATGCCAAAAATGATCCTGCTAGGCGCGCGATTCAAACAACTATGTTGCACTTAGCCCACCATCTGAGTTTTGCGCTCGCGCCCATTCTCACTTATACCATTGAAGAGGTGTTAGAACACGCCAGCCCCTTATTTAAAGAGGTGGCTTTGATAGGGAGTGGGGTTTTTGATCTACAAAAACCCTTTTTATTAGAGGGAACGCAGGCTCAAAGCGTCTTAGATCAATTCGAGCGTCCCCTAGAACTGCGCGCGCGCTTTAGTGAGGCGTTGGACGGGCTAAAAAAAGATAAGAGCGTAAAAACCTCTTTGGAAGTGCAAATCTACTTGAAAGACCACAAGGATTTGGAGTTTACCCATTACGATCAATGGCTCATGGTGAGCGCACTCAGCGCATGGGAGGGAAGCGCGCCAGAGGTGTTGTTTGAAAATCAAGATTTTGTTTTAGCGCGCGCCTCTTTGGAAAAATGCCCGCGTTGTTGGCGTTTTTTAGCCCCTAAAGAGGATCTTTGTGGGCGTTGTAAAGAAGTCTTGCATGCTTGAGAATTTGAGTCATTTAGGAAGCAAAACCAGTTATCCCACCACCTACAGCCCTCATCTGCTAGAAGCCTTTGAAAACCCCCACCCGGGGCAGGACATTTTTACCACCCTAGAGAGTGAGGAGTTTACCAGTCTGTGTCCCATCACCGCCCAGCCGGATTTTGCGCGCGTGCGTATTGCCTATATCGCGCATTTGAAAATGGTAGAGAGCAAATCGCTCAAACTCTATCTCTTTAGTTTCCGCAATGAGGGGGTTTTTGGGGAGGATTGCGTGGGCAAAATCCTAAACGACCTAGTCGCCCTCCTAGAGCCCAAATACCTAGAAGTGCACGCCCATTTTAGCGCGCGCGGAGGGATCACTATTACCCCCTTTGCTAACTACGCCACTCCTGATTATGCGGACTTCAAGCGCCAAAGATTGCTCAAAATTTAAAAGAGCGCCAAAAGAGATATTTAGAATTTGTGGGCGCGCTTTGGGTGCGCTTTTTTGGGTGGTGAGCGTTGCCTTTGCCCAACCCTCTAAAGAGCTGATCCAAGACATGCAAGCGATGCGCGCGCTCACGGTGCGTATGTATGAAGAGGATTTGATCAAGGATTTTACAGGATTTGAGGATTGTAAAGACTTTTATTTTTATAAAGATGCGATGGAGAGGCATGCCGCATTATTTTTCTCTTTAAGTTTGGATTTTATGGACAAGATTCCCCTGCTCCAAGCCCTCCAGCCAAAAACTCCCCAAGATAGAGAGTTTTTAAGGGTTTTTAAGTCTACGAGTCCTTTCAACTCTTTGCGATCCTGCGTAGCTATATTCCCTCCGATTTTGATTGCTCTGATGTCTCGCCCCCCCTTGCTTTTGATGCCACCCAAGTAACCCAAGACTTTTTAGAGGTCTTAAATCTATTGTTTGCTCCTCTGCTCCAAGCCCGCAAGGAAAATTTGAATCTATGGGACACCCTAAAAAGCCAAACGATGAGCGTGGAAGAAAACGATTTAAATGCGCTCAACAGACGCATTAAAGAAATCCTAGATGACATGCCAAATGGGCAAAAACATGATCCTAGTATCCAGCCCTCTTTGCACACCTTTAAACAGCTAAACTGGTATGAGGGGACACTTGTAGATTATGAAGAAGAAACCTATGAGAAGTTTGTTAAAACATTTTTGGGTGTGGATTTAGAGCAACAACCTGCCACGCTTTTAAATGCCTATTATAACTCAAGGCTTAAGGTCCTTTGGCAAGACATCAAAGCGCATTTGCCCTAAGGAGTTTTGATGCGATCCTTAGTGTGGATCTGCTTATTGTGCTTTAGCTGGGTTGGCTTGGCGGATGCAAAGCCTTCAAAAAAGTCAGACAAGTCCTTTGAGGCGTGGTATAAATCCTTTTTTCCTCCGCAGGCATGGCAAGATCAGATGCAAGCCTTGCAATTGGAGATGATTGATAAAGATGTTGCCTACACGCGCTTGCTTTTGGATCGCAGTGTGGCTAAAGAAACACGCCAAAAACGCCTCCAAGCTTTTGAAAAACAAAGGGCACAAGATTTTTACACCAAAGCTTGGCCTCTATTGGACATTTTCCCTATCTTTAAAGATCGCAAGCTCCCCGCACACATCCATAAGATCTTTAAAAACATCGTTCTGCTCTTGTTGTGGGAGTATTTGGAGGACACCCGCTTAACCAACCTAGACTACGATCCGGACGACTCTGTATATCCTGACGCACTTGAGCCCTACTTTTTTCTCAAAGACACCCTCCTCCCCTTTTTCTTCTCCCCTCTGCTTGCCTCTCAACTAGACCCCCTAGCCTATGTTCAAAGTCTGCCTTCTCTTGAACAGACTTGCGCACAGGGCAAATGCGCCTATGTCAAGGATTTAACAAGCGCGATGGGGGTTTTCCATTGGCTTTATTTCATCGATGCTTATAATGAATTTGCGACTTCTCCCATCTCAAGGGAGGTTTGGGGTCTTGTACATTCCGTTCCTCTGCGCGATAATCTCAAGAGCGCGTGGTATCTAGTCCAGCTCTCCAAAAAACACAATCCCTTTTTAGAAGAGATTTTAAAGCGCGATCTTAACGCCCTCCTAGAAGCGTTTAAAAATTACGCTCTGCTTAGGGGTTTGTTCTACCTACACAACACCCCATTTTATCTCCAAGGGTTCTTTCAAGATAACTATCCGAATTTTCAAGATAACTACCCGGAGATTCCTCATTTTTCTACCAGCTATAAAAACACACACACCCGCATTTTAAATCAACCCCAACTCTGTTTGCTCCCCAAATATCTAAGTAAAAAAGCTAAACGGGCGTGTTTGGTGGTTTTAAAAAGTCCGCCTAAAAGTGTACTCGACTCTTTGCGCACTCTCTTGAAACAAATGCGTCTTTTGAGCGTGGATGATGTCCCCTGTTTGTATTTAAACCCACAAGGTGAAATCCAACATTTCAAATCCAAAAGCGCGATTTGTAGGGCTTTGAGTGCGCTAAAACTCCATTAAAGCGCCACATAGTCTACCTCTCTGGGGCGTTGGTGCTGGAGCACGAGATTTTTAGACTTGGTAACCCCCTCAGAAGTGCCAATGACCAATAATTTAGCCTCGCTAGCCACAATGGTATCGCCCTCTGGCATGGGAATATAACGCCCGTCCTTTTGGATAATTCCAATGACAAAGATTTTAGCAATCTCTCTAAAATGCGCTTCTTTGAGCTTGCGTTGCACGAGCCAACTCTCTTTGGGCACAATTACCTCTTCTAAGTCTAGCAAGGTGTCTTTTTTGTAAATAAAATTTTCTAGGATATTTTCCATATCCGGGCGAATTGCCATCGCGCTCACGCGTTGCGCCATTAATTTAGTGGGCGAAACCACACTATCCGCGCCTAGTTTTTTGAGTTTTTCCAAATCTTCATCATTGTGTGCGCTAGCAATGATGTAATAAGGTTTGCGCCCCAACTCTTTTTCTAGCAGACGCACATTGGCGATTAGGGCAATATTGACAGAAAAGGTTTTAGAAAAGGTAACCACGCCCTTAGCGCTACTCAGATTGGTTTTGAGCATGCTCAAATTGGTGTGGGGATCACCCACAATGTAGTAAGGGTATTTGTGCTTGATGGCCTGTTCTTCAAAGTCTGGATTGTCATCCACTACCACAAAGGGAATTTGGGCGTTTCTAAATTGCTTGGCAAGTTCAATGGTGTATTCGTTGTGGTAACAGATGACATAGTGTTTGGTGAGATGGGCAATTTTATAAATCATCTTTTTCTCCCGAATGAGTTTAGCTAAGACCCCCTTGTTGATCACCCCAATGAGCACGGCGACCGTAAAGGTCATCAATGCTTCCCCACAAAACATGATCAAAACGCTTAGAAAAATACTCCAAGTGCCAAATTTACTTTCATCCAAAGCCCCAAACCCTGTCGCCGTGAAAGTGTAGGCTGTTTGGAAAAAGGCCTGCATGAGAGAATAATTTTCTAAGCATAGATAGCCCAAAGTGCCCAAGAGGATAAAAAGCTGAATGAGAACTAAAGGCGGGGCAAAAAGTTTAAAATGAGAGTAAATCTCGGCGTTGATTTGGCGGGTGGCACTCTCCTTAGGGGGTGTTTTCTTGAAAAGTGCCTTGAAATTAAACATTGTCCTTACGGACTACTGACTTTTGCGCATGGTCCTTAAGGTGGAAGCAGCAACGCGAATCTTTTGTTTTGTGCCATCTTCTAGGGTAATGCGAATGGTGCGCAAATTAGGGAGTAAACGCCTCTTGCTTTTATTGTTTGCATGGCTTACATGGTTGCCTACCATAGGGCCTTTTAAACTTAAATCACATCTTCGTGCCATAAATTCTCCTTGATAAATAAAAGCGCACATTATAGCCTAATGCGCGCGTCTTTGTGCTTAAATTAGTGGGTGGTGGATTTGGTAGATTTGCTAGGTTTAGCCGATTGACTCTCTTGCTCCATAATGCCCTCAGGTTTAGGGGTGTTGTTAGCGATGGTGGGTAATTGAGGGTAGGTGATGGTAGGTTTTTTACCCGTGAGAGCACCAAAGAAGACAGCGATTTTTTGCGCATCGCTATCACTGATTTGGATTCCTAGTTGTACAGCACCCATGGCCTTGATCGCATCCTTGACATTCCAATATTGTCCATTATGGAAATAGGGCATGGTTTCTAAGATATTGCGCAAGGTAGGCACTTTGACCATGCCGTTTTTATCTCCCTTGAAATCCCCCACATTGGCAAATTCATAAGGGGCAGCCACTTGGAAAGGTTGCATAGTGCCTCCTAAGTTGATTCCATTGTGGCAACCTGCACAGCCCTTTTCTAGGAATAAAGACAAGCCCTCTTGTTCTTTAGGACTTAGTGCTTTGACATTGCCCCGCAAAAAGTCGTCAAAACGGCTAGGGGTGTTGAGTGTGGCTTCAAACATAGCAATCGTATCTGTGATCAAGTTAAGATCGATTTTAACATTGTTGCCATAGGCGCGTTTAAAGGCTTTGACATAGCCGGGCATAGAATTGATCTTAGCTTCCACAACTTTAGGATCGGCATTCATTTCTACCGGGTTGCTGATGGGGCCTTTAGCCTGATCGTCTAGGTGTGCCACACGCCCATCCCAAAACTGCACCGCATTAAAGACGGAATTATACACGGTGGGGGAATTTAAAAAATGGGGGTTAGGTTTCCAGCCCTCTCCTACAGCTCGTGATACAGTATCTACCCCTGCCATGCCTAAGTTATGGCATGTGTTGCAAGAAATAAGATAAGAAGTAGAAATTCTAGGGTCTAGGTAGAGCATTTTTCCTAACTCAATTTGCGCCTTAGTGAGCACAGCACCCTTATAAGAAAGACCTAAGTCGCGCACCTTATCTTTGAGATATTTATCTAAAACCTTGCCTGTTGGCATGGGCATAAGATTAGCGTCTAGGGCTTTCTTAATCAATTCTTGCGCACTTATGGTATGGTGGCTTGGCTTAGCATAAAGGGCAGCGCACAGACCTACAGACATAAAAGACACTTTGAACAAATTTTTTATTTTCATTGGCGTATTCCTTATAAAGTAGTTTAAATGAGAAAATTATACGCCAAGAATCTTAAAGAATTCAATGTGTATCAAAATAATGCTGGATTTTTTGAGGGTCATGGGTTTGGCTTAAAGCTAGCATCAAAAGCACCCTAGCTTTTTGAGGATTGAGATTATCGCTAGTTACAAACCCGTATTGAGAATCATTGATTTCGCCCGGATTAGTAACAAAGCCACTTCCCACACGAGAAGAGCGCACCACTACCACGCCCTTTTTAACCGCGTGGGCTAACGCCTCCAACACAGCAGGATAAATGTTTCCATTGCCCATCCCCGCGCTCACAATTCCTTTAGCTCCATGTTCAAGCGCGCTTTGCACAAAATCCGCATGGTCGTTAGCATGGCTGTAGACAATATCCACACGGGGCAAATCGTGGATTTTAGCAATGTCAAACGCGCTCTCTAAAGTGTGCTTGCGCAAAGATTGCATATAAAAGCGCACATGTCCATAGAGCACTTGGCCTAGAGGTCCGCTATTGAGCGATTTAAAAGTGCTCACTCCTGTCGTGTGGGTTTTGCTCACTTCTCTAGCGGCATGGATGCTATCATCCATCAAAACCAACACTCCCTTGCCTTTGGATTGCGGATTACTAGCTAGCGCGATGGCGTTGTAAAGATTGAGAGGTCCATCTGCGCTTAAAGAATCCGCATTGCGCATCGCCCCTACCATCACAATGGGTTTATGGCTTTTGATCACAAGGTTGAGGAAATAGGCGGTTTCTTCCATCGTGTCCGTGCCATGTGTGATCACCACCCCATCGACCTCTTTTTTAGAGAGGAGGGCTTGCACGCGCCTAGCCAACTTAAGCCAAACCTCATTATTCATTTCCTGAGACCCGATGTTGCTTATCTGCTCGGCTTTAAGATTAGCCAACTTTTTAGCCTGCGGGATAGCACCCACGAGGGTATCCACACTCAACGATCCAGATTTATAAGCACTACTAAGCGCGCTTGAAGAACTTCCAGCGATTGTTCCCCCTGTAGCCAACACATATAAATTAGGTTTAGCGACCATCCAACACACTCCCAAAATGATTAAAAATAAAAATCTACTTAGCATATTAAAAAAGATTCAACCCTTCAGCAATAGAAGGGTGTGTGTAAATCATATCTTTGAGCGCGCTAAAACTTAAATGGTGGTTTATGGCTAGACTAAAGAGGTTAATCACCTCATAAGAGAGGGCGCAATGCAAACTAGCTCCAAGCACTCTCTGTTGCGCATTGTCCTCTACAAGCACCTGCAAACGCCCTGTGGTGTTCTCTATCACTCTAGCCCCGGGCATCGCAGCACTCTCTAGCGTTTTAATTAAAACTTTTTTACCGGATTTTTCGATGTCTTTAGCGCGCATGCCCACATGACTATAGGGAGTTTCCACATAGAGCACTTCGGGCAAAACTCCGCGATTCTTTGTAGAACGGGATTTATCGCCATAGAGATGCTGGGAAACAATTCTGAAATCATCTAAACTAACATAGGTGGTGAACATTTCTCCCCCTTTCACATCCCCTACAGCATAGATATTACCCTCATGCTCAGCGTTGGCAACAAGAAATTCATTGGTCAAAATCTCCTTATGCGCGCCTAGTTTCAAACCAGCTTTTTCTAATTGCAATCCTGCTGTATTGGGCACACGCCCGATAGCTAGCAAGAAAGCGTCTGCTTCTAAAGAAAGTTTTTCTTGTGTTTTAGTATCTGTATAGTGGACTTGGTGTTCAACAATGCTGTCCACACTGGCGTTATAAATGACTTGAATCCCCTTGCTTGTTAGTGAATCTAAAATACTCTTTTGAAAAAGCGCATCTTCTTTGGGTAAAAAGGTATCCCCGCGCACTAAAACACTCACCTGAGTAATATTTTTTTGCCCTACACGCCCAAAAAGATTAAACATACTGGCAAATTCTAGGCCGATGTAGCCTCCACCCACCACGACCAAATGCGAGGGCAATTTATTGAGCTGCATTAAAGAAGTGCTGTCATAAACACACTTGGATTTGATAGGGATAGATGGAGTGATAGGAATAGATCCGGTGTTAATAACAATAGTGCGCGCGCTCACTTCCTTACAACTATCCTCGTGATAGATCATTAGCGTGTGAGAGTCTTTAAAACTCGCCTGACCTTCTAGGAGTGTAACCCCTGCTCCAACGAGGGCCTGGTAGTTTTTTTCTCGTAAAAAAGCCACCATCTTGTTTTTTTCTTCAATGCTTTCTTTATAGCCCGAAGTGCCTTTTTTATGTGTCGCTAGGCTTAAAAGAGCTTTGGAAGGAATGCAGCCAATGTTGATGCAAGTCCCCCCATACATCTCTTTGGATTGTTCGATGAGCGCAACTTTTTGACCTTTTTTGGCCGCCATAGTTGCCAAAGTTTTCCCTGCCTTACCAAAACCAATGACCACTAAATCATATTCATAACTCATGCATGTCCTCCATAAATAATTTAGAATATCAACAGGGATTATAGCAAATCGCTAACCCCTCCAAAAGCAATCCTTAAAATTATGAATGAATATTAAATAATAACATCCAAAACATGGGGTTCTAAGAATCCTTCAAGTTCTTCAGTATTCTCTAGCGCACGATCTAGCGCGCTGTCGCTATAATAGTGGCCATGGTAGCAGTGGCGTTTATCCCCATTGAGACAACGCCGATCCATTTGGGGTTGTTCTTGTTGGGACTGCCGTTGTTGAGGAGGAGATTCCTCCTTATCTCTGTGCACGGCCTTATTTTTTTCCAAAGCACGGGTCTCTTGGATGGCTTGCAACCTCTCAATAAACTCTTTTTGACTCTCTTGGTCAAGTTTGGGCAGAGCGTTCTGATAAACAATCGATCCAAAGGGCGCATTCTGATTGATATGAGTCAGATTGCCGGTAAAAGAAGACATGTTGCCTCCTTGTTTTACCCATTAAATCGGCCTCTTGGTTATTTTCTTATGCGAATCACACCCCAAAAAAGACTTCAAGCGGATAAGTTTTATCTGTGGCCTTAAGTTCCAAATAGGCATTGATCACCATAAATTCGTCTTTAGGGTGGCTACTCAAGCGTTCTCTAGCCTGATCGATCATCTCTAAATCAAGCAAAACATATAGAAAACTTTTTTCAGCGCGCTCATCTTTGGTTGCCAACGCCTCAAAGAATTTAAAGCGCGCATCCGGAGCAAGCAGAGCCTTAGATTGTTTAGCCAATTGCAAATAATCTTTGCCCTCGTAGCCTACTAAAGCGCACAAGCGCACCATTTCCTCTTGATCTAGTGTAGTTTTGCCATGCCAATAGGCATCTAGCAAATGCTTTAAAATTTCCTTGTTTAAAAGGTGTTGCGATCCCTTGAGTGCCTTAGATAAATCCTTGCTCGATCCACGCTGAATAATGGCGATGAGCGCGGCTTGTTTGATTTCAGGGCTTAAATCTTCTCTTTTGAGAAAGTCCTGAGCACACTTGAGGTCTTGATGGATTTGATTTTGCAGATTATGGAGATAAAAAGGATTTTGGCGTGCAAAATCGTATTTATGCAAGTCCACGACTCGATCCTCATTAATATCTTGGTAATAGGTGAAGAGGCGATCGATTTTCTCATGCCCACTCTCAGGACTGCTTGGATCAGCATGGAGATCAAAACGACCCAGAACCCTAGAGAGAGTCGCGAAAGTGGGGTTATGGTAATGCGATTTGCTAAAGGTGTCCTTGATGTCCTGCTCTATGATCTGTTGTATCAATTTCTCCATATCACGCCGTTCGTGGTAGCGTGTAAATAGACCCATGATATTGCCATAAAGCACGAAGAGTAGAGTGAACCCAAAAAAAGCAACACTACCCCAACGATCCAAAGAGCAATGGGTAGATCTAAAGTGCTTGTAGAGACAGAGACAATAAAATGGCCCGGGGCAATGCCGTGCACATACCACCCTAGCGCAATGATGAATAGAGCTGTGAAGGCCGTGTAGTAGCGTAGTTTCATAAATTTCCTCCAAAATGTGCATTATAGCTCAAAGTAACTAATAGTCCTTATTTGTGATAGGGATGGTTGTTTAATAGACTTAGAGCTCTAAAAATTTGCTCACACAACACTAATTTAGCGATCTCATGACTTAAAGTGAGCGCGCTCAAAGAAAGAGGGACACATCGATCTAAAAAGTTTTGATCAAATCCAAAAGCTCCTGCAATAAAAAAATGCACACGGGCATGTGAGGCTAAAAGTTGGCTAAAACTCTCGCTAGTGTGGGTATGCCCACTTGGGTGCAGAGCTAGGAGGTGTGTGTGGGGTGTGAGATAGGGTTGCAGAGCTTTGGTGTAGCTAACCTTGCTATTATGCTTACTGGGGCTAATATCTACAATCTGTAGCTTTGCACCAAATTGCAGGCACTGGCGTTGATAGTGCGCAACAAGAGGGGCGAGTTTAGGATTGGGTTTAGAAATAGCATAGACACAATAAGTCATGTGTGCGTAAGCATACCCACTAGATCGCTAATGCTCTTTTTGAGGTCTTTACGCTGGATGATCATGTCAATTAAACCATGTTCTAACAAAAATTCTGCACTTTGAAAACCTTGAGGCAATTCTGCGCCGATCGTCTGCTTGATCACGCGCGCACCAGCAAAACCTATCATAGCACCCGGTTCAGCAATGATGAGATCGCCCAAAAAGGCAAAAGACGCGCTCACACCTCCAAAAGTTGGGTCTGTGAGCAGGGAAATAAAGGGCAACTTCGCCTCAGAGAGTTTGTTAAGAGCTGCGCTAGTTTTTGCCATTTGCATGAGCGCGTAAGTGGATTCCTGCATTCTAGCACCTCCGCTAGCTGAAACAATCAAAAGAGCTTGGCGTTTTTGCACCGCTCGATCAATGGCGCGCACAATCTTTTCCCCCTCTACAGAACCCAAAGAGCCCCCCATAAAGGCAAAATCAAAGATGACAATTTGCATTCTAATCTCATTAATCTCCCCCTCTCCGCTAATCACCGAACTTGGCCGCCCTGTCTTGGCTTGGTATTTTTTGACGCGTTGCTTATAACTTTCTTTATCTACAAAGTTGAGCGGATCAACAGGTCTGAGCTCTTTATCAAATTCAACAAAAGTCCCCGGATCGCAGAGGAAGTCAATGCGATCGTTAGCACTCATGCGAAAATGGTAATGACACTTCAAGCAAACATGATATTTGGCAAACACCTCTTTATAGTACATCAGCGCGTTGCACTGCGGGCATTTAATCCAATGACTAGGCATGTCTTTTTCTGAAGATTGCACCCTATTTTTCTTAAGACTCTTGAGGAAATCGGCAAAACCCATGCACAACCTTTGAGAATTTATTAATAAATGACCAATTTTAGCACATTTAGTCTTGACAAAGCCTTGTAAAAAGTGTAATATTGCGTTTTTGTGTCATTTGACCCGTTAGCTCAGCAGGTAGAGCAATTCCCTTTTAAGGAATGGGCCGCTGGTTCGAATCCAGCACGGGTCACCAAGGCTCCTTCATCTAGTGGTTAGGATACCACCCTTTCACGGTGGTTACAGGGGTTCAAATCCCCTAGGAGTCACCACTTAGGTCGCTTAGCTCAGTTGGTAGAGCGCCACCCTTACAAGGTGGATGTCATAAGTTCGAGTCTTATAGCGACCACCATTGGAGCGGTAGTTCAGCTGGTTAGAATACCTGCCTGTCACGCAGGGGGTCGCGGGTTCAAGTCCCGTCCGTTCCGCCACCTCATCTAAATTTTTTAGTTCATCCGAGTCCGACCCCTTCATCTAGTGGCCAAGGATACCACTCTTTCAAGGTGGAAACGGAAGTTCAAATCCTCCAGGGGTCGCCATTTATCTAGGGCACTCTAGGAAAAGTTCAAAAGTCGCCTTATTGCGTAACTCGCGCTTAAAGTCTAAATTAATGCTAATTTCCTTGCTGTGGGCGAAAGTGTCGATAAGTTGTTTGCTGATCACAACACGACAACCTGTTATGTTGAATTTATAGGGGATTTTTTGGATACCTTCAATCTCGAAGCGAGTTGGCGTTTGGAGTTTGAGAGAGTAGCGTTGATAGGCCGTATTGATCTTAGCCTCTTTTTCTGGCTTTTGAGAATATTTGTAGGTTTTAAGTTTCCCTTCCACATTGGTGATTTGCGTAGAGGAATTGTTGAGGGCAAAAATTTGTGTTTGCCTTTTAGTGGAGAAATCCTCGCCCTGCATGAATTTTTGTAAGGGAAACGCATGGACTTCTAGGAAAAGGCGATCGTTAGATTCGCTCACATCCACTTCTTGCCCGCTCAAAGGATAGTAATTTTCTTGGGAAAAAATGACCTTTTTAGGGCCCTCTTTTTTAATTCTAATGGGCTGAATATGGGGTTGTGGATTAGGATTTGGGTTGTATTGGGAGGTTTGGTTTTGAGAGTTTTGGTTGTTATCAGGTTGTTCCCAACATCCAGCTAAACCCAATGTCAAAGCAATATAAGTCAGAGAAACTCTATAAAACTTGCACGCACAAAACACCCCAAACACTTCTCTCATCAAAAAACCCTTCTTAAGTTTTAAAGCTTATAATAGGCCATTAATTATAGAGGGTTTAATAAAACTTCATGCTTAAAGAACAATCCAGAGATGTAGGCTTGTGATGCGCACGATCGCTCTTGTAGGTCGCCCCAATGTGGGTAAAAGCTCCCTTTTTAATTGTTTAGTTAAAAGTAGGCAGGCCATCACCTCTGCATTTGCAGGCACAACTAGAGATATTAGACAGGGTGTGGTTTCTCTAGGAGGTGTTTTTGTGCAACTCTTAGATACCGGAGGCCTTGATCCCGGACATGCTCTAGGAACACAGATTACAAAACATAGCCTAGAAACCATTCAAAAATGCGATTTGGTATTCTATGTGGTGGATGGCAAACAAATCCCCTTAGATGAAGACAAAAACTATTTTTATCGGATATGCCAAAAGGTGCGAAACTGCTTTCTTATCGTTAATAAAATAGACAATGATCAAGAAGCAAGAGAAGCTTATAGTTTTTCAAGCTTTGGGGCTAAGGCGATGTTCTTTGTTTCAGCGAGTCATAATAGAGGATTGCAAGCCCTTATACAGGCCACCATCACCCAATTAAACCTTCAAGAGAGTCCTACTCAAGAAATATCTCCCCTTGTATCTGCGATCCAGGTAGGCATTATTGGGCGGGTGAATGTGGGCAAGAGTTCGTTATTAAACGCCCTAGTGCAACAGGAACGCGCTCTAGTTTCAGAAGTGGCGGGCACAACCATAGACCCAGTAGATCAGCACATCAGCCACCATGGCCAAGAAATTTGTTTCGTGGACACGGCAGGTTTGCGTCAAAGAAGCAAAATTCAAGGGTTGGAAAAATACGCTCTAGATCGCACCACAAAGGTGCTTGAACAATCTCAAATTGCGATCTTGGTTTTAGATGTGAGCGTCCCCTTTGTAGACCTAGATGAAAAAATCGCTGCTTTGGTGGATAAACATCGCTTAGGCGTGGTGGTGGTGTTCAATAAATGGGATATTCGACATGCCAATTTTGAGGCAATTATGGAGAGCTTTAAGCACAAGTTTAAATTTTTGCACTACGCGCCTACAATCACTGCTAGCGCGCTAGATAAGCGGCATGTTGAAAAAATTAAGGATAAAATCTTAGAAGTGTATGCGCATTTTTGCAAACGCATTTCCACGAGCACGCTCAATCAAGTCATTGCAGAGGCCACTCAAAAACACCCCTTGCCTAGCGATCATGGCAAAATTGTGCGTATCTACTACGGCACGCAATTTGCCTCTTGTCCACCTCAAATTGCTTTGGTGATGAACCGCCCTAAAGCGTTGCATTTTAGCTACAAACGCTATTTGATAAATGTGTTACGCCAAAAATTTGGGTTTTTGGGCACGCCCATTATCCTAAGCACGCGAGACAAGAAGAGTCAATGAATTTGCTACCTTATTTTCAGGATTTTTTAACAGCTAGCCATGTTGATGAAACGCGTATCTTTCCTGCTCTGGTGTGTACTAGAGAGGAAGCACAGATATTGCGTCATTTACTCAAAGAATATCTCAAAGGACAGGTTGAGGTAGAGGTAAGGCAAATCTTAGAAAAAAATACGGCTTCTATGTCTGAAATCTTAGAGGGCAAGATTGCAGACTCTTTGAAGGCTATGTTGGCCTCTCTTGCACATATCAGACGGCTCATAGACTTAGAATGGGTGCAAGAAAAGCGGATGAAAACCCAAGAGAACTCTTTATTGGAACTTGTGGATGGTTGCCTAAGTCTTAGTCCTGCTTTTTTTAAACTTCTTGAAAAGGGGCTAGAGGAAGTGCCCCCGAATACAAACCCCTATGAAGATCATTTGGAGTATTTGAACGATTGGTTTTCCCTCATCGATCTTTTATATAAATTGCAACGGCAAAAAGATTCTTGTGTCAAAAAACATGTCCACGCACAAATCCAGCGTTTAAGACAGAGAATAAACACCCGTTTAGAAAACACTCCTCGCCTTTTTGAAATCCAAAAATTCCTGCATAAGCACCATCTCAAACACGCCGAAGAGATTCTCTTTTTTGCCTTGCTTAAAAGTGCTTATGTGGAAGACTATAGCCGGATTGATGAGGGTTGCGATTTTAAAAGTCTTATTAATTTGCCATGTGTAGACACGCCCCTAGACCCTTCCATTTTAAGTCCTAAATCCCCTTTGCTTCAAAAGGGACTCGTGGATTTTGAAGAAGTTTTAGAACCTCTTAATCAAAATATGGTAAGGCAATATTTTTTACAAGATTGGGTTTTAAATGCCATCTCTGTATCCAATTTTCACCCTAAAAATGGCAACACTTTAAAAAATATTCTCAAAGACAGCGATATTTTTGAGGCTTTAGAGCCCAAATTAGGTTTGGAAGATGTGGTCTTGAGTCAAAAGACTAGAGAAACATTAGAAATTTTATGCAAGCAAATCGATCCTAAATTGCAGGCACGCCTACGGAGTTGGGGCATCATCAAAGAAGCGCGCATAGAGGCCAAAATTATTTTCTATGGCCCTCCGGGAACAGGCAAAACTATGAGTGCCCTAGCTTTAGCTAAAAGCCTTAAAAAAGAAGTCTTATGTTTTGATTGCTCTAAAATCCTCTCTATGTATGTGGGCGAATCTGAAAAGAATGTACGCAAGATTTTTGATGATTACTATAAAATCGCCAAACAATGCAAAAATCCTCCCATTCTGTTCTTAGATGAAGCCGATCAATTTTTGAGCAGCCGCACCACGGCGACCAGTGGGGCGGATAAAATGCACAACCAGATGCAAAATATCTTTTTACATCAAATTGAAAAATTTGAGGGGGTTTTAATCGCCACCACGAACTTATTAGAAACCCTAGACACCGCTTTTTCGCGCCGTTTCAACCATAAGATCGAGTTTAAACCCCCCACTTTTGCCCAAAGAGTCCAGCTTTGGCAACAATATTTGCCCCCGCACGCCCCCTATTCTGGAGGACACACTCTAGAAAGCTTGGCCAATGCTTTGGCGCACCATACTTTGAGCGGGGGGCAAATCGCTCTAGTGGTTAAAAACACCGCCTACAAGGTAGCTACCTATGCACATCCGACTTTCACCCTAGAGGATTTTCTAGCAGAAATCCATAAAGAGAGACAGGGGAATTTTGAGGGGGGTAAAAATATTGGATTTGGGGTTTAATCTCTTCTTTAAAAACTTTTAAAAGGATTATTGTGAAATTCATCATTGCTAAAACGGAATTAGAGGCCGCACTCAAGGATCTCATCGCCTTTACCAATAAAAAAGACATGGTTAATATCACTTCTCATGTTTGCATTGAAGCTAAAACAGATGCTTTAATTTTTCAGGCTAATGATTTAGAAATGGGACTGTGCTTGACTTTAAATATTCCTGCTCAAGAAACCGGTAGCGCGGTTTTAAACGCTAAATATTTGCTAGACATCATCTCTAAATTAGAAAAGGGAGATTTGCTCTTAGAGAGTCAAGACAACTTTATGCATGTCCACTTTAAACGCTCTAAATTTAAATTGCCTCTTTTGGACAAAGAATATTTCCCCTCATTCCCCACTTACGATCATCTTCCTGTCGTATATTTTGACGATTCCACTCTGAGCGACTATTTTAAAAAGCTTGCTCAAGTCATTACAACAAACGCGTCCAAATATGAATTTTCAGGAGTGCTTTTAGCCCTCCAAGAGAATTTAGAACTTGTCGCCACAGATACAAAACGGCTCTCTGTCGTGCAGATGGAAATTGGAGGAACAACAAGCGCGGACAGACAAGAGTTGATTCTTCCAAAACGAGCGATGCTTGAGGTCGCTAAACTCTTTAGAGGGGACTTTGAAATGCGCTATGATAAAAACATGATCTTCTTTAAAAACGCGTCTATGGTGTTGTTTGCAAAACTCATCAGTGGTAAATACCCCCATTACCAAAACATTATCCCCTCTACATTTGCCCACCAACTAGAATGTAACACCCAAGATTTTAAAGATGCTATCAATATCACACAAGCACTAGGAGCGACCACGAAAATTATTTTCCGCCCCGATAAAATTGAATTTGAAACTCTGCAGACAGAAAACCCTAGTTTTGCTTCTACTTTTGTGGAGGCGAGCACTCCCCTAGATGGTTTTGTGATCCACGCCCAAGCGCGCCATTTATTAGACGCTCTGAGCGCTCTCTCCACCCCCACTTTTGATTTTTGCCTTAGCGTTGAAAACCAACCCTTTGTCATTCAAAAAAATGGTTTCATCACTGTGGTGATGCCCGTAGCGATATAACCTCCTCTTCTTTTCCCCCTCATTTTGCACTTATTTTAGAGTTAATACCTTGATGGTGTTAGCTACTGGGAAAGTGCGCACAAAGATAATATTATTCGCATCACTACAAACTTGGTTAGCACTAGGCGCGCTCTTGCCCGCACAAGTTACAAACTTAAAGGGAGTGGATGCGCCATCAATGACTAAACTAAAATCGGTCCCACTATCCACACGCCCGGCATACACAGTGTTAGGGAAAACATTTGAACTGCGTATATCTGCTGCTGTGGTGGCTTTATTAAGCATGGCTAAACCAGCTCCAGTAGCCTGCATAGCCAACCCAGCACTTCCACCTACAGCTGCACCCCCACCTACTAAGCCCGCCTCTGCACCCGTTTTTAAGATCGCTGAAGTGATAGCGCGGGCTTTAATGGCAGGCAAGGTGGTTTGGTATTCTTTCTGCACCACAGCGTTAAAGTGGGAGAGAACTGCTAAATTTTCCGCCTTGCCACTAGCACTAATTTGGAAAGTTTTATGGAAATCTTTACCCGGCTTTAAGAGGGGCAGAGCAAAGTTAAACTCCGTGATTTTAAATTCTTCTAAAGTGGGTTGCATCCCATCTTCGACAATCACCCAAGTCATCTTTTTGGGATCATGGCTTTCAAAATGTTTGATGTCTTGGGCAAGGAGTGGGATTTGACTAATTCCATAGGCTTCTTTGAGATCATCAATGCCCTTACTATCTCCATTAGTCGAATAAAACAACCCGGCAACATAGCTCACCATAGGGGGTTAAAAACAGCAATATAAAATCTATAAAATTCTATAATTCTCTATAAGTTTTTTATATGATTTTAAGTTTCTAGGTGCTACTATGTTGGCATGAATAATTTGCTATCCATAGGTCAAGCAAGTAAGGTTTTAGGTGTCAGTATCCAAACTTTGAGAAATTGGGAGAAAAAAGGCTTACTAAAACCCGACAACTATACAAAAGGCGGGGAGCGTAGATACAAGCTAGAGAGCCTTAAAAATATCAACAAAAATATTGTTTTTCATAACGATAACCGCAAGACCATCGCCTATGCCCGTGTTTCTAGTGCCGACCAAAAAGAGGATTTAATCCGCCAAGTGCAGGTTTTAGAGCTTTATTGTTCTAAACTGGGCTTTAATTACGAAGTGATCCAAGACTTAGGCTCAGGTATGAATTATTATAAAAAGGGCTTAACTAAACTTCTTAACCTTATCCTAGAGAGCCAAGTAAAAAGGCTTGTTTTGACCCATAAAGACCGCTTGTTACGCTTTGGCGCGGAGCTAGTGTTTGCTATCTGTGAGGCTAAAGAAGTGGAAGTTATTGTTATTAATCAAGGCGATGAGAATGTCCGCTTCGAGGAGGAGTTAGCTAAAGATGTGCTAGAAATCATTACCGTATTCTCCGCTAGACTTTATGGCGCACGCTCCAAGAAAAACAAACAACTTTTAGAACAAATGCAAGCAGTGGTAGAAAACAATGTTACAACTGACCCACAAGATTGAGCTAAGCCCAAACAACCACGCTAAAACCCACTTTAAAAAGGCGATGGGGTGCGCTAGACTTGCTTATAATTGGGGGCTGGCAAAGTGGAGAGAGAACTACGAAAAGGGCATAAAATCTAACCACTTTGCCCTAAAGAAAGAGTTTAACGCTCTTAAAAAAACGAATTACCCCTTTGTCTATGAAGTTACAAAATACGCCACTGCCCAACCCTTTACACATTTAAACCTAGCATTTCAAAAATTCTTTAAAGATTTAAAGTTAGGCAAGGTGAGTTACCCTCGCTTTAAACGCAAAAGGGAATATCAAGGAGCTTTTATATTGGGGGCGACCAAGTAAAAATCATTCAAGGCGACAAAAAGGATTATCTCAAAATCCCCAACTTGCCTAAAATCAAAATGACCGAAAAACTACGCTTTAAAGGCAAAATCAATGGGGCGACCATCACGCAAAGAGGCAATAAATTCTATGTTTCAATCCAAATAGACATTACACAAGAGGAGTTTAACCGCACACATAAACCCATAGCAAACAACCACACTCTAGGCATAGATACAGGAATAAAGGCTTTTGCTAGTCTATCTAATGGCTTACAGATACAAGCACCCAAGCCCTTAAATAGGCTGACAAGACGGCTTAAAAGACTTAGCAGGCAACTTAGCAAAAAACGGCATTCGAAAACCAAGAATGACGGAGTTAAGAAGTCGCGCAATTATCTTAAAGCCAGCTTGCGGCTGAATCGATTACACACCAAAATCGCCAACACCCGTAACGACTTTTTACACAAACTCAGCACCGCCCTAGTCAGGCACGCTAAAACCCTTTGTATGGAGAGTTTAAAAGTAAAGAATATGCTTAAAAACTCTAAACTAGCTAAGGCTTTAAGCGATGTCAGCATCTCTGCTTTTAACACCCTTTTGGAGTATAAGGCGAAGTGCTATGGGCAGGAAATCTTGCGAGCCGATGTCTTTTATCCTAGCTCTAAAACTTGCTCTAGCTGTGGCAGTTTGAAAAAAGACTTAACCCTAAGCGATAGAGTGTATAAGTGTGGTGTTTGCGGTGCTGTGGTGGATAGAGATTTTAACGCAAGTGTCAATCTTGTCAAGCATTTAGTAAGTGGAGTTCCCACTGAATTACGCCTAGCGGACATGACGGCTCTATTAAGCGATTTTGCAAAGAATGGCTTAGTAACCAGCATGGTGGAAACAGGAATACAACAGAAACCGCTTAAATTTTTTCTATTGATAGGATTTTATAGGATTTTATGCGGTTTTATAGGTTTGTAAGAACGTTAATAAAACCATCATAGGCTTTAAATTGCTCAAGACTGGAGTATCTCTTACTTAACTCTTGATCCAAGCCTTTCATGGATTTTTCCATGCCCTGTGCCTTATTGCCATCTTTCTTTTTGGCCTTTTCCATTTCGGCATTGACTTTAGCAATTTGTTTTGCATAAGCTTCTTTAATGCGGCGTTGGCGATCCACAGTACGGTTAAACTCTACGCGAGCTTCGTTGAATTTATCCATAAAGGCGTAATCTAGTGCCATATAATAGTTGGTAAGAGTCCACTCATACATGTGTCCTTCATAAGGCACATTGGTCGCACTTCCAAAGGTCGCCGCACCCACTTTGGCTAAACCTTTTTCCATATTCTTCCAATTGGTGTCAAAGGTTTTATTTGCCTTGTCTAAGGTGTTCAATGAATCTTTATAGTTGCCTGCCATAAAGGCATTGACCCCATTTTCTAGATTCCACAAAGAAGCGTCTCTTTGCTTTTTATCCTTGGCGATTAATTCTTTAGACAAAGCGTCGGCCTTTTGGTGTTGTTGTGTATAGTAGTTTTGGCTGAATTTATCCAAATCCGCCCCGCTCTTATGAGCACAACCTAAAAACACCAAACCACAAGTAGATACCAACAACAAGCTTTTGCTATAGCGCATCTACAACCTCCAAATATTAAAATTAGGGTCTAATTTTACAGCATATCTCCCCGTATTTTTGCTTAATCCTATCCTACAGACTCTAATAGCTTAAGCTAAAAACTTGATTATCTTGCTACAATGCTAGGTTTACAAGATCGATTTTAAGGATACAGATGTCTAGGACACTCTCCATTATTAAGCCCGATGGGGTGCAAAAGCGCATCATCGGCAAAATCATCACGCGTTTTGAAGAGGCGGGCTTAGAGGTGGTGCGCATCAAACGCCTGAAATTAACTCCCGAGCAAGCGCATGACTTTTACGCCGTGCACAAGGAACGCCCGTTTTTTAAAGATTTAATGGCTTTTATGACCAGTGGGGAGGTGGTTGTGATGGTGTTAGAGGGCGAGAATGCGGTAGAAAAGAACCGCGAGTTGATGGGAGCTACCGATCCAAAAGTAGCCAAACCGGGCACTATCCGCGCTGATTTTGCGGACAATATTGATGCTAATGTGGTGCATGGGAGCGATAGTGCTGAAAACGCCCAAAGAGAGATTGCCTTTTTCTTCGCATAATCATGAAACTAGAAATGCGCAAAATTGGTACTGGCCCTAAACCTATCCATGTGGAGGTTGGAGGTCTGTGCTTGGAGGGGGAGTTGTGGCGCGTGGATAGTAAATTGTTTTTGTTAGAAGGAAAATTACATGGAGTGGTGGAGGTGGCGTGCGCTTCTAGCGGAGTGCTTTTCAATAAATCCATCACTCAGGAAGTTCTCTTTTGCTTTTCAGATGGTATTTATCAAGGCGCGCAACGAGAACAGCATATCGGCGGCGGGCGGCTTGTGGATACTATGGACATTGTAGAAAGTTTGGATGGTTGCATTGATTTAAACGCTTTATTACTTGCGGAAGTGCAATCGATTCATAGCGATTACCATTATAAAGATCAATCAAATTCATAAAGGATAATTTATGGCAGTTCCTGATAGACGCGTGAGCAAAACAAGAGGCAGAAAAAGACGCACACATTACAGCGTGAAATTGGCGATGCCCGTTAAAACCAAAGACGGAAGTTGGAAATTGCCTCATTTTACCAATAAATTTACGGGCACTTACAAATAACTCTAGGTTAGGGCAATGAAAATTGTTGTTGATATGATGGGAGCAGATCAAGGGGTCTTACCCATTATTGAAGGGGTTTCTCAGGCACTCGGCACCAAAACCTTTGAAGCCATTATGGTAGGCGATGCGCAAAAAGCTAAGGCCTTTATTTCTAAAGACCTCGCTCCCAAAGTTGAGATTATTGACTGCCCAGACTATATCCGCATGGAAGAACATGCCACCGATGCGCTCAAGCGCAAGGAATCTTCTATCTTTGTGGGGATGGACATTCTCAAAAATGGGGCGGATGCGTTGGTTTCAGCAGGGCATAGTGGAGCTACGATGGGATTAGCTACCTTGAAGATCGGGCGCATCAAAGGAGTTAGCCGTCCGGCACTTTGCACCCTTATGCCCTCTATTAAAAACCGGGCGAGCTTGTGTCTGGATGTGGGTGCTAATACAGATTGTCGCCCCGAATACCTCTTAGACTTTGCAATCATGGGTTATCAGTATGCTAAAAGTGTTTTAGGGTATGAGAACCCCACCATCGGGCTTCTTTCCAATGGTGAAGAGGATAGCAAAGGAAATCTGATCACCAAAGAAGCTTTTAAGCTCATTAGTGAATACCCTCTTTTTGCCAATCATGCGACTACCCCTATTTTTAAAGGCAATGTAGAGGGTAATGACATTTTTGACAACACCGTGGATGTCATTGTTTGCGATGGCTTTGTGGGCAATGTGGTCCTAAAAACCATTGAGGGGACAGCCAGTGCCATTGGCTCTATTTTTAAAAATGAAATCCGCCATAGCTTTGGAGCTAAGTTGGGGGCCCTGCTTCTTAAAGGCGCTTTTGGCACTCTGAGGCAAAAGACGGATTATGCTGAATATGGGGGCGCGCCCCTCTTGGGCGTGAGTAAAGCTGTCATCATCAGTCATGGCAAGAGCAATGCCCGCGCTATTGAATGCGCCATTTATCAAGCGATTAAAGCTAAAGAGGGTGGCATGTGTGAAAAAATGATGCAGGCTTTTGAACACAAGGATACACAGCCATCTTAAAAGGAGAAACATGCCTTATGCAGCGTTAAAGTCTGTGGCATCTTATGTGCCTAAGGCTTGTGTAGAAAATAGCGCGTTTGAACCTCTTTTGGACACTAGTGATGAATGGATTCAAAAGAGGACAGGGATAAAAACGCGCTATTTTTCTAGCTCTGAAGAAAAAAGTAGCGATTTGGGTGTTATGGCTGCTAAGGAGGCCATTGCACGCGCAGGGCTCACTAAAGAAGATATCGATCTAATTTTGGTGGGCACTTTAAGTCCAGATTACATGTGTATGCCCTCTACTGCCTGTGTATTAGCAGCAAAATTGGGATTAGACAGCACGCCTAGCATGGATATCATTGCTGCATGCAGTGGCTTTATTTACCTCTTGGCTACAGCAAAAGCATTTGTCGAGAGTGGTATGTATCAACATGTGCTCATCGTGGGGGCGGAGTGTTGTAGCAGTGTTTTAGATTTTGAGGATCGAAGCACCTGTGTGCTCTTTGGAGATGGGGCTGGGGCGTGTGTTATAGGGCGCACGGAGAATATCAAAGAGAGTATCTTAGATGTCAAAATTGCGGCTAACGGCCAACATGCCAATTACCTCTATACCCCACGCATGCTTAAACCTAGCGCGTTCATCTTGGAAGAAAATCCCTCTCAACAGACCTTGCACATGAAGGGTAATGAGGTGTTTAAATTGGCGATCAAAACCCTCTTAAAAGATGTAGAAGACATTTTAGAAGCTAATGCCATCCAACCAGAAGAGATCGCTTATTTCATCCCCCATCAGGCAAATTTACGCATCATTCAGGCCGTGCAAAACCATCTCTCTTTCAGTGAGGAACAGGTGGTGCTCACGGTGCAAAAATACGGCAACACTTCAGCGGCCAGTATTCCTATGGCTATTGATGAAGTTTATAGGCAAGGACGGCTTAAAAAAGGCGATCTGATGTTGCTAGATGCTTTTGGTGGGGGTCTTACTTGGGGTTCAGCTTTAGTATATTATGGTGGCGATCAAGCTTAGTTTTAGCCAGAGGGCGTTAAAATTGAAACTTTTGAAAGGATAACATGACAGTTGTAAGACTTACACGCACAGGGCGCAAGAAAAAGCCTTTTTATCGGGTTGTTGTAACAGATTCTAGAAAAAAACGCGATGGGGGCTGGATCGAATCCATTGGATACTATAACCCCTTAAGTCACCCAAAAGTGGTCCAAATTGACCATGCGCGTTTGGATTATTGGAAGAGCGTAGGGGCTAAGATGAGTGAGAGAGTTGCCAAACTCGCAGAGGTTTCTAAGGCTTAATGTCTGAGGAAACTTGTGTAGAAGATTTTATCCTAGAGTATTGCAAAAAGGTTGTTACTTACCCGCAGGTTGTGGAAGTACGCTCAAGATTACTTGAGGATGACCCCCATACTAAAGAGATTGCTATCTACACAAGTCCGGTGGATATGGGGAGGGTGATTGGCAAGGAAGGCAAAATGGTGAGCGCGCTCAAGGCTTTTATCTCTGGAATGAAAGCTAAGAATGGTTTGAGTTATAAACTTGTGGTGCTCGCTTCTGAAAACCCCTATGTGATCTAAGCACTGCGCTTTGATTTAATGTTTGCAATAGAAGATTTGGTCGTTATAGGACATCTGGGGCGGGCGGTAGGCTTATTAGGGGGGTTAAAGTTTGCCCTAGAGGGTGATTTTATAGAGACTTTAGTGCATGGAGCTTGTGTTCATCTTTATCGGCAGGGCGCATTTGGACAATTACCCATTTCTTTACATATCACTCGTTTTGAACCAAAGAAAAATTTAATTTTCTTTGAAGAGGTCCAAACTTTGGAAAAAGCTAGGGAATTGACCAATCTTGTAGTGGCCATGACCCAAGAGGAGAGCTTGAGGCGTTGCACTCTGCAAGAGGGTGAATTTCTCTATTTTCAGCTGCTAGGTTTAGAGATTATCGAGGAGGGAGTTAGCTTGGGACAGGTGGCGCGTGTCGAGCGTTTGGCCAATACAGACTATCTTTTTGTGCAAAACCCTCAAAAACTCTTTTTGATTCCCTATATTCCAAACTACATCCAACATACCGATCTGCAAGCCAAACGCATTTATACACGCAATGCGCGCGGTCTTCTTGAAGAGAGTTGATGCGCTTTAGCTTTTTGACTCTTTTTCCTCATTTAGTGAGCTTTTATTTTGAGGATTCCATCCTAAAACGCGCCTTAGATAAGGGGGTTTTCAGTGTGGACATCCATAACATGCGGGATTTTTCCCCTCATAAATTTCAAAGAGCGGATTTTGCGCTGGTAGGAGGGGGTGCGGGCCAGATTCTCGATCCCTACATGGTAGAAAATGCCCTTAATGCCGTGCGCTCCAAAACAACGCGAGTCATCTTTTTAAGCCCTAGTGGCAAACGCTTTTGCCAACAAGATGCGAGGCGTTTAGCCCATGAACAGCACCTAGTTTTAGTTTGTGGCCGTTATGATGGCTTTGATGAGCGACTCATTGAGACACATGCGGATGAAGTCTTAAGTGTTGGGGATTTCGTGCTCACAGGGGGGGAACTTGCGAGTTTATGTTTGTGCGATAGTGTAGCGCGCCAACTAGAAGGCACGCTAGGCAATGCTACCTCTTTGGAACAAGAGAGTTTTGAGGATCATCTCCTAGAAGCGCCTAATTTTGCCCGCACTCCTTCGCTTAAAACACCCAGCTGTGCGCACATCCCCAGTATTTCAGAGTATTCAAAGGGAGATCATGGCAAAATCAAAGACCTTATGCGCGATTTATCCATGGACAAGACGCAGTTTCACGCTCCTAGTTTCTATGCTTTGAATCGTTCGTTGCGAAATTTTAGCCATTGAAAGGGCATTTTATGAAAAACCGCTACATCCAACATTTTGAAGACTCTCAAATTAAAAATCAACCTCCTGTTTTTAAGGCTGGCGACACAATCAAATTAGGTATTCGTATCCAAGAGGGTGATAAAGTGCGCACACAGAATTTTGAGGGTGTGTGCATTAGTGTGCGTGGTAATGGTGTAGACAGAACTTTTTGCGTGCGCAAAATCGGTGCTAATGGTGTGGGTGTAGAAAGGATTTTCCCCCTTTATTCAGAGAGCTTAGTGAGTATTGAAGTTTTGCGTATTGGGCGTGTGCGCCGTGCAAAACTTTACTATCTGCGCCACCGCAAGGGCAAAGCTGCTAGAATTAAGGAAGTGCGTAAAAAAGAACTCGCCTAGCTTTGGAAATACCCAAAGGGGTTTTAGGCTCTAACTCCTAGCCAGTTATGATAGAGTGGGAGGGGTGTTAGTGCGATCGCTCTTTGAGGGGTGGGGTGTCCGTATGGACTATTCTGCCTCTCTTTAGAGATATGCATGCAACCATTGACAACTTTTAGAGCCCTGACGTTGATTATAGTTGCGTCTTGAGAAGCTGTTCTTGTTTTAATTTTTTAGCATTGGGACTTGATTTGATCTCACACAAATACACAGAGATATTGCCCTCTTTTTGGTTAAATTTAAAGATGATGGCATCGCAACAATAATCTGTTGCGTGATTTTCCCCCGTAAAGAATTTAATGCCATGTTTGGTCTCATCTTGTTTTGGCATAAACATAGAATCATTGCACCTAAAATAAAAATCCATCTGCTTAATACGACTTTCTGCGTGTTTTTCACATACCCTAAAACAATCCCCTCTGCGTGTAATTTTTAAATTCTGATGGATAGCGTTTTCTATCTCCTAAAACTCCCTAGCCGTCATGGGAGCTTCTTATTTTTGGCAACATGCGCATAGATCAAGCTTTCATTTTCATTTTACCTATTTCTAAATCCGCCTTATGGAGAGTTCCGATATTTTTTAGAAGGATGGAACGCAGGTTAGAGGGCATGGGCGATCTGCTCCTAATAAGCAGGGTTTAGGGCTATTTTAGCCGATTTTTGACTTTAGCACCCCTCCAAAGGTCTATAGTCTTATGCTAGCCATAAAAATCATAGAAGTTAAGGCTAGCTTGTGTGCTAGCCTTGTGGTTTGTTGCAAACTAGCAAACTAGAATATTATCCGATCACAACATGAGTTTTGACTATCCCCTCAGCATTCACTTTCTTATAGCAGTTGTCATAGGGTTTAGCAAACACTCTAAGATCGCTATGGATAAGACGAAAAAGACCATCAAAATAGTTGCGATTTTTTCCAGCACTCTCTGCAAACCAAGTGTTTGGACGGACTAAAGCATCGGCAATTTTGTAGACTTTACTTTTAGCAAGTTCTAGCAAGGGTTGGTAACGCTTGATTTCTCCTAAACCAATACGCATATTGATCGCTCTTGCCAAACTTAAGCCGTATAAAAAGCTTAAAAGCACTCTATGGTGTCTGCAATGCAGGGCGACAAATTCTTGTAATTTTAAGCACTCCATCAGTCGATCCATAAATTCTATAGACTGATCAACCGCTAGCTCAAAATCCTCTAAACTATCTCTACCCTCGTAAGGGAGATTTTCCATAGAGGGGCGTAACCCTCTGGCACACTCCCCACTGCCTAGCTTTGCCCCTTGCTTGTAATAGGTGTTGCGTTTCTCCTCTTTTTCTGCCTCCGTATATCCAGACCCAAGCATGTTAGCATAGACAAAATCAGCCAAATAGCTATATCCATCGGCATAACCTAAATCAATAGCCCTATGATAAAATTGCATGCTCTCTTGGTTACTAAACCCAGCGCTTTCTTTTAGCGCTTCACCCATCAACGCATAAGCTTCCCCATCGCCTTTTTCAGCTTGGGGTTTTAAAAGTCTAATAGCTTGATTGTAATACTCCTTTGCCCTATCCTCATCATCCCACATAAATATTTCTGCCAATCCCAAATACCCTCGTCCCTCCCCTAAACTGACCGCCTTTTCAAAGAGTTCTTTAGCCTTTTGCTCGCAACCAAAAACGCTTTTATCTTTAAAAACTTGACACACTTTAAGGATTTCCAAGTAATCCTCGCTTTCCACATCATCGCCCAAAGGTTTAAGCGCATTGACCACATCTTGCCCACTGATGGCTTCCCCACTCCCATACTCCAACACCTGCGTGTCCCCATTTTCCATGTAAAGC
Source organism: Helicobacter felis ATCC 49179 (assembly GCF_000200595.1). Classification (NCBI taxonomy): domain Bacteria; kingdom Pseudomonadati; phylum Campylobacterota; class Epsilonproteobacteria; order Campylobacterales; family Helicobacteraceae; genus Helicobacter; species Helicobacter felis. The sequence continues at coordinate 289,715 of NC_014810.2, read as the reverse complement.
TTTCCTAGCTCCACCATCGCCTGCACTGAGCCTAACTCAATGGCTTTTTCAAAACAACGCATCGCCACATTATTATCAGGGACAAGCACAATGCCTTCTGCGCTCATCTTGCCTAGCTCTAGCCAAGCCCCAGCACTGCCCAAGTCTTTAGCCTTCATGTAATCTTGAAAGGCTTGCAGGGTGTTAGACCCATATTTCCATAGGGGTTTGACTTGCGGGGTGTTGTCATTAGTGGATGTGGTGTTTTGAGGTTGTGCTTTAGGGGTTTCTTGGGTAGAGTTTTGCTCTGCTTTGTTTTCAAACCAAGTCTTGTGGTTGGCTTGGAGCACTTCTAGCAACACCTCTAAATCCTCCAAAGGTTTAGCTAGTCCTTTAATATGCTCTAAAGTTGGTGCGCTTTCTTGAGGATTATTTAATGCGCCAAGATGGGTGTTGATTTTAACCTTGACTTTTTTAAATTGCATAAGAGAATCCTCTAAGTCTGGATCGTCCTCTGCATTTTGTTGGTAAGCCTCCTCTAGGACTTTGTTAAAGGTATTGAGTGTGTCTAAGAGTTGGTTAAACTTGGTGCCAAGATCGTTAATTTCCTCTTGGAGGGCATTTATACCCCCCCCCCCCGCAACATCCTCTACTAGAGAAGAAAACAAGCGGTGTGCGCGTTTGGTGGCTTTAAGTTGTTGGCTTAACTGGCTGTGGGCGTGTTGCATAAAAACTCCTTGTGATTGAATAAAGGGGTATGATAACATGCAAATATAAATTTTAAAGTGAGGTTTGGTGTGATTTTAGGAATCGATGAGGCGGGGCGGGGGTGCTGGTGCGGCTCTTTGTTTGTAGCAGGAGTGAGCTGTGATCAGAATGTAGCTAGCGCGTTTGTGCGCTTAGAACTTAAAGAGAGTAAACAGCTAAGTAGGACTAAACGCTTTGAATTTGCCACACAAATTATCCAAGATACACGCATTACTAGCGTGGTGGTGAGCAAAAGCGCGCCAGAGATCGATCACAAGGGTTTGAGCGTGTGCATGCAAGAGGCGATCACAGAGATTGTTTCAAAATTGCCCACTATCAAGCATGTACGCCTAGATGGGAATACTCTTTTTAAATTAGAGTTTGCGCATTTAGAGAGCTTTGAAGCTATTATCAAGGGAGATGATAAAATCCCTCAAATTGCGATGGCCTCCATCTTAGCCAAGGCGCATAAAGATCGAGAGATGTCAGTCTTAGATGAACGCTACCCAGAGTATGGCTTTGCTAGGCATTGTGGCTATGGCACGTGCACACACGCCTTAGCCATTGCCAAATACGGACTAATTCAAGAACACCGCAAGAGTTTTAAAATTTGGTCTTTAGAGGTGCAAGGCTTGTAAGTCAGACATTTAAAAAAATGTCCTGCAATGCAAAGGGGCTATTTTTTATGTAAAGAGAACGGGTTGATGGGTTTATGGACTAAGGGCGTGTTTATAACTGCATTTGTGGGCGCGTGTTTGTTGATAGCGCGGACAAAAAGCAAAGGCGACCAAAGATTTAGAAAAAGTGGGAGATTTTGGGAGTGCTGAGGCGTATCAGAATTTGGCTGCGATTTATGTGATCGGATCAAAGGAAGTCCCTGCAGATGCCCAAAAGGTGATCGAATACAGCAAAAAAGCCTGTGGGTTGGGCAACAAAGGGGCGTGCGTGTTCCATGAGAAAAATGATAAAAGCGAATAAAGTCTAGTGCTCTACGCCGAGTGGCTATAATTTACTCCACCGGTTTTGCCTGCGCTCGATGAAGCAAATGTTGCGACTCACTTTGTTTTTGTTGTTTTAATTTTAATTTTTCTAAACATTTTTAGCGTTTATAGCTTAACCACCGCCTAAGCGGTGGGTTGTGGTTTAGGCTTTAGTAATTTTTACCGCGCACTTTTTGTAGTCGGTTTGTTTGGAGAGTGGGCAGGTCGCATCTAAGCACACCTTATTAATAAAGACATTTTCATCAAACCAAGGCACATACACTAAGCCTACTGGGGGCGTGTTGCGCCCGTGCATATCCACCCGCGCCTTGACTCTGCCTCTCCGAGATTCAATCCACACCGCATCGCCTTGATTGACTCCTAGTTTTTTGCCATCTTCTTCATGCATATAACACAAGGCCTCAGGCACAGCTCTAAAGAGCTCGGGCACGCGCATGGTCATCGTGCCACTGTGCCAATGTTCTAAAACCCGCCCTGTGGCTAGCCAAAAGGGGTATTCTTTACTAGGGCGTTCGGGAGCTTTCATAAAAGGTCTAAAGAAAATCTTGGCCTTGTTTTCTAGGCTTTTAGGCGTGTCGTTTGTAGGAGCTTTAAGATCCCCACTGACAAGTTTCTTGCCCGCCTTGCCATAAAAGGCAAAATCACTATCTGGAGCAGCCTTTTTGGCGTAGTAGTCATACTGCGTATTAAAACGCCAACGGGTTTCTTTACCATTGACCACAGGCCATCTTAGACCTCTAGCGTAGTGGTAGTCATCAAAATAGGCCAAATCATGCCCATGCCCTACTCCAAATTTGCGGTATTCCTCCCAAAGATATTTTTGAATAAAGAATCCATAGCCTCTAAAGGGTTTGCCATCACTGCCCACGACATGGCGTTTGTCCCCATGCATCTCAGAATTAGGCGCGCCTTTGGCGATGGGGTCTGTGCTTTTGTAGCGTTTGGCGTATTTGTTGGCAAAGAGCACATCATAGAGAGTATCCGTGCTTTTATAACCCATCTTGCGCGCTTGGGCTAACACACTGGGTAAGGTGAGCTTGTCATCCACTTTTTGCTCTCCCCACACCTCTTTGAGCTTAAAGCGTTTAGCAAATTCTAAAATCTGCCAAGTGTCGCTCATTGCAGAACCCAATGGAGTAACCTGCTGTTTCCAGTGTTGGCTTCTGCGCTCGGCATTCCCATAAGCTCCCCATTTTTCATAAATCATCGCACTGGGCAAGATCAAATCCGCCACTTTAGCACTAATTCCCGGATAGCAATCGCTCACCACGATAAAGTTATCCATCTCTCTAGCAGATTTGATCCAATGGTTGGCATTGGCTGTATTTTGCCAAGGGTTATTCACCTGCACCCAAATAAATTTAACTTTAGCGTCTTCGAGCGCGCGCATCATCGCTACAAAATGGTAGCCGGGCTTGGGGTTGAGGGTGCCATGGGGCACATGCCAAAGCTTTTCGGCAGTTTTGACATGCTCGGGGTTTGTAACCACCATATCTGCAGGCAGGCGGTGGGCAAAAGTGCCCACTTCTCTAGCCGTGCCGCACGCGCTAGGCTGACCGGTGAGAGAAAACGCTCCACAACCCGGTTTGGCTTGCTTGCCTAATAGAAAATGCACCATGTAGGCCTGTTCATTGACCCATGATCCTCTTGTGTGTTGGTTAAAGCCCATGGTCCAAAAGCTCACCACCTTGCGATCTTTTTCAATATAAAGTTTGGCTAATTGTTGCAATTTATGCGCAAAAACCTCTAAGGATTCATTAGCGTCCCCTTTGGCCACTTTAGCGACATATTCCAAAGTGTAGGGCTCTAGGGCTTCTTTGAATTGGGCAAAGGTGATCTCCCAATGTTTGCCCACTTCATTTTGGTGTTCCATTTTTAACACATCGCCCGCCTTGACTCCCAAGTGTTTGAGGGCGATCGCCTCCTCCTCATCTAGGGTGATCGCATTTTGTTTTTCTACGGTGTCTTTTTCACTGGGTCTAAAGCCCGGATGGCTGGGATCTGAGCGCATGCCATAGCCAATGTCTGCATAGCCGGTAGCAAAGACAATATGCTTATTGATAAAATCTTGATCAATGGCCTCTGGATGGTTATAAACGATTTCTCTAGCGATGTAATTCCAAATGGCTAAATCCGTATTGGGGGTGAAGATGATCTCCATATCCGCTATCCCAGAGGTGCGGTTTGTAAAAGTGGTCAGATTGACTACTTTAACTTTATTGGCGTTGTTGAGTTTGTGATCGCTCACCCTAGACCACAAAATGGGGTGCATTTCGGCCATATTTGCCCCCCAAGTGATGATAGTATCGGTAGCCTCAATGTCATCATAACATCCGCTAGGCTCATCGATGCCAAAGGTTTGCATGAAACCTACCACCGCGCTGGCCATGCAGTGGCGCGCATTAGGATCGATGTTATTGCTTCTAAACCCAGCTTTGATGAGCTTGCTGGCCGCATAACCTTCTTGAATGGTGTATTGTCCGCTTCCAAAAATCCCAATCCCAGTAACCCCTAATTCTTGATAATATTTTTTAAACTGCTTTTCCATTTCATCAAAGGCGCGTTGCCAAGAGATGGGTTTAAATTTGCCTTTTTTATCAAACTCACCCTTTTCGTTTACGCGCAAAAGGGGTTCTACAAGCCGGTCAGCTCCATACATGATTTTGGAGTTAAAATAACCTTTGATGCAATTTAAACCACGATTGACAGGAGCAAGAGGATCGCCTTTGGTAGCAACAATTCTATCATCCTTAGTGGCAACCATAATTCCACAGCCCGTGCCACAGAAACGGCACACTGCCTTATCCCACTTCCAGCCCGCTTGGGCCTGCTCTGCTTTGGCCGCTAGGTTTGGAGGAGTGAGCAATCCAGCACTGCCCAAAGCCGAGGTGATAGCCACAGATTTTAAAAATTCGCGTCTAGAGTTGTCTTGTATGCGGTGTTCAGATGATCGGTTTGTCATTAGGAAACTCCTTAATAAGTGGATGCAGAAACCTGCATTTTAAAGTCCATTTATGAGTAAATGGTTGGTAATTATAGTTATTTTTCATCAATTTTTGGTTATGATCGCGAGCATTACGGCTTCAAAAATCAGTGGAGAACTAAAAAATGGGGAATTTCTATGGACATTTGAGTGGTAATACACATAGGTTATCACCTTCTATGCGTAAGTGGAGTGGCTTTGTATGGCTGTTAGGGATTGTGTTGGGCATACTATTTGCCTTATGAGATTTTTTCTGTCAAAACCCATCAGGAGTGGGTAGAACATTTGGATAGAATGGTGATCGCTTGGGTGCGCACTCACCCTATTCCTATGGCAGAAAGTAGTTATACTAAGTTTATTAGCATAATCACCTTTTGTGCAAAATCTAAATTCACTTTGAGTTTGGCGGCACTTGTAGGACTCTTTTATATTTTTATCAAAAAAAATAGAGTTTTGGGCTTGGGGTTTTTCTTAAGTATTGTCTTGGGTGAAACCGCCCTGAAAGTCATGAAACTTTGGGTTGCACGCCCTCGCCCAGAAACTAATGGAGAAATTGTCTTTGCCCATGGGTTTAGTCATCCTAGCGGACATGCTTTGGCTGCAAGCCTGTTTTATGGTTCACTTTTATTGTTGGTTTGTATGAGCACCATGAAAGCTAGCACAAAATGGATTTTTAGCGTTGCCTTATTGTTGTGGATTTGGTTTATGATGTACACGCGCATATATTTGGGTGTGCATTATCCTACAGATGTGTTGGGGGGGTTTTTGATGGGCATGGCTTGGGCATGTTTTTCCATGGGGTTGTATGTAGGATGGTTAAAAAACGCTAGATGAGTATTAGGATAGTGCGTGGATTTTAAGGGTTTATTCCAACAGATCATCGATCTTTTTGCCCGGCTCAACAAGGCGCAAAAGATCACCATTGTTTCAGCCTTTGTCTTGGTGGTGGCCTTTCTTATTTTCCTACTTGTTTATCCCACTAAAGGGAATAACGATCTCTCCAATTATGGTGTGCTCTTTGAGGGGATGGATAATAGCGACAATGCTTTAGTTCTGCAATATTTGCAACAAAAACAAATCCCTTATAAAATCCCCAAAGACGACACAATTCTAATCCCCAAAGATAAGATTTATGAAGAGAGAATCGCGTTGGCTTCGCAGGGGATTCCCAAAACCAGTAAAGTAGGCTATGAAATCTTTGATACAAAAGATTTTGGCGCAACAGATTTTGATCAAAATATCAAATATATCCGCGCTATTGAGGGGGAACTGAGCCGCACTATTGAGAGTTTAACGCCCATTGATAAAGCCAGTGTGCACATCGCCATTCCCAAAGATAGCGTCTTTGTCAGTCGAGAGATTCCTCCTACCGCTTCTGTGATGCTCAAAATCAAGCCCAATATGCGCCTTTTGCCCAAACAGATCCTTGGAATCAAGAATCTAATTGCTGCCTCTGTGCCTAAGCTCACTGTGGAGAATGTCAAATTAGTCAATGAAAATGGTGAGCCTTTAGGAGAAGATGATGAATTAGACACCACTAAGGAGTTAGCTCAAGCCCAACTCCACTATAAGCAGAATTTTGAAAATCTACTAGAAAGCAAGATTTCTAACATTCTAGCTCCCATTGTAGGAGGGCGCGATAAAGTTGTCGCTAAGGTAAGCGCAGAATTTGATTTCAGTCAAAAGAAAAGCACAAAAGAAACTTTTGATCCAAATAATGTCGTGCGTAGCGAACAAAGTATGGAGGAAAAAAGAGAGGGTTATCCTAAAAAACAAGTGGGTGGAGTGCCTGGCGTGGTGAGTAATATCGGGCCTGTGCAAGGTGTCGCCAACGATCAGCTCAAAGAAAAATACGAAAAATCTACCAACACCACAAACTACGAAGTAGGGAAGACGGTTAGCGAAATCAAGGGCGAATTTGGCGTGCTCACTCGCTTGAATGCGGCCGTTGTTGTGGATGGGCGTTATAAAAAAGTGGATAAAAACGGGACAGAAACAATTGAGTATGTGCCTTTGAGCGCTGAGGAAATGGACAAGATCAACGCGCTTGTCAAACAGGCCATAGGTTATAGCCAAAGCCGTGGAGATGCGGTGGCGGTGAGCAATTTTGAGTTCAATGCCAAAACCGCCAAATATGTGCCTATCAGTGCCTATGAGAAATTTGTCAACACCACAGAGAGATACTTAGGACCTTTCTCCTCCCTCTTTAAGTATCTTATCATCGGGTTAATTCTCTATGTTTTTTACAAAAAAGTCATCACCCCTTTCAGCCAGCGTATGCTAGAAATCCAGCCAGATGAAGAAGAAAAAGTTCAATCTCTCTTTGCGATGGATGAGGATGATGAAGAAGAGATCGATCGTTTTGGAGAAATGCGTAAAAAAGTGGAGGATCAGCTAGGGTTGAGCGCGAGCTTTAATGAAGAAGATGTGAAGTATGATATTATGCTAGAGCGCGTTAAGGGCGCGCTCAAAGAAAAACCCGCAGAGGTGGCTTCTTTATTTCAGTTGTTAATTAAGGATGAGGTGGCAATCACTACCACAAAAGGAAACTAAATGGCAAAGCTAACCCCCAGACAAAAAACTCAGCTCGATGAATTTACGATGTCTGAAAAGCTTGCAATCTTGTTGATTCAAGTGGGCGAAGAGGCCACAGCGGGGATTTTACGCCATTTAGATGTGGACTCCATCACTGAAATTAGCAAGCAGATTGTGCAACTCAATGGCACAGATAAGGCAGTGGGTGCGGCGGTTTTAGAAGAGTTTTTTGTCATTTTACAATCCAATCAATACATCAATAGCGGAGGACTAGAATACGCACGCGAGCTTTTAGTCAAAGCCTTAGGGCCTGAACAAGCCAAGATCATCTTAGAGAAACTTAGCCGTTCTTTACAAACCCAAAAGAATTTCGCTTATTTGGGACGGATCAAGCCCCAACAACTTGCCGACTTTATCATCAACGAACACCCTCAAACTATCGCGCTCATTTTAGCCCACATGGAATCCCCCAATGCTGCTGAAACCTTGAGTTTCTTCCCAGATGACATGAAGGCGGAAGTGAGTATTAGAATGGCTTCCTTAGGAGATATTTCTCCTCAAGTGGTTAAAAGAGTTTCCACCGTTTTAGAGAATAAGTTAGAGGCCCTCACTAGCTACAAGGTAGAAGTAGGTGGCACGCGTGCTGTGGCTGAAATCTTTAACCGCTTGGGTCAAAAGGCAGCCAAAACTACTCTTGCGCGCATTGAAAATATTGATGCTAAGTTGGCCAATGACATTAAAGAAATGATGTTCACCTTTGAAGATATTAGCGGACTTGATAACTTTGCCATTCGTGAAATCCTTAAGGTGGCAGACAAAAAAGACCTTACCCTTGCGCTCAAAACCTCCACTGAGGAGCTTAAAGCCAAATTCTTAAGCAATATGAGTAGCCGTGCGAGCGAACAATTCATTGAGGAAATGGCTTACTTGGGTGCAGTGAAAATTAAAGATGTGGAATCTGCCCAACGCAAGATCATTGAGATAGTCCAATCCCTAGCTGAGAAAGGTATTATCCAAATGGGTGGAGAAGAGGATATTGTTGAATAATTTTAGTGAAGAAAACCTGATCGCCAAGGACGATCTTGCCAAGCATAGCATCGCGCGCTACGAGTTTAAATCCATTGCCGATTTTGCCCCAGAACCTGAGCCTGAGAGCAACACACCGCGTAGCGCGCCCCCTCCTCCACCTTTGGAGTCTGCAGAGCTCACGCGTTCCATCCAATTAGAAAATGAGCTTGTAGAGTGTTTGCTCAAGAAAACCGATGAACTCTCTAGCCATTTGGCCAAGTTGCAGATGCAGTTTGAAAAAAGTCAAGAAGAAAGCCAAACCCTTTTGCAACAGACTAGGGAGGATAGCTATAAGTTAGGTTTTAAAGAAGGAGAGCAAAAAGCTAAAGATGACTTGAGCGCGAGCATTGAGGAGGAGAAAAAACACCTCCTGCAATCCTTAGGCACTATTGATCAACAAATGCAACAATCTCAAGCCCACCTAGAGACACTAGAAAAAGAACTCAGCGCGATCGCTGTGGAGATCGCTAAAGAAGTCATTGTAAAGGAAGTGGAGGAGAAAAGCCAAGAGGTTGCTCTAGCTTTAGCCAAGCAACTTTTACAAAACATCATGGACGCTACGGATATTTGCTTGAAAGTCAATACGCTAGATTACCCTTACCTCTCCCAACACCTTAAGGACATGCCAAAAATCAAGCTAGAACCCAATGATGCGATCGCTAAAGGAGGAGTGCTCATTAGCAGTTCTCAGGGAAATATCGATGGCAATTTAATGACGCGCTATAAAAATCTTAAAGAAAGTGTATTAGACAACTTAAAGGTATAAGGTGGAAGCACTGATTGATGCGCAAGATTTAAATGTGTATGGGCAAGAAAGCGCGTATTTAGAAAAAATTTGCGCCTCATTGAGAGGCCGTATCTTAGAGGTAGTTAGTTCTAGGGGAGGACATTTAAGCTCCTCACTAGGGGCCACAGAACTCATTGTGGGCTTGCATAGCGTTTTTGATAAAGATAAGCATCCCTTTATTTTTGACACCAGCCATCAAGCCTATGCGCATAAACTTTTAACTGGGCGTTTTGAGGCCTTTGACACCTTGCGCCAAATTCATGGCCTCAGTGGATTTTGCCGTCCTAGCGAGTCCATTTATGACTACTTCATTGCCGGGCATAGTTCTACGGCGATCTCTGTTGGTGTTGGCGTGGCCAAAGCCTACGCACTTGCAGGTAAAACAGAGGTTCCGGTTGTGGTAGTGGGCGATGGGAGTTTGAGCGCAGGATTAGCCTATGAAGCCCTTAATGAATTGGGCGATCGCAAATACCCTCTAGTAATTCTCTTAAATGACAATGAAATGAGTATCGCTAAACCCATTGGGGCGATTAGCAATGCGCTCTCTCAACTAATGGCGCGTCCTCTTTATCAGTCTTTCCGTGACAAAATCAAAGCTATTCTAAAATCCATGCCGGAGGGCGTGAATTATTTGGCTAATCGCTTTGAGGAATCTTTCAAGCTCATCACGCCCGGGATTTTCTTTGAGGAATTAGGCATTAGTTACATGGGTCCTATTGATGGCCATGATTTAGAAGCCATTGTGCAGGCCTTAAAACTAGCCAAAGAGACCAAAGGCCCCATGCTCATCCATGCCCAAACTACGAAGGGCAAGGGGTATAAGATTGCTGAGGGACCTTATGAAAAATGGCATGGAGTAGGACCTTTTGATTTAGCTACAGGATTGCCCAAAAGTGTTAAAGATAACTCTAAACCTTTAAGTCCTACGGAGGTATATTCTAAAACCCTTTTGGCATATGCAACTGAGGATGAAAAGATTGTGGGAGTTACTGCAGCTATGCCCGGAGGAACTGGACTTGGCAAACTCCTAGACACCTACCCCAATCGTTTTTGGGATGTGGGTATTGCTGAACAACATGCCGTAACCTCTATGGCAGCTTTAGCCAAAGAAGGATTTAAGCCCTTTGTAAGCATTTATTCTACCTTTTTACAACGCGCCTTTGATCAAATTGTACACGATGTCGCCATTATGTCCTTACCTGTAAAATTTGCGATCGATCGGGCTGGGATTGTGGGTGAGGATGGAGAAACCCACCAAGGCCTGTTAGACATCGCCTACTTGCGCCCCATTCCAAACATGGTTTTACTAGCACCTCGAGATAACGCTACCTTAGAGTGTGCCATTGCTTTTGCGCACAATCATGATCAAAACCCGTGCGCTTTTCGTTATCCTAGGGGGAGCTTTTTGCTTGAAGAAGGTGTTTTTGAGGCAAAACCCTATGTTTATGGCCAATGTGAACTGCTTAAGGCACAGGGAGATATTTTATTCATCGGATATGGCAATGGCGTAGGACGGGCTTATCAAACTCTAAAGATTCTTGGAGATTTAGAAATTGCATTGCTTGATCTTTGTTTTTTAAAACCCTTAGATCGCGCGCTCCAAGAAATTCTACCACGCTATGCGTATATCTATGTTTTTAGCGATTCCTATGCCAGTGGAGGCGTAGGGAGTGCCTTATTGGAATACTTGGCTAAAATAGGCTATTTTCCTAAAATTTTTAAAACTTTTGAATTAGAAGATGCTTTTGTTTTGCATGGAAATACAGCTCTTGTAGAACAGAGTCTAGGCATCGATCCAAATACTCTAGCCTCTCAAGTTTTAAAAGATTATAAAGTCTAGTTCCTTCATGTAAAGTTTTGAGGATTTAAAGGGTTGTTAAAGCTTGTTACTGCATAGCATGTAAAAGCTACCCACCACATCTACGAGAGATGCAAAACCACAAAAATATAAGAAATTAAGTAGAAAAATGAGGAAAGAAGACAAAAATTAAATCCGCCTTGACCCCCTCCTTTTTAAACTATTCGTGGTGTTCGCCACCTTCTTGTTTAACTTCTTTGTGTTCCTCAGTTTTAGCAGGAGCTTTGGCAGAAGCTGGTTTGCTAGCTTCCTCTTTGTGTTCCTCTGCTTTAGGGGCGGATTGTTTAGCCGCTCCTTTATTTTCGTGCTTCATGCCTTCATGCCCATGTTTAGCCCCATGTCCATGATGCTTGCTTCCATGTTTTTTAGTATGTTTATGCGCACAAAGAAGTTCGCGTTTTTTACCCTTACACACTTGCACATCTAGGCCCATTTCCAATAATTCATCATGGCTATGATCTTTTTTCTTTTCTTCAAGAGCACTAGCCACTTCTTTACGCAAAGCCATAAAGTCTTTCGCACTCATTCTAGCAAGATTAGCTTTGTAAGTTCGATCTAGCTTAATTTTAAAGTTAGTGCGTGCCTTACCCTTTAAAGCTTTAAGACGCTTGGCCACTTCCATTTGGTAATCCAAAACATCTTCCGCATTGTGCAAAGTACCTGCCAATTTTAAAAACTCACCAGTTTTTAAACTGGAATAGTCCTCCGCATGGGCCACACCCAAAGCTAAAGCACCCATCATCACAAGACCTAAAAAACGACGCATCAAAAACCCTTTCTAAAAGCAAGATTTAAAAAAACAAGCTAAATTCTAGCTAAAATCTATTGAATTTGAGCTTAATATTGTAGATCAACTCAAACTTTCAAAACAGACTCAGAGATTGGTACCAAAAGTCGGACTCGAACCGACACGAGGTTGCCCCCACCAGATTTTGAGTCTAGCGTGTCTACCAATTCCACCATTTTGGCACAAAAGGCTACAATGCATGGCACACCAATCATTGCGTAAGCAAATATCACGCATTTGGTGCACTGGGCGAGAGTTGAACTCGCACGAGTTGCCTCACCACCCCCTCAAGATGGCGTGTCTACCAATTCCACCACCAGTGCAAATCCCCCTCCCAATTGAACTATGCTAAGAACGGATTGCTATAAACCGCAATAATCGCAAACACTAAAGTGTAAATAACTTGCGCTTCGATCATCGCCATCGCGATAAACATGGTTGTTAGGAGTTTCCCCCCTACCCCTGGATTACGCGCTGTACCCGTGATAGCTGCTGCAGCTGCATTGCCCATCCCAATAGCACCCCCGCAAGCGGCTACCCCTAAGCCCACAACAGCCCCCACAATGGAGTAGGATTTAATCATTTCCACACCACTAATATCCGTCCCAAAGGCCAACCCAACCATCCCTAAAAAGAAAAGCGCAAAAAACCTCATGCACAACTCCGCATCTTTAGAATATTGCTAAGCGCAAAAGTTTATTATGGCATTCCCAAACTTAATTTTCAAGCCAAATCTACATCAATTTTACCGCTATCATCGTGAATGGCAATGATCCTGCACTCTAAAGTGTTATTTTCCATAAAAGAATCTTTATCTAGATCGCGTTTTTCTAAATGACTTTTATGCAAGAGCGCGTCCCCACCTCGTGGCAAACGCACAAAAATTCCAAAATCAACCACTTTTTTTATCTCTACCTCTAAGACCTCTTCTACATGGTAGGGCTGAAATCCTGTCATTTCTAAGATGTATTCCTTAGCATCTAAAACATTTTGAGCACCCCCACTGATACACACTGCTCCACTTGTTTTATCTAATTCAATCTGCACCTCAAAACGCTCAATAATTTCTTTAATGCTTTTTCCAGAAGGTCCTATAATCGTAGCGATTTTCTTAGGAGGCACAGAAAAACTCTCTTGGGTGGGCAGAGCATCTGTATTGGGCATGATGCCTTCGATAGCTTGCTCCATGCACTCTAAGATCGCCCCGCGTGCTTCTTTGGCCTGTTGGAGGATTTGGGATAGAAGTGCTAGAGAAAGTCCTGCGATTTTAGTGTCCATTTGTAAGGCTACCACGCCTTCTAGGTTTCCGGCAATCTTGAAATCCATATCCCCTTGCATGTCTTCTAAAGCACTAATATCGCTCAAGATCGCTGTTTCTTCGCCTTGTATAATGAGTCCCATAGCCACCCCAGCGATTAAGGATTTCAATTTAATCCCGCTTGCATAGAGAGCCAAAGATCCTCCACACACGCTAGCCATTGAGCTTGATCCATTGGACTCTAAAATTTCTGAAACAAGGCGGATGGTTTGATCGGACTCTAAGATCGATCCCTGCAAAGCGCATTTGGCTAGATTACCATGTCCAATTTCTCTACGGCCCGGCGCGCTTAAAGGAGTGGCTTCTCCCACGCTAAAGGGGGGGAAGTTATAGTGGAACATAAAACGCTCCTTGTGCAATCCATCTAAATTTTCTTGCAACTTGGCATCGTTGGGCCCTCCCACGGTGCAAACAACTAAGGCCTGTGTATGGCCACGCGTGAAAAGTGCACTCCCATGACAATGGGGTAGTAGATTAGTTTCAATAGAAATAGGGCGGATAGTTTCAAAACCACGCCCATCTGGGCGCGTCTTGGTGTGTAAAATCTCTTCACGGATGCATTGATGCGTATAACGCTCTAAGCTCCTTTGAATCTGCTCAAAAGTGTAGGAATGCCCCTTCTCTTGTAGAGTGTGTGCGATGGCGGTGGTCAAATGAGCAAAATCGACTTCTCGCTCGCTTTTTGCCATCTGTGTTTTTATTTCTAAAATCTGTTGGTGGAAATGTTGCTTTAAGAGCAGTTCTAAAGTAGGATTTGGAGGGGTGGGGGTATTGATAGCAAGAGGAGCTTTTCTATGAGGCGCAAAGCTTTTTTGAAATTGTAAGCAGTTTTCGCGGATATGTTTTTGCGCTTTTTCTAACAAATCTAAAAGGGTGGCTTCTGGTAAGCTCTCTTGAGAATGCATTTCAACCATGAGCAGTGCCTCAGAAGTGCCAGAAACATAGAGATTGAGATCACTTTTTTGTAGCTCTGTAGCATTAGGATTGTAAACAATTTTTCCTCCAATTCTACCCACACGCACCGCAGCTACATTTTCAATGCCAAGATTAGCCAAATAAAGCGCGTTAGCAGCAGCATGCAGGGCGCAAACTTGCAGATCGCTTTGCTGGTCATGGCTGAGGACCAATAATGTAATTTGGGTGGGATGGGCATAGTCTTTGGCAAAAAGAGGCCGCAAACTCCGATCGATAGCGCGCGAAGTGAGGGTTTCAAATTCGCTCAACTTACCTTCGCGTTTGTTAAACCCACCCGGAATGCGCCCTATAGCATAAGCTCTTTGACTAAAATGCACACTTAGGGGTAGAAAATTTTCCTCTACACAGGCCTTATCTACCATAATGGTAGCCAATATCACGCAACCCTTATGGCGATAAAGAAGCGCGCTAGTGGCCTGTTTGGCAATGTCATTGAGGCGATACTCCTCGTGATGAATACGAATGGTCATAATTCTCCTTTATGAATTGGTTTACTAGAGTCTGAAAAGAAAGCCTCGATTTCAGCTGCACTTAGTTTTAGAGGCTTCTTATAGTGATGTTCAATGGATACAAAAAAATCAGGGCGGTAGACACTCACTACATTATCACAAATCAGGCTAAGATTTTCTTCCACAGATTTGGGCAAAATCGGAGTGAGCACAGAGATACTTTTAGCCTGTTTATCCATACAAGTTTGAATCGCTAGGCCGGCTGTAATGCCTGTTTCAATGCCCTGATCGACTAATAAGACATTTTTATGCGCTAGAGATTTGAGCATGTTGCCCTTGCGAAATTTGTAGATTTTAGAGAGGATTTCCTCTTCATACACCCGTTTAGCTTCACCATAGACATAATCCAAGCTGATCCCAAAGGCTTGAATGAGCTTTTCATGCATGATAATATCCATCCCCTCGCTTACAAGCGCGATTTCACATTCGCGATTTAAGGGCGCATAAATAGAGCCACTAAAAAGGAAATCGCGATCTGTGTGGAATTTACTAGCGAGGGTGTTGGCGTATTGGATACCACTTAGACTGGTTGCCAACACAATGGCATTGTGTAAATCTAAATGACGCATCATAATCTCATTCATCAGTTTTTCTAAAGCGTCCTGATGGTCTTCAAAACGATAATCTTGCGCAATCATTGTTTCAGCTGTCGGTAGGTGATATTGGTTTTGGTAATAGGAGAAAAGTCCAATTCTAGTTTGACATAATTATTCTCATAGACTCTTAGAGGATCGGCGGGGTCATTGGTAAGCACGGGCCGGCGACGATTCACAAACATCAAACCGATTCCAAAACAACGAATTTTTTTGAAGATACCAATATCCCAGTTGAGCACGACATTATTTTTAATGTCATAACCAATAGAGCTTGTGAGTGAAAACCAGCGGAAATCATTGCTAAGACCGGCTTTAAGATAATTAGAACTATTTTCGACAATTTTATTGATGCCGTTGTCATTGAAATTAGATTTGAGGTAGTAGGAGATATTGGCATTAAGAAATTTATAATTGTAGTTAGCATTGATAGACACCTCATCAAGGCTGTTGTAATACCAAGAGTAAAAGAGAGTGCCATAAATATTAAGTCCCTTGAGTGGGGAAAACCCTATTTTAGTCTCCATGGGCATACGAAAAAAAGAAACCTTGTCCGAAAAATCTAAGGCCTGAGAGATGCGCCAATAAAATAGTTCGTGGCCATCTGTGCCGTAGAGATATTGCGTAAGATTTAAATTGAGTTGCCCTCTTGAGGGGTTGGGCTCAATGATGGCTGCAGGATTCCACACCGAATCATAAACCTGTCCTCGATAATCGTAATTGCTAAGAGTGTCTGAAGTAAAATCATTGCGCGCCTGCGCGCTCAACACATACATTTGGTTATTAAAAAGCCCGTTGGTGAAGTTATAATAAGTTCCCTGCAACACAGCCTCTAATTGCATGGTATGCAGGAGCTTATTGTATTCACGCGCCAAATCCGAGTTGAGATAGAGGGCATAAGAGCCAGAAAAGGCATTCCCATAATTGCGACTCACGCCCTGTATGCTAGGAACATAGCTATTTTTCTGATCTGTCATCACCACATTGCTAAAGTTGAAAGTGTTCCAAAGTCCCACAGAGAGGTATTTTTTAAACAAGGAAAATTGTAAGCCTAGAGGCACTTTAGCGCTGTTTTGCAAATATCCATAGCCCACTTGGCGCACAATATCATGAAATTGATAATCCAAAGAGTAGAGGAGATGTTTCCAACCCAAAGGAGCTAGGTATTTATGGTATTGCAGACTAGGGAGAGATTGAAAGGTGCGGTCGTTGTTGATTTTATTGAGATTGAGAAAATACTTGAGATTTAAGCCATAATAATTGTTGTTGGTTTGGACATAGTAATTGCCCCTTGACATATGGGTTGCATCTGTGATGCGCTGGTTGACTTTTTCAAAGCGCACATAGTCCAAATCGTTCATATAAAGAAAATCAAGATAAAAGGCGTTGTCTAAATGAGATTTCAAGCCAAAATATTTTTGCAAAACCTGACGGCTAGCCTGCAGGGCTTCAAAACCAAAAACATTTTGATTACGCAAATTATATTGTTTGGTATAGTGATCGTAGTTGCGGAAATAGCGCATATTGAATAAAAATTTATCTTGGTGCTTGTTGACCATTCTAAAATTAAAATTCAGCCCTAAACCTCTTTTAGAGCGGATTTGAGGCGTTAAGGTCATGTCCCAAGAATCTCTAGGAGCGATGTAGATGGGTTGCAAATAGATAAAGCCGGCTAAGTTAGAAGTGCCAAATTCTGGATAGAGAAGCCCACTGGTGCGTTTCGTGCTAGTGGACATAAAAATATAGGGCAAGTAAAGCACGGGGATATTCCCTAGATAAATCTTAGGATTCCATAAACTCAAATGGGATTTATCTGCATTAAAAGATCCAGAAGTGGCGTTGATATGCCAAATAGGGTTTTCTACACTACAGCCTGAAGCGGTGAGGTTTTTAATGCGGTAGGTGTTTTGATTGGCATGGGCGATGTCTGCGCTGATCCATATCCCACTCACACTATCCTGCACATAAAAAGGAAAAATGAGCTCGTAGTGTTTATTGAGCTTGATCTTAATATGTTCGGCGCGCACCAAAAGCCCCTCACCTCTATAAATCTTGACATGACCATTGAGGGTAGCTTCTTTTGCTTCCGTGTTATAGGAAACTTCATCAGCCATGATATAAACATCATAGTTAAGCAAAATCGCATGCCCAGTAGCAGTTACTACATTGTTTTTAGCCTCCACACGATCGGCTAAAATCTCAAAAATCTTGTGGTTTTTTTTATTGAATTTTTGCACAGCGACCTGCTGTTTTGCTTCTATAGCCGTCCATAAAAACCAACATAAAAGAACAAAACGCCAGAGCATTCATCTCATGATGATCAAAGTCTTCGCCCCTCTGTCATGAAAGGTGCGTTGAAATTTATCCATAGAGAGATAAAAGAAAGGACACAATAAAGCAAGTTCCTTGAGAGCAAAACGCTTTAATCTTTCTGAAAAAGTGGGTCTATCTAAACTTTTTAAACTCACGACTCGCAAGTGAAACACCAATTTCCCTACACTTGCCCAAAAACAGCCCATGCAAATCCCCTCATAACACAAGTGCAAAAAGGTATATAGCAAGATATAGCGTAAAAAAGCATGGGCATGGAGTAAAAAGCCCAAATGCAGAGCGTCTAACCAACGCGTGTTAAAATCCCAAGCCATCAAACCCACTAAGAGCACATCTACCCCATAAGCCCCCACACGACACCACCAAGGCGCGAGCACTAGGCGTTCTTTGTAAATGGTTTCTTCTAGTTTGTAGTGATCGGGCATCAAGAGCCAATATCCTCGCGGAATTGCATGCCTTCAAACTGCACCTTGTGCACAAGATGGTAGGCATGTTCTCTAGCCTCCAAAAGAGATTTCCCCACTCCTACACACGCCCCCACACGCCCTCCAGAGACCGAAAAAACCCCGTTCTCTTGGGCAATCTCTCCTAAATCTAAATGCCCATTTTTTTCATCCATAGGATCGATATAGACACTTTGACCCTCTGACATTTGATAGGGGTAATCTTTCGAGGCAAGCACCACACCTAAGCAATATTGTGGGTGCAATTCTAGGGACAATTCTTGCAAGTTGCCCTCTAAAGTCGCTTGAAACAGATCAAATAAAGGAGTTTTGATCAAAGGGAGTAGCACACTGCATTCTGGGTCTCCAAAACGCACATTGTATTCGAGCAAATAGGGCTCTAAAGTCCCTTCTTCTTGAATAGCCATGATGCCTGCATATAAAACCCCTACCAAAGGTCTACCCATATCCTTCATGGCTTTTAAAATGGGTTCAATCACCCTAGTGGCGATCTTTCTCTGCAAAGTGGTATCGCACATGCCAGCGGGTGCAAAAGCCATCCCCTCTGTAGTGGGGCCTCCTCCAGAAAGTTGTTTATAAGTTTGGCAAGGAGGTAAAAGTAAGTAGTTTTCATGGTGCACTAAAGCAAAGAGAGAAAGCTCCATGCCCTCCAAATAAGTTTCAACCACTACCTTTTTTTGCTCTCTTTTATTGAAAAAGTGATCCAAGGCTGCCATGCTTGCATTCTCATCTCGTGCGATCACCACTCCATCCATACACAAACTATCAGCTTTAAATACTAAGGGATAGTGCAAGTCTTGAAGTTGATTCAAATTAGGGCTTGTAAGAATTTTAAAAGGAGCCAAAGGCACATTGTGAAGTTGGGCTATTTCCTTAGCAAAGCTCTTGGAGCTTTCTAGCAAGCTAGCTTGCTGGCTAGGTCCAAAAACTTTAAGCCCTGCGCTCTCACAAAGATCGCTCAAACCTTCTACCAAAGGTTGAGTAGCTCCAATTACAATCAAATCAATCTTTTTTTCTAGGGCAAATGCGACTAATTGCTGGTGATCAGAATGATTGACATTGATGCCAAAACTCTGAGTTCCTCCATTACCCGGGCAAAAATAAATGTCGCCCACACGCGTATCCTCTCTAAATTTGCGCCCTAGCGCGTATTCGCGTGCCCCACTCCCCATA
Organism: Helicobacter felis ATCC 49179; assembly: GCF_000200595.1. Classification (NCBI taxonomy): domain Bacteria; kingdom Pseudomonadati; phylum Campylobacterota; class Epsilonproteobacteria; order Campylobacterales; family Helicobacteraceae; genus Helicobacter; species Helicobacter felis. The sequence goes on along the minus strand of NC_014810.2, from coordinate 270,607 downwards.
ATTAAAATTCTTTTTTTCATCTAAACCTTACATTCACCCAAATGACCGTTACTATGTTGCGTAGTTCAACGAAGCTACGAATCGGCTAGGAGGACCTTCTTAGGTGGCAAATCCTTAAAAGGAAACACCAAGCACACAAAAGCCACTACGCCAACCTTAACAAAATATAGATAAACGAACTTACAAAAAGTAGAAACGCGTATCATCCAGGCTAAATTTGGCATGACATTATACTTGAATGTAACTTAGATTGCGATAGTGATTGTTTCAAAGTGGGTGTAGAAAACATGCGCTCCGGGAGTTTTGGGCGCAAATTTGACATTTTTTCTCTGCGTATAATCTACACGGACCTTAAAAGATTGACTGCTAGGATTTGGACAGACTAATTTAGCCAAGAGGGTGCAAGCTTTGATCAAAAGTGTCTCGGAGGGGTTAAAAGGGTGAGAGAAAACCACCATATGGGGGCCCGGAACATTATAGACATGCGCCCAAATATCACGCGCGCGCGCCATTTTGAGCAAATCGCGATTCTCCTGTTGGTTGCGCCCAATCACTACCCGCAACCCCTCAATCTCAAAGCTTTCTAAATGGATGTTTTTAGAGGTTTGGCGTTTAGTTTTAGGTCTGAGCAATTCTAATTCTTCTAGGCTAGCTTCTTGCAAAAAATGTATTTTGGCTTTTAAAAAAGTGATCTTAGAGGTGAGATTTTCTCTTTGTAGGACAATGTGGGTAGCTTTTTGCGCGCTCTTTTTAGCCATTTTAAAAAGTTTATTAGCCGCATCGCTAAAAGATCGAGAGCGCGGTGGTAAAACGATACATTGATTTTCTAAAAAAATCTGCGGCGCGTAGAGATCAGCGCTCTTAAGGGTGTATAGATGTGTGAGAAGTAAATTAGCGTGTTGGCGTTGTTCTAGGGCGTTTTGCTCAAGTTGGGTGGCACTGGGTAATCCAGCCAAAATCATTTCTAAATTGTCCTGTTTTTTGCACCATGCTTGGTGGAGCTGTGCTTTTGCCTGCTCAAGTCTTTGTGCGCTGTATTTGGTATGGATGTCCTGCAAAGCGCGCAAGAGAGTAGGGGTGTCTATCTCTTCTAAAGGAGGACGCACAAAGGAGGTCTTTTTAAGGGGGGCTAGGGTTTGGTGTTTGCGCACGGGGCGGTAACTCTGCTCAGGAGTTAGAAAATGCAGGGCTTCTAAAACGCGCCCCTGAGAGTCTAATAAAATAGCGTTGCTGTGTTTGCCGGTAAACTCAAGTTGTAAAAAAGCTTGGGTTTTTTTGTAGCTATGCGCGCATTCTAGGGCGATTTTAAGAATGCGATCCTCATTTTCTAAAAAGGCGTCTAAGATCGTGGCGTTAGAGGCATGTTTTTCTAGGGCGAGGTTGAGAGGAGTTTTAGGATAATTGCAATCTTTAGAGGAGTCCACAAAAATATAACTCTGCCCCTTTTGCAAACAAGCTTTAAAAAGATATTTAGGGGTGTCTAAAGAAAAAATATTTTGGTGGTGGCGGATGGTGATCTTATTTTGTTGCCTGAGGAGTTTGGCGACATTGTATAAAAGATTATAGCTAAGAGCACTCAAGCTTCATCCTCGCATACGCCAAAGCTTCCTGCCCCAAATTAGCATCCACCATGCGCGCAATTTCTAAGATCTGTTCTTGTTTGTTGAGCAATTTAGCCCGAGTATTCTCTCCCTCTTTATAGACTAAAAAATGCGCGTCAGCTAAACCGGGCAGATGGGGGGCGTGGGAGATGGCGATCACTTGATACAGGGTGCTGAGTTCTTTGAGAATACTAGCCACGCACGCGCTCTCTTGCCCGCTTAAATTAGTGTCCAACTCGTCCACTAAGATCGTTTGTGTGGGGGTGGTTTGTTGGCAACGCTTGGCTTTGATGGCTAAAATCGCTAGGCGCAGGCGATTAAACTCCCCTGCGCTCAATGTAGCAGACGCGCTATTGCCTAAAGATAGTTGGAGAGTGTCTAGGCCCTGCGCGTTTAAATGAGTGTCCTCTAGGCGCAAAAGGGGGTTTTTGAGCAAAAGTTTTGCGCTGTATTCCTCTAATATGGCCTGCATAGCGGGCAAATACTCATGGCGGGCTTCTCTAATTTGCAAGCCTAGTTGCATGCAAGTATTTTCTAGGCGTGTTAATGTGTGCTGGACTTCTTGAAGGGCTTCATTATGATGGCAATAGTGTTGATAATCCTGTTCTAATTTTTCCCTCTGCGCGCGCGCTTGGGCTTCACCCCCATATTTACGCACAATGGCCCCTAGTTTGGCCATCTCATCTAGCAGGTTATCCATGTCAATATTTTCTAGTTCCTCAAGCTTAAAGGCTTCATCTAGCAAAATTTGACGGGCCTCTTCAAGGTTTTGTGTGAGTTGCTGGACAAACTCTAGCGAGGCAGAACTAGAAGCCAAAGCTTTGTGAATAACATCCATGCCCTCTAAGGCGTGCAACCCTTCTTGAACACGCATACCCCTCTCTTCCTTGTTGCGGTGTTGCGCTTTGATGGATTCTAAGCGCGCGTAGGCCCCCTCTTCTAAATTGAGCGCGCGCAATTTGGATAGCTCAAAATCTACCATCTCTTTGCGTGTTTCTATATCTTGATGTTCTTGCTGGAGTCGTGTTAGACGATCGCGCGTTTCTAAATAGTCCTCATACACCTCTTGAAATTCAAGGCGCAACTTTGAATCCACATAGCTATCTAAAATTTCTAAGAGGAAATGCGCTTGGAGCTCGTGGGTGTGTTTGTAGCTAGAAATATGCAAAATATGGGGATCAAAACGCGCAGAAAGGGCTTTTTTAGAAATAGGCACGCCATCGCAGACATAGCGTGTTTGTTTGTCCTTAGAAGCGGTGATTTTGTGGTTTGTGAGGAGTTTCCAAGAAGCTTTTAGGGTTTTAGCATGCAAGCGCGCATGGGCGATGCTCCCTAAAAGACATTCTAGTAACACGCTTTTTCCACTCCCGCTCGCCCCACTGATCACATTTAAGCGGGGATGAAAATGCAAAGACAGGGTTTTAAAAACTAAAGCGTCTTGGACCTCTAAACTCTCTACCATGTTTTTATGCTACTACACAGAAGTTTAAAGCCCACTAATTACGCCCACCCCAAGAAAATTTTTCTCTAAGGACTCTAAAATAATCCCGTTCAAGAGGCTGGAGTAAGGTTGCCTGTTTGGAAGCGCGCCTAAGTATTAATCTTTGGCCCGGGTGCATGAAATGGTGTTGTTGCCCATCTATCACAACCATGCAAGATTTTTTAGACCGCACGCCCAAGCGCACATGCGCGCCTAAAATCAAAGGTCTTTGTGTGAGAGAATGGGGGGCTATGGGCGTGATGAGGATATTTTCACAAAGAGGGTGCACCACAGAGCCACCCACACTAATATTATAAGCGCTCGATCCAAGCGGAGTTGCAAAGATGAGGCCATCTACTTGATAGATATTGGCCAATTTGTCATCAACAAATAATTCTAATTCCAAAATACCATAGACATCTTTACGGCTCACGACAATATCGTTTGCACAGACAAAAGACTCGCTTTTTTCTTGCTCATCTTCAAGCCAAGCCTCTAACATCAAGTGTTTTTCAATTTTGTAATGCCCTCTTTTTAATTCTTCTAAAAAGCTCTGTAAGTTTTCTAAATTAGCCGCGCTTAAAAATCCCAAGTGTCCTACATGCACACCAAAACATGCCGCTCCGCTACGCAAAGCTCCCAAAAGCGTGCCATCTCCACCCAAACAAAGCACAACCCCTTCAGATTTAGGATTGAAGTCATAAGTAATTTGGGCGCTCTTTAGGGCTTGTTCAAGGCTATGTATGCATTTTGGAGACACGAGGGGCTTAAGGACGATATGCACAAAAGATACCGGAGGATTATTCATCTATAAAACTTGTGTCTTAAAATCAGCACCCCAAGAGGAAACCTCTTGGAGCTAAAAGGAGGGGATACCAATCTATCCAATTTCCTCTAAGATTTCTCTTAAAAAGCATAGCGCATACCGACATTGCCAGTAACATTAATATCTTGGTAATTGAGCCCAAAACGCGCCCCAATACCCGCGTTGATATAGAGAGAACGCCACAAACGCACCTCGCCTCCAGTTGTCAGACCCACAAAAGTGTTATAAAGTCCCCCTTTGCGATAACTCAAAGTATCGTCCCCGATGAAGCGCACCAATTTATCCCCAGAAGAGCGCACAAAGAGATCGCGTCCAATATCAGCCAAAACAAAATAATAGGAATTTTTCCCAAAGTAATGCCGACTCTCTAGGGCAAGATTGAGAGTGAGAACGGATTTTTTGGCCGGATCGGCATTGGCCTTAAATTGCGCATAAAGAGGATTATCCATCACGCCCTGTAAACCTGAAAGGCCAATGTAGTAATAGCGCAAGGCGACTTGAGGTTTGAGCACCACATGCTTATTTTTAAAGAAGAAATCATAGCCATAGTTAGCATTGACATTGGTTGTCCAAGTGTTGTAATCGTAGCGTTGGTTGATGATGCTCAAAAGGGGGTTAGACGCTTGGATATAAGTTTTATTATAGCCCCAAGTTTCATTAGCGCTCAGAGTGATTTCGCTTCTTTTGACAAATATACGGCTATAAAGCCCCACATTGACATTATTAGAGCCGGAATTAGCGATATTGCCTCGGAAATTGCTATATCCATAAGCTGCATAGCCTCCTACAATCACGCCCTTAATAAAGCGGTCGTAACCTACATTGATTCCATAGAGTGTTCCTGTGCCCCCAGCCACAAAACTAGCCCCGCCCACGCCCTGCATCCACAGGTTGTTTTTGAGCACATCGCGTTGGGAGTATTTGAGGATCACATCCATCGCATTAGGCACTGCGCTAGCAAATTTCTTACCTTTCAGACTTTCTAACATGTCCGCAAAACTGGGAGTGCTAGGCAAAGGACTGGAGAGTTTTGTCAAACGACTCATCTGTTGGGTGTAGGTGTTGATTCGCAAGATGTCCGTAGAATTAGCCTTAAGATTAGGAGAGGCAATTAAATCGATACTATTGGCGATATCCTTAGCCACTTGCACCAATTCCTTCATCGAATGGTCTTCTAAATAATAGGGCGCAAAGAGGGGGGAGTTTTTGGTATTGATCAAGAGCTGTTGTAGCCAATCCATCACCCGCGGTCCTCCGGCTTGGTAGATGGCATTTACACTGCTTTGTCCTTGAATTTGTTGGATATAATTTTGGACATTGGGCATCGTGGTGTTGAGAGCTTGATTTATCCCTACTTGCATTTTATTATAAGCAATGGATGCGCTGACCATTTGTCCAGCTTGGTTTTTATAACTGACAAGCAGACCATCTTTGCCAATCTGCACCGCTTGGCCATTGTAGGTTAATCCATCACCTTGGGCGTTGAGTTGGAGCTTTTGTCCATCAATGTCAAGGTAGGTATAGAGCGTGAGATAGTCCTTCCAACTATTGGGGTTGAAAGCTTGATTCACCAATCCATAACGAATCCATTTATTGGCATTTATCAGGGTATAGACTCCCTGAGTGGAGGGGGTGGGAGTTTGGGGAGGAGTGGGTACTTGCACCAACACGCTCTGTTGGGATTGTTGGGATTGTTGGGATTGTTGGGATTGTTGTTGAACTGGGGCGAGTGTATTGAGGGTAAAGGCGGTCGTATTTCCAGGGTTGAGTGTAGCAACTCCGGCTACATTGATAAAGGGATTATTGACATTCTGCGCATTGCTATTAAAGGTCATTGTGCCATAGCTATCTAAATTCCCACCTACATCAATTCCCCCCACGCCCGTGCTCAAAGTTGCCCCGCTGTAAAGATCAAAATTTTGCGCCACATTTAGGGCATTGCTAGAAGCATTGTTAAGTTCTTTGATAATCTCAAGATCGTTGGCGCTCAAAGACGCGTTAGCGCCTAATTTGATCGTGCCAATTTGGGTATTTTGAGTTACTTTTGAGAGATCGATACTCCCCCCTTGTGAGGCATCGATCGTGCCTCCCATGTAGAAATTTTGCGCGTTTACGACCAAACTTTCATAGGGGTTTGTGGTGGCGATGGTGCCATTTTGCACAAAGAGATTATTAAATTGCGCGTTGATATTTAGGCCATTACTCGCATTGAGGGTAGATAAATTGATATTAGAGGTGTCGTTAGAGAAAAAATTAAGCGTGCCTTGAGAGTTGCTAAAGCTAATGGTGTTGCTCCCCATAAAGATAATCTGCTTGCCGGCTACAAAGCTTAAATCTCCACCTGTCGCGTTGCTAAAACTACTGTTGGAAACCAATACATCCCCATTAGCCAAAAAGCTAAAATAGCCCTTTTCCCAAAAATTGCTCAATGCCTTAGGGGCTAAGAGCGATCCAACGCCTGCTTCTTGCAACTTTTCTTGCAAAGATTGAGGCAGAACGCTCCCTAAACCATTAGCCCAAATCCCTCCTAGCCCTTTGTCTGCAATGATGGTTTGGAGCACCTTTTGCACATCTTGATCTTTTTGGAAGTTTTTAAGCGTGTTGAGCGCTTCAGACCCAAAGATTTTACTAATGATCTTCTCTCCAATATTGGTTGCTGCGCTCACCATTTCCTTAGAAGGATTTAACATATCTTTAAGCGCCACATTCAGCATTTCGCCCAAAATTTGCGGACCCAACCACGCCACGGTTTTATTAAGCAATTCCGCATTGCTGATCAGGCCAGCAAACACTTGTCCAAAGGTATTATCCTGTAAAAATTTTGTGAGCGCAGCCTGCCCCTGTGCGGTGTTGGAAAAATTGAGCATGTCATTGACATTCATGCCTGTCATGGGTGAGAGAGAGCCAATTAAATTAAGTAGGGTGCGGTTTCCAAAAATCCCATTAGCAAGGCTTGCAACAATTCTACCTCCCCCTAGTGGCAATGCCTTACTAAGCTCTCCAAAAATTTTATCTTGCTCCGCTTGGCTTAGAGAATGAATTAGTCCACTGCTCCCTAATACAGAGCTCACGGTTTTAGTGCTCAAAATATCCTTGATCACATTTTCCATGCCTGGCATTTGTAAGAGCGCGCCCATGTCTTGAGCGCTCAAAAAATCGCTCAATTTGAGATTTTGAAGTTTGTCGCCTAAATCCTTGCTCAAGGGTGCGGGCAGAGCGTCTTTAATGCCATTGGGAATCAAATCAGGAAAAACTTTAGACCCGGAGGCTACGCTGTAAATATAATTGCCCAGCATCTGCGAGAGGCCTTTTTGCCCTAAAAGTTTTTCAAGCCCCCCCTGCCCTAAGAGATTAAAAATCCCATCTGTAGCCTGCGCTTGGATTTTGGCCTCATTGAGGGTTAAATTGGTCGCGCTATTAAAAGTAACATCGGCACTTCCTCCCATGCCCCACGCGTTCCCACTCCCCACGGTCCCAGTGATATAGATATTTTTAGCATTAAATTGGGCCTGGATATAGCCCATCGCTGTCGCTGTGGAGCTGATGAGTTGCCCTATATTGGTGTTTCTAAGAGATTGGCATCCAAAATCGCCCGCGCTGCAAGCTTGGCTATAGCCATTGCCTCCAAACCACACCACGCTACTGCTCCCTGTCTGACCTGCTTGAGGAGTCCCCACGGCCAAAGTCCCATTTTTAAAGGTTTGATTAATATGACTATTAAGCCCATTAATAAAGCCTAATAGTTGGGTTTTTTGCTCATCAGTGAGGCTAATACTAGCACCTAATAAAGCCTGCAGGGCCTTATTGGGATCGTTTAAATCATTTAAGATTCCCTCCTTAACTAATTTCTCTAACTGGGGCACAAGGCTTGAGGCAATGTTATAGAGATTATTAAAAGTGTCCTTTTTAAAAAGGCTATTGGAGATATAAAGCCCTTGGAGAGGTTGCCCATAAGCGTTATAAGTACCTGGGACAATGGGTGTCCCCGGTTTGCCATCTGCACCTTTAGGTCTAAACACTCCTTTTAAATTGCTATCTAAAAAGAAAGTCCCGGTGCGATCGTCGCTGTAATTGAAATCCGCCCCTGTACTGTTTTGCTTGGATTGTTCATAAAAATAGAGTTCGGGCGCGATGTTGTAATAAGAGGTAGCCACAGGGTTAGAGTTTTTAGAAATTTTAATGGTGAGCTTGCCATCTTTGATCTCTTCGGTGATGGTTTGCGCGCCATCAAGAGGGTTTGTAAAGCTCCAGCTTTGAGTCTGAGTGGTAGCCCCACTGGTACCAGAAGTGCTGTAGGTGGCGTTATCGATCTTGATGCCATAAAAATCGATCTTTGAATACCCATCAGATCCATCGATACCCTTAATCTCTTTAGCCTGTAAAATGTCATAGGTGGTAGCGCTGTCATTTGTAAGGGGGGCAGAGAGATCGATATTGGCAATATTGAGCAAGCCACCTGAATTGGCTAACTCAAAGGTTTTATCTACCTTGATGAGAGGTTGGGTGTTGCTACCATTTAAAAAACCGCTAAATTTCAACGCTCCATTGAGATTAAAATTATCACTAAAGGTAAACTGACTATTGCTCTGCAAATTTAAATCGGTGTTTCCGCTCGCTGTTCCACTAGTTGCCTGCACTTTAGAGTTTTGTAAGAGGAAGTTCCCCCCCTGCAAAGTGAGAGTGCCCGCATTCAAAAGACTATTAGCCATGCTCACCCCAACATTGTTGCTAAAAGTGCTTTTGCTACTTTGAATCGCTGCGTTGTTGAGAATAAGAGCCGCGCTATCTTTAAAATTTAGATCTTTAAATTGCGCTTGGTAGTTGATGGTTTGGGAGTTTTGGGTGTTTGTTGTCTGTGTTTGTTTTGAAGGATCGTATTCACCCGACACATTTAAGAAAGACTGACCGCTAAAAGTCGTGCTAGGGTTAGTAGTCTGGGTTATATTAGGGATTGTATTTTGTTTTGTATCTGAAGAAGTGGAGGTGTTGAAAGTAGCGCTAGTTCCCTTGGTCAAAGTGATGCCCGAATCGCCATTAAAAGTCGTGTTGCCGGTGAAGGTGGCTTTAGCACTATTGATTAGGTTGAGATTAGCATTGCCTGCAAGGGTGGTGTTTTGATAAAAAGTGATTGTGCTGTTGTGATCTAGATTGAGGATAGTTGTGCCTGAGAGCGTAGTAGGTCCGTAAAAATCCGCACTGGAGCTTAAATTAAGAAAAGAAACCGTGTTATTTAAGGTGGTGTTGCCATGAAACCAAACATGGCTGTTTTGATTGAGGTTGAGCGTGCTGTCAGCAATGTTTGCGCTGATAGAAGACAAATAACCCGTTTGATTAGCGCCTTGATTAAAATCTAAGCTGGCTTCATTGCCTAGGAAAAAAGCAGAGTTATTAATAGTAGCCTTAGGCGAGTAGATGGTCATTGTCGTGTGGCTTCCCTGCACACTGCTTTGATTGAAGCTAACACTAGTCGTTCCGCTAAAATTAAAGCTGCCCCACGAATCGTTTTCAAGAGAAGAGTTGGAGACGCTCAAAGTGCCTAGGCTATTGAAGGAGGCGTTAGATTTTTGGGCTATCGCGCTATCAAAAGGGGGTAAAGCCGTGATGTAGTTGTGGTAAGTGAGTCCATCGATGGTAAAGTTTTTCTTAGCAGTGAAGCTCATAGATGCCCCCCCACCACTTAAAGTCTTTGTGCCCACATTGATGGTATTGGTCATATAAATATTATCAGCGTTAAATGTGTCTTCGATATAGCCTAGATTAGGAGCTTTACCAAAATGAATAATCCCTCCCGTGGCGACTTGCGTCTTATCATTCCCAATCACTAAGGTCGCGCCATTGCCTTGTATATTGTAAATCCCGCCATTGCCCCCAAAAGTCCAGGTGTTTAAAGTTTTGCCAACAGGATTGATGTAAGCGATTCCATCACCCACATTAACATTGTAATTTTTATAGCTACCCTTGATAATATCAGTCCATTTGGGCCAGCCAACACAGCCACCGCCTGCAGCCTTGGAGCACCCCGGGGTCATGTTGTACACATCATTCCACAAATCCACATATCCGGTTAGCATGGTGAAAGTGAGTTTGCCATCTACTAAACTACTTTTCATGCGATAATTTTTGCCATTAAAGTTAAAAGTGGCGACGCTGCTATTGGAGGTATCCGCAACTATAGAAGAGGCGTGCACGCCATTAAAAGATAGGAATTTCCATAGCGCTTGATCTTGACTGATGGTCTGATCGCCGGATGTAATTTGCGTTTCTTGATTAAAGAGAGTGTAACTCTGATCGACCCCTAAGGATTGCTTAATATTGATGATAGCATTGGGCGAGAGAGTGATTTTTCCCTTTAAATTTGCAAAAGGGGAAAGACTTTGAGAATCTGTGCTGATAGTGGTTGTGCCACTAAAGGTGGTATTGGTAGAGGTGCCACCATTTTGAGCCTCAAACTTATAGTAAGTAGACCCGCTCCATGTGGTGTTGTCTAAAGTAAGGCTATTGGTTTTAAAGACATTTTGTTGTTGTCCGGTCGTGTTAAACGAGGAGTTAGTAAAACTCGCGCTATTGGCATTGACTTGTAGGGAATCTGCCCCAGAAATATTGACCTCCGTTGCGCTCAAGGCATTAGAGGCGCTGATACTAAGCTTGCTGTGATCACCCTGAAAACTGCCATTTTTAAGAGTCACGCTACTACCTTGCAAAGTGACATTTCCACGGGCATTATTTAAATTAGTGGAATCCATGCTGAGAGCTTGGCTAGCTTTTACGCTCACAGTCGTCGAGTTTCCATTCAAAGAAGTTTTGTTAAAAGTGGTGTCTTGGCCATCAAAATGAAGAGCCCCACTACTCTGATCGCTAAAGGTGGAGTTTTGCACATTCAAAGTTCCACTGCTGGTATTAAAAGTGGCGTTTGAGTGTTGCGTGCCCGCTTTAGCGTCATTAAAATGAAGCCCATTAGCAGTAATGCCCTGAGTGGCCTGAAAATTCAGCGTGGTGCCTCCCCCTGTTGCCCACGCATTCCCAGATTGGATGGTATTAGTCAGGTATATCTTAGGTGCTTTGAGATTACCAGTAATGTAGCCAACATTTTCAGAGTGCCAACCCGTCCCCCCAAAGAGAATTTTACCCCCCTCTAAAGGACTTTCGCTCTTATTGCCAAGGACTAAAGTCCCCCCCCCTGTTACATTAACCCCAAAACTGCGAGCCCCTGCGGCATAGGTATCAGCTGTACTTTTTCCTGGATCAATGTAGTAAATCTCCCCATCTTTGCCGCGAATATTCTGCTGGTGGAGCCAATAAACCCCACTCCAAACATTTTGTTCTCCAGCCCTAAGCACTCCTCCAGCTACTAAAATCCCTAAGAAAAATAAAGGGATTTTTAAGCGGAATTTTAAAGGATACTTAAAATCTTGATGGGCCATGTCTTTTGGGCATAGAATCCCAAAAGGAATCTTGTTTTTTGCCTCAGGGTGTGCTAAAGTCTGCACAAGATCAGAAAATGGAAATCGTATTTTCATGGTTAAAGTGTCAGTTGAAGCCCGACACAGAGCTAAAGAAGATATTTGTTTTCATAGAAAAACCTTTTCTCGATTATATCGTGTAAATTTTAATGATTTTTAACGCCTTGTTATACAGAAAGTTGAGGGCATTAAGTAAATATACTAAAAAGTTCAAAAGTTGTTGTCTAAGGGGTCTTCATGGATATGATCAACCTAGTTTTGTTTTTGCTATTGGGCGGATTTACAGGTTTGCTTTCTGGATTTTTTGGAATCGGGGGGGGGATGGTGATTGTGCCTGTGATGCTGGTTTTAGGGCATTCTTATGATAGTGCAGTGGGCATTTCCATTTTACAAATGGTCTTTTCTTCTGTGGTGGGGAGTTGGACTAATTTTAAAAAGGGGTTTTTAGATGTGCGCACGGGGATTTTTGTGGGGCTTGGGGGGATGGTGGGGGCAAGCTTTAGCGGGCTGATTTTGCGCACCTTTTCGCATAAATTTCTCTTAGGGGTTTTTATTTTGGTAACTCTCTATTCTTTTTTGCGTTTTGCGTTTAAGAGTAAAAGCCCTGCTGTAGACAGTCCCCAAGACTTTACCCTAGATACTAGAACCAAGCTTATTTTAGTATCCATCGGCGCGCTCACGGGAGTTTTTGCGATTAGTCTAGGCATTGGAGGAGGGGTGCTGATGGTGCCCTTGTTGGCGCATTACCTGAAAATCCCCGCTAAACAAAGTGTGCCCTTGGGGCTTTTCTTTGTGATTTTTTCCTCTATAAGCGGCGTGCTCTCTTTAGAGAGGCATGATCTACTAGACTTGTATGACCTGCAATGGGGTTTGATGGTGGGTATTGGGAGTGTGATAGGTGTGGTGATAGGTGTGCGTCTGATGCCCTTAGTGCCTGCTCTTTGGCATCGGCGCGCTCTGTTGGGGATTTATGCGATCTCTATTGGCATATCTATCTATAAATGGTTTTAAAAACGCTGGGGGTGGGGTAATCGTTTAAAGCGCAGGGCACGGGCAAATAAACAAAGAGATCGCCTTTCTTTGCTCGCGATTTTGTAACTAATGCCCTTGAGATAGTCTAAAATCTGTTCTCTTGAGAGCTGGCTCTCCTGGGCGCGTTTTTGCAAAATGTAGTGGGGGATTTTGATTCTTTTGCGCCTAAAGGCGCGCGCTAGAGTAGCATAAATTGGCGCGTAACGCCCACAACACAAACGCCCAAAAACAAAGGGTAGATGCGTTTTAGCATGCCATAGTGTGGCCAAGTCTACAAACTTTACTTTAGGTTCTCTTTGGTGATAAAAACGCAGGGCTTTATCTCCAATCAAAACCTGCCCTTGTTGCCCCAAGACAAGGCAGAGAGCGTTAGAGGTTGCCGACTCGTGATCGCTGTTGGGGGTTTGTTTGAGAGCTAATACGCTACGCACCTGCTTATGGGCGATAATCCCACAATCTAGGGCATGTGGGGCGCGCAGGCTCGCAATAGAAGAGATGAAACCCGCATCAATGCGCCTAAATAGAAAATCCCGGTTGAGTTTAGCGGGGTAGGTTTTTTTGAGGTGTAAAAAGGTCTTAAATCCGGGCAAGCGTAGAGGATAGGCCTTGATAAACACATCAAAAGGGAGCAAATTTAGATAATCGATCTTGCCAAAACGCATGCTAAACCTTTTTATGCCATTTTACCCCAAAAGCCCACGCTAAAACTCTTAATCCTCTTTGTATTCATAGACTATGGGCATAGGATGCCAATCTTTCACGCCATCTCCACAAGCCCCCTGCCCAAAAAAGATCCACACCCATTCTTGCTGTTTTCCATAATCTTTCAAAACGGGACAACCCGATGTTTCTACAAGGGTGCCATCATTTGCCAAGTCGCGATAAAAGCGTTGAATCCGCGCGATTTTAGTGCGGTTGTCTGGGAGACAATGGGCATCTTGAATGAGGGCTTTAATCGCCTTAGAATCGTAAGTCCATTTGCTCTGTGTGGGCACTAGGTGGAGGGTCGCGCTTTTGAGCATTTGGGGTAAATCATTAACGATTTCCAGAGTGCGCTTGTAGGCGGGAGTATCGCGATCGCTGGGGTATTCAATATAGGATAAGAGGATATAGAGTTGCTTGGCATGAGGGTTTTCAGAGCGTAAAGTGATGATACTAGACTTGGGGATACGATCAAAGAGAGTGTTAAAGTCATGGGTGTAATAGCGTTCATTAGCCTCTTTTGCCCATTGGACACTTTTTGTCATTTCTTTAAGGGCTTGTTTAGGTCCTAAAGCGTGCTCTAGCCGGATAGCAAAACTCAAGTTTTGATCTAAAAGCCATGCGCTGTAGGTGGGGGCTTGATCCCCATAAAACTCATCCTTATGTGCTTGATTATAATCCTTGATAGTGGCAATTTGAAAAGAGGTCCCGGGTATTGGCTTTAGAGATAAGAGGGCGGGAAATAGATAACTCACCTTTTCCTCTTCTTCATTGACTCTTTGACTGAAGAGGTGCTTGATTTTAGGGGGCGTGGCGGCTAAAGCGCGCGCCTCTTGCATACGCGCTTGGATAAAGGCTTTTTGTTTGGGTGTGGCGCGTTTTAAAAAATCCTCAAGCGAATAAACCTTGCCACTCTCTCTATTGGCGACAACGGCATAAATTTTTTCTCCCTCTTTTAAAATGCGTACATTAAACGCGCTGTCCAAACGGGTGGTCTCTAAGAGGCTTGCATCGTTCAAGTCTACCCCTCTTAAGAGAGCAAAAGCGCATATGCATAACAAGACAAGACGCATGGGACTCCTTTAGCGGATTTCATAAAATAGAGGCAAATATGGCTGAACGCCCTCTAATACGCCAAATTTGGACGCTAAATTTACATTCTCTTGAATACGATCCAAAAAGGACTCTTTTAAGGGGTCTGTTTTTGTAGACATGTCTTGATCGCTCCATTGTTTTAAAAGCACGATTTTTTTTTTGGCGTGTTAGAGATTGCTTGCAAACCCTTAAGATAGCCAGCCGCATCATAGGAATTGCTTGTATCATCTTCATTAGGAAGTGCGCCCAATAACACCACATGCACCCTTGCCTCTTTGAGTAATTTTTCTAGCTTGGCAATAGAGGTTAGGTTTAAATCCTGTTGTCCCCTAGCAAAAAAGTAAAATTCCTTAGAGGGGTGCTTGGAAAGAGATTCTAAGAAAATCGTATTTTCTGAGGGCAAAGCCTTGATCAAGGCTTGAAAATCTTTGTGGTGCATGATAAAAAAATTGTGTTTGACAACTTGTTTATATAAAGATCGCAACTGCGCGCTCTCTTTTTTATCTGGTAAAATAAAATCCCTGCCCAGCAACACCTTTAAAGAACTTTTATCATCGACAAGTAAGATCTGTTGGATCTGTGTTTGTTTATCTTGCACCAAGAGGACTTGAAAGGGAGGCAAAGAGCGCAAGCGCATTTGCTTTAAAATCTTAGATGGGGTGTGAAAAGTCAAAGGATCAGCCAAAAGAACTTGGCAAGCTAAGCAAGCTAGGGCGGTCATTTTAGCCAAGTTAATCATCAGAGCATCCTTTAAGTCAGGTTACCATCTGCAAGTGTTTTAAATTATTATATACTACGGCTAACGCCATTTTATTAAGGAGTTATATGCACCCATTTATCCAAGAATACAAAGAGATTGAGGCGCAACGCGCCCAAGAGAATATCCCCCCCCTACCTTTAAGTGCTCAACAAGTAGAGAGTGTGGTAGAGATTCTCTTGCACTCTAAAGATAGCGCAGAATGTGCCTTTGCTAAGGATCTATTGATTCATAGAGTGAGTCCGGGCGTGGATGAGGGCGCACAGGTCAAAGCGCAGTTTCTAGGTCAACTCGCGCTCAAAAAGTTGGAATGCGCGCATTTTAGCCCCTTAGAAGCGGTGGAGTATTTGGGCACGATGCTAGGAGGGTATAATGTCGCGCCCTTGATTGAGGCGCTGCAAAGTGGCGATCAAGAAATTGCCAAAGCCGCCTGTCAAGCTTTAAAATCCACGCTTCTAGTCTATAACGCCTTTGAGAGTATCGCCAACTTAAGCAAAACAAACCCTTTAGCTAAGGAAGTGTTAGAGTCTTGGGCGGATGCCGAATGGTTTTTAAATAAACCCGCTCTGCCTGAAAAGCTAGAACTCTGCGTGCTTAAAATTGATGGAGAAACTAATACGGATGACTTGAGTCCGGCTAGTGATGCCTTCACCCGTAGCGACATTCCCTTGCATGCTAATGCCATGCTCAAAAACCGCGTGGAAAACTACCAAGAACGCCTAAAAAACATCAAATCTAAGGGCGTGCCCGTTGTGTATGTGGGCGATGTGGTGGGCACGGGGAGTTCTCGCAAAAGCGCGACTAATTCTATCATGTGGCATTTTGGCACAGATATTCCCTATGTGCCTAATAAGCGCAGTGGGAGTGTGGTTATTGGGGGGGTGATCGCCCCCATTTTCTTTGCGACATGTGAGGATAGCGGGGCGTTGCCCCTTGTAGCCGATGTGAAAGATTTACACGAGGGGGACATCATTGAGGTTTATCCCTATAAGGGCGAAATCCATAAGCAGGGAAAGGTGGTGAGCACCTTTAAACTCGAGCCCACCACCCTAGCCGATGAATACCGCGCAGGGGGGCGCATTGCTTTAATCATCGGGCGTGGGCTCACCAATAAGGCGCGCAAATTCTTAGGGTTAGAACCCTCAGAAGTCTTTGCCAAACCCAAACAACCCGCCCAAAGCCAAAAGGGCTACACTTTAGCCCAAAAAATGGTGGGGCGTGCGTGTGGGCTAGAGGGTGTACGCCCGGGCACTTATTGTGAGCCCACTACTACCACTGTAGGAAGCCAAGACACCACCGGAGCGATGACGCGCGATGAGGTCAAAGAATTAGCCAGCCTGAGTTTTGAAGCCGATTTTGTGCTGCAATCCTTTTGCCACACAGCGGCCTACCCAAAGCCCTCCGATGTGAACCTACAAGCCACTCTGCCCCAGTTTTTCACCTCTCGGGGTGGGGTCGCGCTCAAGCCCAAAGATGGGATCATCCACTCATGGCTTAATCGCATGGGACTTCCAGATACTCTAGGCACGGGCGGAGATAGCCATACGCGTTTTCCTATCGGTATTAGTTTCCCCGCTGGTAGCGGTTTAGTGGCTTTTGCCGCGGTTACGGGCACCATGCCCTTGAATATGCCCGAGTCTGTACTGGTGCGCTTTAAGGGGGAAATGCAGCCGGGCATTACGCTTAGGGATTTGGTGAATGCGATCCCCTACTACGCCATTAAACAAGGTTTGCTCACCGTGGAGAAAAAGGGCAAGAAGAATATCTTTAACGGACGCATTTTAGAAATCGAGGGCTTGGGGAATATCAAAATCGAACAGGCTTTTGAATTTAGCGATGCGAGCGCGGAGAGGAGCGCGGCTGCCTGCACCGTGCGCCTAGATAAAGAGCCTATCATCGAGTATTTGAATTCCAATATTAAGCTCATTGAGCAGATGATAGAGAGCGGGTATGAACACAAAGAAACTTTAAAAAGGCGTGCCCAAAAAATGCAAGCATGGATTGATAACCCCGTGTTATTAGAACCCGATCCAGATGCGGAGTATGCCGCTGTGATTGAGATCGATTTAAATGAGATCAAAGAGCCTATTTTGGCATGCCCCAATGACCCAGACGATGTAGCCACTTTGAGCGAGGTGTTGAGTAATCCCAAACGCCCCCAACAAATCGATGAGGTCTTTATTGGCAGCTGCATGACTAATATTGGGCATTTTAGAGCCTTTGGGGAGATTGTCAAGGGGGCGGGGGCTTCGCCTATTCGCCTTTGGATTGTGCCCCCCACTAAAATGGACGAACAACAGCTCATCAAAGAGGGGTATTTTTCTATCTTTGGGGCTGCTGGGGCGCGCACAGAGGTGCCCGGATGTAGTTTGTGCATGGGCAATCAAGCACGGGTGCGCGATAATGCGGTTGTTTTCTCCACTTCTACGCGCAATTTTGATAACCGCATGGGCAAGGGGGCGCAGGTGTATTTGGGCAGTGCGGAGTTGGGCGCAGTGTGTGCGCTCTTGGGTAAAATCCCCACTCCAAAAGAGTATTTGGATTTGGTGGCTAGCAAATTAGAAGCCCGCAGAGAGGAGATTTATCGCTATATGAATTTCCATTTAATGGAAAAAATGGCTCTTTAGGCTTTTAAGCGCAACCTTAGCTTATTTCTCTAAGATAGGGACTTTTAGCAGACTTTAAGTTTGCGAAAGGTAGCGTTGTGGATTTGGATTGGCAGTTTATGCGCCACGCCTTGCCTCTTTTTGGGCGTGGGCTTTTTATCACTCTTGAGATTTCCTTTTGGGGCATTTTAGGGGCAACTCTTTTAGGCTTTGGTGTAGCTCTGTGTTTGTATTTTAAACCCAAATTTTTGTTGCGTTTGGCGCGGGGTTATACAGAGTTGGCCCGCAACACCCCTCTACTCATACAGCTCTTCTTTTTATACTATGGCTTGCACGAGATAGGCTTGTCTTTAAGCGCACTCTCTTGCGCCGTGCTGGGCGTGATCTTTTTGGGTGGGGCGTATATGGCGGAGAGTTTTTTGCTCGGGCTAAAAGCTCTAAGCAAAGTGCAATTTGAGAGTTCTTTAAGTTTGGGACTCTCTAAATGGCAGAGTTTGCGTTTTGTGCTCTTGCCCCAAAGTTTGGCAATTTCTTTGCCTTCACTGGGAGCCAATACGATTTTTTTACTCAAGGAAACTTCTGTAGTGAGTGCGATTGCTCTAGCAGACTTAATGTTTGTGGCTAAAGATTTGATTGGCATTTATTACAAGACTAATGAGGCTTTAATATTATTGGTGCTTGCTTACTTGGTTGTGTTATTGCCCTTAAGTGGGTTGTTTGTGGCTTTGGAAAAACATTACACGAAAAAGATATGTTAGAAATTTTAAATCTCTTTAATGCGGATAACTTAGCGCGTTTGGGCGAAGGTCTTGCTACAACTTTAAGTCTTGCCTTGATTTCTATTGTGCTTTCTTTAATAGGGGGGGTGGCTTTGGGAGTGTTGATGACTTTTGGGGGGCGTGTAGCTAGGTTAATTTGCCGGGTATATTTGGAAGCGGTGCGGATTGTTCCGCTCTTAGTATGGCTGTTCATCGTGTACTTTGGATTTGCGTCTATATTGGATTTGCACATAGAAGCTTTTAGCGCTGGGGTTGTTGTCTTTGTTTTATGGGGGGTGGCCGAGATGATGGATTTAACTAGAGGAGCCTTAAGCTCTATTTCTCAACATCAAAGACAAAGCGCAACCGCTTTAGGACTAAAGCCCTTGCAAACTACTTTTTATGTTCTCTTTCCCCAAGCCTTTTTAGCATTATTGCCCTCCAGCGTGAATTTATTCACCCGCATGATTAAAACCACCGCTTTAATCTCTCTTATTGGTTCGATTGACTTACTCAAAGTGGGGCAACAAATTATAGAAGTGAATTTAATTAACATGCCCCATGCGAGTTTTTTTGTTTATGGATTGATTTTTATTCTTTACTTCATGCTGTGCTATCCCCTATCTCATCTTAGTCAGTATTTGGAGAAAAAATACCAACACAATAGAGGCTAAATGGCAATTTTACAAACTATCAATTTACAAAAACGCTACGGGGATCACGAAGTGCTAAAAGGCATTGATTTTAGCCTGCAAAAGGGGGAGGCGGTGGTGATTTTAGGGCCTAGTGGGTGTGGCAAGAGTTCGTTTTTAAGATGTTTGAATGGCTTAGAGGAGATTCAAGGGGGGCAGATACTCTTTAATGGAGAACAGATAGCCCATAGCAAAGATTGGACAAAGGTGCGCCAAAAAATTGGTATGGTCTTTCAAAATTACGAGTTGTTTCCCCATTTGAGCGTGTTACAAAATATCTTATTAGCTCCTTTGAAGGTGCAAAAGCGTTCTAAAGAGGAGGTTACACAACAAGCACACACTTTGTTAAAGAGAGTGGGGCTAGAGCATAAAATGCAAGCCTATCCTAGGGAACTCAGCGGAGGGCAGAAACAACGAGTTGCCATTGTTCGGGCTTTATGCATGCAACCTGAAGTGATGCTTTTTGATGAGGTTACTGCTAGTCTTGATCCTGAGATGGTAAAAGAAGTGTTAGAAGTCATTTTAGAGTTAGCTCATGAGGGCATGAGTATGGTCATTGTTACCCATGAAATGAAATTTGCAAGAAAAGTGGCGCATAGAGTGGTGTTTTTTGATGAAGGGATGGTGGTAGAGCAGGCGCATCCAAAGGAGTTTTTTAAAGCGCCTAAATCAGAGCGCGCGCAAAAATTCCTAGAAATTTTTAATTTTTTAGGAGATTGTTGATTTTATTATGCTAAAAGTTCAAATTTAGACTCTTTTAGATTATTTAAGAGGTGAACATGTTAGCATTGATGAGGGTTTTGGGTATTTTTTTAGTCGTTTTGGGTTTAGGATTAGCCGGTTGTGGGGATCATAAAAATCAGAGCAAAGAGAGTGGTCTAGCCTCGATCAAGCAGCGCGGAGTGCTCAAGGTGGGCGTGTTTAGCGACAAACCTCCTTTTGGATATATGGACAGCAAGGGGGAATATCAAGGTTTTGATGTCTATATTGCCAAGCGTATGGCTAAAGATCTCTTGGGGGATGAAAAGAAGATAGAGTTTATTCCTGTAGAAGCGGCCGCGCGGGTGGAGTTTTTAAAGTCCAATAAGGTGGATATTATTATGGCTAATTTCACCAAGACTAAAGAAAGAGAAGCTGTCGTAGACTTCGCTAAACCTTATATGAAAGTGGCTTTAGGGGTGGCTTCTAAAAATGGAGAAGTGAAAAGCATTGAGGACCTTAAGGACAAGCCCTTGATTGTTAACAAAGGCACAACGGCGGATTTTTACTTTTCTAAAAACTATCCTAACATTTCCCTTTTAAAATACGATCAAAACACTGAAACCTTTTTAGCCTTAAAGGACAATAGAGGTCCTGCTTTAGCGCACGATAATACTTTGTTGTTTGCATGGGTGAAAAAGAACCCTGAGTTTAAGGTGGGTATCCCTAGTTTGGGCGATCAAGATGTAATTGCTCCAGCGGTGAAAAAGGGCAATAAAGCTCTGCTAGAGTGGCTTAACAAGGAAATAGACACTCTAACAAAAGACGGGTTCATCAAAAAAGCTTATGACGCTACGCTCAAGCCCGTTTATGGGGATGAGATCGATCCCAAGACGGTGATTTTTGAATAAGTTTCCCCCCCCCCCCCCCAGTTTGGGGGTTTGTACATTTAATAGATATTACAAAATTAAGAATAGTATTTTTATCAGAAATTTTATCATTAATCCAAAGTTATTCGTTTTTTATTTAAACAGCTCATCTGTACAATTAATCAATCAAGGAGTCTCCTATGTTTTTTAGTAAGAAAAAAAATGCAGAACACATCCAACGCATTGCTGAGGAGCACCATGAGCTAAAAGCCGTTCATGGGGCTATTGATAAATCTGTCGCTATGGTGGAATTTGACCTAGATCGCAAGGTAATCAGCGCGAATGAAAATTTTTTAAACCTCATGGGCTATTCCTTAGATGAAATTCAAGGCAAACCCCATGCCTTATTTTGCAATCCTGAGTATGTCAATGCTCCGGAATATCTACAATTTTGGGATGCCTTAAAAGCGGGACAACACAAGTGCGACACTTTTAAACGCGTGGCTAAGGGAGGCAAAATTGTTTTCTTGGAGGCGAGCTATACGCCTGTTATAAACTCTCAAGGCAAACTCTACAAAATTTTAAAATTCGCTTCGGATGTAACCCCCCGCATTTTAGAGTACAATGATCTAAAGGCAGTATATAACGCCGTGGATCGTTCAATGGCTTTGATTGAATTTGACACGCAACTCAATGTACTTAAGGCAAATGATAACTTTTTGAAGCTCATGGGTTATACCATGAGTGAGATCAAGGGCAAATACCATGCAATCTTTTGCGATCCAGAATACACCAAGCAACCTAGCTATAGAGCCAATCAGGATAAATTACGCGAAGGGCAATTTGTTGGGGGCACATTTGAGCGAATTACAAAAAGTGGCAAAAAGGTCTACTTAGAAGCTACATATAACCCCGTCTTTGATGATCAGGGCAAGGTCTATAAGATCATCAAAATCGCCCATGATGTTACGAGCAAAGAGGACGACACCAAAGACAAACTCGCGATGACTTTAGAGCTTATCAAAGAAAATCAAAAACTCACTGGTGATGGAAGTGCTATGGTAGAAAAAACTGTATCCAATATCCAAAGCGTGGCCGATACCATGAAAAATAGCACACATTTAGTAGATACCTTGAGCTCACAATCTGAATCTATCTCTTCTATTACCCAAACTATTAAGGACATCGCCGATCAAACTAATTTATTAGCCTTGAATGCGGCCATTGAGGCTGCTAGAGCAGGTGAACACGGACGGGGGTTTGCAGTGGTGGCCGATGAAGTGCGCAAGTTAGCCGAGCGCACGGGCAAATCAGTCGCCGAAATTGGAGCGATCATTGGCTCCATTCGCGAGATCACTTCCCAAGTAGTAGGGCATATCACAGCTGGAATGGAAGCTTCTGCTAAAACTGTGGAATTATCCCAGCAAAGCAAAGCCTTGATGGACAAAATCAAAGAAGCGAGCGACAAAGTGGCCCAACGCATGGAAGTGGAGGCCTAATTTATCTCTCCTTGCTATTTTTGTGCTAATCTCTGCGACAAAAAATACAAGGAGAATCAATGAAAGTTAAAGCTGTGATGTTGGAGGCGGATTCTTTAGGGCGGACTAATAAACTTGCTCCTTTGGAGGAATTTGTTGATCTGACTTCCTACCCTAGCACCCCTAAAGAATTAGTCTTAGAGCGGTGCAAAGATGCCCAAATTGTCATTCTTAATAAGGTGGTGATGGACGCGCCTACACTCAAAAGTCTGCCCAAGCTCAAGCTTATCTGTGTTACAGCCACGGGGACAGATATTATCGATCACACTTGCGCGCAGGAATTGGGCATTGCGATCAAAAATGTAGAAGGTTATTCCACCCACAGCGTAACCATGCACACTTTCGCTTTAGTTTTTACTCTACTCTCCAACATGCCCTATTACGATCGCTATTGCAAAAGCGGGGAGTATTGCAAAAGTCAAGTTTTTGCCCACTTCAATAAAGATTTATTGTCTTTGGAAGATAAGGAATGGGGAATTATAGGGTTGGGCAATATTGGCAAAAATGTCGCTCGTATCGCTAGTAGTTTTGGTGCGCGGGTGAATTATACCTCCACAAGTGGGCGCAACCATGATAATACTTACCCTCAAAAGTCTTTGGAGGATTTACTAAAAACTAGCGATGTGATCAGTATCCATGCCCCACTCAATGATCAAACCCGTAATCTCATCAACGCCTCTAATTTGCCTCTCTTAAAAGAAAAAGCCATTTTGATCAATGTGGGACGCGGAGGGATTGTCAATGAAGAAGCGGTCGCTAAAGCCTTAGAAGTGCAAAATTTTTACTACGGCGCAGATGTGTTTGAAAAAGAGCCTATGCGCGCCAATCACCCCTTTTTAAACCCCCATATCCAACACAAACTTTTGCTCACCCCCCACATCGCTTGGGGCTATGGCAACACCATTAAAAAGCTCGTGGAGGGCACGATTAAAAATGTTAAATCTTATTTGGAAACTAGGGATTGAGTCGGATTCCTATTCCAAACCGGTTAGAAAATACATTGTATTCATAAAGTCCATCCCCATAGCCATTAAAGTATTGGGCGTAAATGCCCACAAAGGGATTAACACGGAAGGTATAACCCAAGCGCACCGCGCCATGCCAGCGTTTGAATTTCCAATAAGGGGTGAAAATATCATAGAGACGCATTTCAAAATGATGCCGTCCTCGCCTGTATTCCACAAAAGCATTCCCATAACCCATGTAATCGATCAAATCTGGATTAGATTGGTTATAGGGAATATAGGGCCAGTAGCCAATTCTAATTTTGAACCCCCCTTTTTGCCATGTGAGCTTGAATACCGGGCGTTGCCCGGCACTCACTGAGCGACAACCCCCATCAAGCCCCCCCTGCTGGACAATTATGTTCTTATTCTCTTCTGTAATGTGAATGGGTGTTCCCGGAAAGGCATCAGTGGGATTCCCATTGCGAAAGGGTTGGTAGCACTGCCTGCCCCCAATGCCATTGGAAATATGTTGCCAACCAATCCAAAACTCGCTCAGATACCCCATCTTCTTAGTAAAAAAGGGGATATTGAGAGGGTAGACATAAATAAGCTCGGGCATGTAATTGACCATGCGCATGGGCGCACTTTGAGGATTATTGTAGATCTGAAACCAGTTGGTTTGGGTGTAGGCTAAATAAAGCGTGCCATTGGTGAAGAGAAAATGCCTAAAAACAGGCACTTTAAAGCTAATTTGAAATTTAAACTCGGTGCTTTGGTAGCGGTTAATGTCGGGATGATACCACTGGTAAATGGGGGTAAAACTATGGTAAAAAGGCATAAAGTAAGTGCCGCGGTATTCCATAATATCCAAGTATTTTTTGGCAAAATCAAGGAAAGGATGGGACTTTTTAGGTTTCTTGGGGGCAATTTCCCAGCTATTTTTCAAGCTATAAAAATCCGGTTTGTAAAAATCATCACGGGGCGCATCAATATAGCCTGTGTTTTTGAGTTGCGATTTGCTAAGTCGCCCACCAAACCCCTCACCCTCTAGGCATAGAATGCAGCACCCAAAGGCGATAACAAACTTACGCATTTTTGAAAAATTGCAAATATAGAATCAGCAAGACGATCACAGGAGCAATAAAGCGCACACTGAAAAACCACACTAAAAAGGCAGGGCGACTCAAAAAGCGCGCGCTAGCCTTATAAATGCGTTTTTTATGCATAAACCACCCTAAGAAAATCAAAGAGAACAGCCCCCCTAAAGGCATTAACACCGCCGAAGTGATGAAATCTGCCCAATCAAAAACGCTTTTATGGAAAAAAGTTAAACTCTTAGCGTAATCCTTGTGTATGGAGAGAATTACCAATAAACCCAGAATAAAAATCCCCAAACCCACCAAGTAAGACGCTTTAGAGCGACTCCATTTTAAGCGGTGCATCAAATAGAGAATTGCGGGTTCTATTAGTGAAACTGTGGAGGTAATGCCCGCAAAGATCAAGGCTAAAAAGAATAAAAAGGCGATAAAAGAGCCCGTTGCGCCCATGCTATGGAAAATTAAGGGCAAAGAGATAAAAACTAACCCCACCCCCTGAGAAGGCTCGCCATTAAAATTAAAAATAAAGGTAAAGATCATCAAGCCCGCTACTAAAGAGATTCCAATACCGGGCAAGACCACCCATAGCGAACTGCCCAAAAGATTCTCATTAGAACGCGTGAAAGCTGCATAGGTGGTGATTGTTCCTACTCCCAAACTTAAAGAAAAAAACATTTGCCCCAAAGCCTCTAAGAACACCTTGCGAGTGATTTTACTGGCATCAAAACTAAACATATAAGAGCACGCCTTAGAAAAACTAGGCAGAGTCATGGCATAAAAGAGCAAACCAATAAAAACTAAAAACAACAAAGGCATTAGCCATAAACTTAAGCGCTCAATCCCCTCTTTGATCCCTTTAGAGACAATCCACACGGTGAGCCATAGCCAAAGACTAAACCCGGCCACTTGCCAAAGCAAATCACTAGAACTCAGCGTGCTAAAAGTTTGTTGGGCCACTTGCAAAGAAGCGGGTAAATTAAAACTCACTTTGAGCAAATAATAGAGAATCCAGCCTAGCACCACCGCATAAAAAGACATAATGATAGGCCCTCCCACCAATAAAACCGCGCTCCAAGACCAAATTTTTTTATGCTTAGTATTGAGGTGCTGGTAACAAGAAACCACATCTTTACGCCCTAAGTTGCCAATTACCATGTCTACTAAGAGCATGGCCACCCCTAAAGTGAGGGTAAGCCCCAAATAAAGTAAGACAAACGCTCCCCCGCCATTACTCCCAGCCATATAGGGGAAACGCCAAATGTGCCCTAGCCCAATAGAGCTCCCTAAAGTGGCTAAGATAAAACCTAACTTAGAAAAACCCATACTAACCTTGCAGAACCTTCACAGCCCAAATGACTAAAATCACAATAGGAGCAATGAATTTAAGCAAGAACACCCACACTAAAAACATCCATCTACTTAAAAAGTGCAAGCTTACTGCATAGAGTTTCGTCTTGCTCACTACCCAACCCACAAAGATTACAGAAACTAATCCCCAAAAGGGCATAAGAATAGAGGTAGAAAAAAAGTCAGTGAGATCAAAAAGGTTTTTGCCAAAAAAGCTCAAATGTTTTTCATATTTAGCATTCAGAGATAAAACCAACACCACGCCCACCGCAAAAACTACTGCCGTAAGTACCCATGTCGCTTTAAAACGCGAATAATTTTTGTCCACCAAATACTGCACAGGGGGTTCTAAAAGCGCGATGGTAGAGGTGATGCCCGCAAAGGCCAAAGCGCATAAAAACAAGATGGACACCAAGCTTCCTATTGATCCCATTTTAGAAAACACCACGGGCAAGGACACAAAAATAAGTCCCGCGCCCTGTGAGGGGTTGGCCCCGTATTCAAACACAAAAGTAAAGATCATCAAGCCTGCCATTAAGGAAATGACAATTCCGGGCAAGACAATCCAAATGGCGCTTTTGAGTAAATCCTGTTTATAGTGCGTGGAAGAGGCATAAGCGATATTGATCCCTATGCCCAAACTCAGAGCAAAGAAAACTTGCCCTAGTGCGCTCACAAAGACCTTTTGGTTGAACTCAGCCAAGCGAATCCCAAACATAAAATCTAGGGCTTTTTTAAAGGAAACCTGCGTAGAGGCGTAGATGAGCAAACCAATAAAGATGATGAACAAAAGGGGCATTAAAACAAAATTGAGCTTTTCGATGCCATCTTTGACACCCCTAGAAACCACCCAAGCACTGAGCAAGAGAGTTACAGCCAATCCGGCAACTTGTATGCCAATGGAATTACCCAAAAGATTAGTTAAAATTTGCTCAGAAGCCTTGATATCTGTAGGCAAATTGAAACTCACCACTGTTAGATAATAAAACACCCAACCTAGCACAATGCCATAAAAAGTTAAGATGATGGGCCCGGTGAAGAGCATCAGCCCCGCATAGCGCCAAGTTTTGCGCTCAGGATGGGGGTCTAGCTCGGCAAAGGCGCAGGCGACATCTTTTTGCGTGCTCTGCCCTATCACCATTTCAGCAATCAACATCGTGAGCCCTATGGTGAGTGAGAGGATTAAGAATAGAATCACAAAACCACCCCCACCACTTGTGCCGGCCATATAAGGGAAACGCCAAATATGTCCTAATCCTACCGAACTCCCTAAAGCGGCTAAAATAAAGCCTAACCTAGAAAAGTTGTTCACTTAAGGCTCCTTTCTGTTGGAATAAAAAAAGTCGCATTCTAGCATAATAAGGTTTAATGTTTACTAGATTTAGATAAAATTAAGGTTTTTAATATCATTTTTTGGGGTGGTATGCGTTTTAGGGTTTATTACGAAGATACAGATTGTGGCGGGATTGTCTACCACGCCAACTATTTAAAATACTGCGAGCGGGCTCGGAGTGAGGTGTTTTTTGCCAATGACCTTAGCCCTTGCGATCAGCAAGGCTTTTTTGTGGTGCGATCTCTGCAGGCGCAATTTTTCACCCCGGGCAAATTAGGCGACACCCTAGAGGTTTTGACCAAACTCAAAGAACTTAAAAAAGTCAGTGTTATCTTAGAGCAAGAGGTGATCAGAGTTGCGCCCCAAAGCGCGCGCCTCTTTTGCATGCAGATTAAACTAGGCTTTATCTCCCAAGCCACCCACGCCCCAACACCCATCAGCGCGCCCTTTGTAAGTTTGCTAAAAAGCCTGCTCTAGCACCCTTGAGAGTGCAATTCTGGAGCTTTTTGACTCTGAGGAATCATAGGAGTCATGTTGGGAGAAAAGGTCGTGGTATCTATCTTATAAAAAACATTTTGTCCCTTTTCATAACCCACCACTATGAGCGCATCCTCAACCAAAGCCAACGCGCTAGGATTGCTAATTTGACTAGGCAAACCATAGGCATCGAGCACTTGTGCGCTGAGCGGATCGATCACCAATAAAGTGTTAAAAGCTTTGCTCAAGGCCAATAACTTGCCTTGATAGAGGGTTAGCCCAGTGATATAAAACTCGCCTAAATGGCGTTGTGCTTTTAGCGGAGTGTTGGTAGTGGCTTGCACTATACGCTCAGAATTTAGGCCCAAATCTTGATCTAGCATGCTAATTAAGATCAAGTTTTTGTAACGGGCATTGGGCACACTCAACATATAAGTATAAGTGCCATCACTGCGCGCGCTGAGCACATAGGAAGTTGAGGCCCGACTTGTGCGTAAGCGGTTGCGCCCCAATTCCTCAAACTGGCGCGCCCCTTGCACGAATTGCGCGAAATTATCCCCTGTTTTAGGGTTGTAGCGCACATCTGCACTGCTTTTATTTTGACCCATCACCCTAATCACATTGCCCACCATATTTACGCCTACAAAATTCTCCACCGTTGCAGAATAGTATTTGTCCAGCACAAAATGTGTCAAGATTGTTTTTAAATCTTTATCCACCACATAAAAGCCCTCTTTCTGTGTGCCGATCAAAAAGGTATTTTTGAAGAGCGCATTATCTCCGGCGAAAGTGTTGGGGGAAAAATGAAAATGGCTAGGCTTGGGGGCAGGGGCGCAACCTTCAGAGAGGGTGGGGCTAGCTAAAAGATTACTAGGCGCACCAATAGGGGCAGTTTTGGGCGCACTTAGGAATAAGAGATCACTAATGGGAGCATTGAGGGCTAGAGAGTTGGTTATTTGCGATCGCAGAGGGAGTTCTTTGCGCACTTGCAGGGGAGCGTTGTGGTAATCGCGATCCCATGCGTGTTTGTCATCAGCTAAAATGGGAGATTCTACGATTCTTTTTCCCCAAGTTCTAGGAAAGCCCATGTGCTTCCAATTTTGCGCGCTCCAAACATTCTCTTTTAAATTCCAAGAAAAGCGGATGGGATCGCCCTGCCCTAGATAGGGAAAGGGACCTGTAGAAATGAAAGCTTGCACCATGTTTGTGATGGCGATCACGCCCACGATGAGAAATGCCCAGTTATTCGCTTTGGTCAAATCGCGATAGGTGCGCCGACTTCCGTGTGCATAAACCCCTCCCTCTTGAGCTAAAACCTGAAAACTAGGGGCAAAGAGTAACAGCCCTCCCAAAATTAATACCACAAACCAAAAGACCACATGCGCCCAAAATTGCGTGTGTAACCCCAAAATGGAGAGCGCAAATCCCTGACCGACATCTTCTAGGGCGTGGTTGCCATAGTGATAGAAGCTTTGGTATAGCCCTCCGGCCACAATTAGAAGCAAAATCGCTAAGTATTTGGGCTTCAGGCCATAGCGCAAAATAAACAGCCCGGCTAAACCAATATACACCATGCTTTGGCGTTCTGCCCAACACTGAATACAGGGTGAATCTCCATAAATAAAGCCCAATACAAGATTGCCAATCCCTACTGGCAAAGAAACAATCCCAATAATGGCTAAGGAAAAAAGAAAGTAAAATTTTCGAGTTTGTTCCATGATATTCCTATAAGTTCACATTAGGAAAGAAATTAGAGGTATGGGCGACAAACATCACCAACTCCACTAACCACGCGATCACAAAAATTCTAAAAGCTAATTTTTCATAGGTGGGTTTAAAAAAGAGTAAGCACACCACCACAAACACCGCCATAAAGCCTAAAAATTCCACCACGCGCTCCTTCAGGCTACAAAATCAGATGAGACTTTGAGTATAACACAACAAAATTCAAAAATTAGGTTTTAAAATATGGGGAGTGTAAAACCCCCTCTTTTTCTAGTTTATTGGCAATGATGGCATTCAAAAGAACGATCGAGCGCGCCTGTTTCCAAGCTTGGACTAGCTGTACGCAGATAATAAGTAGACTTTAAACCTAGTTTCCATGCCAAGTGATAGATTTCATGTAAAAGCTTCCCACTCGCTTGATCGGGGCGTAAAAAGAGATTGAGGCTTTGCCCTTGATCGATCCACTTTTGGCGCACAGCTGCTAGGCGGATAATGGCTTTGGGATCGATGTCGTAGGCAGAAGTGTAATAATGCCAAGTCTCTAAACTAAGTTCAGGCACCACAACTGGGATCATCCCGCTTAAATTTTCCTCAAACCATTTTTTTTGATAAATGGGCTCAATCGTTTGAGTCGTGCCCACCAAAATAGAAATCGAACTTGTGGGGGCGATGGCCATCAAATAGCCATTTCTCAAGCCATGTTGCTTGACCTGTGCTTTTAAACCCCCCCAATCGCAGGTAGGCTTATGCGGGCTGATCTCCCAAGCTTGGCTCTTTGCCTTGTCCATAGGAAAGATTCCTCGACTCCACTCTGAGTTTTCAAAATGGGCATAACTCCCGCGTTCTTGAGCTAGCTTACAACTCTCTAAAATCGTTGTATAGCTGATTTTTTCCATCAATGCATCAATATAGTGCGCGTGCTCTACACTTCCCCATTCTATTCTAGCTTGAGCCAAAGCCTGCGCTTCGCCCATCACGCCAAATCCTATAGCACGGCTTTGTAAATTTGTGCGCTTTGCCTTATCAATGGGGTAAAAATTTAAATCGATGATATTATCTAGCATCCGCACAGCGATAGGCACAACCCGCGCAATGTCCGCCTCGCTTTGCACCTTGCTAAGATTCAAGCTTGCTAGATTACACACTGCCACCTGCCCACCTTGGGCAATTTTGGTGGTCATAAAAATGCGCTTGCCCTTCAGACTATCGTTGCTAGTGAGTTTATTGGCTTTTTTGGTGATGTGCGCATCTGTTGTAATGAGGTCTTTTTCCTCATAGTATTCTAGGCTTCCATCTACAAACTCCACCGCCACTTTATAATGGCTACTGCCCGTCATTTGATAAATTTCGGTGCAAAGATTAGAGGAGCGGATAAGTCCGGTATGACCATTGAGATGCGCATTATTGGCATTGTCCTTAAAGCCCAAAAAGGGTAATCCGCTCTCAAAATAATTCGTGAGGATTTTTTTCCACAGCGTGCGGGCTTCAATGCGTTGCTTGATAATATTTTCATTATTCTCATAAGCCAAATATTTTTGGGTAAAGACATCTCCATAACATTCTGTCAAGTCAGAACACACATAAGGATCAAAGAGAGTCCACATCCCATCTTCTTCCACTCTCTGCATGAACAGGTCGCAAATCCAAAGGGCGGGGAAGAGATCATGGGCTCTACGGCGCTCATCTCCGCTATTTTTGCGCAAGTCAATAAACTCTAGCACATCTTTATGCCAAATCTCCAAGTAAACGGCAATCGCCCCTTTGCGTGTGCCCAGTTGATCAACCGCAATCGCGACATCATTGACAATTTTTAAAAAAGGAATCGCTCCTGCGCTCGCTTCCTTATGCCCATCAATATAGCTCCCCAAACAGCGCACTTGAGAAAAATCCCAACCAATCCCTCCGCCGTATTTGGACAAGAGAGCCATGTCTTTATAGCTATCAAAAATCCCTTCAATATTATCCGGAGTTGAGCCCACATAGCAAGAACTCAACTGATGGTTGGGCGTGCGCGCATTAGCTAGAGTGGGGGTAGCGCACATCACTTCAAAACGGCTTAAAACCTCATAAAATGCTAGAGCCTTTTCATTAGGATCGCTCTCATTTTGAGCTAAAAACATCGCTATAGCCATAAACATATGTTGTGGCAGTTCGATAGGACGATCTTGCTTGTCCTTGAGCAAATAACGATCATGGAGGGTTTTGATCCCCAAATAATTAAATTGTAAATCACGCTTGGGTTCTAGGGCAGAATTAAGCCGATCTAGGTCAAATTTTTCTTTGAAACCTCGCACAATACGCCCTTCTCTCTCACCCACCTCAAAATATTCAGCGAGGTGTTTGTAGCCCATAAAGCCACTTACCTTGTGGTAGAGATCAAATAAAAATAGACGCGCTGCGACAAAACTCCAATTAGGGGCGTGGACATCAATGTGATCGATCGCGGTCTTAATGAGCGTTTGCTGGATGTCTTGAGTCTTAATGCCATCCTTAAAAAAATGCGCTTCTAGTTCTAATTCGTCCTTATTGATTCCCTCTAGCCCCTCTGTGGCGCTGATAATATATTTTTGGATTTTTTCCACATTTAAAGGTTCGGTGCGCCCGTTGCGCTTGATCACCCTCACTTCCATGCTCCCTCTCATTTCTTGGCTCTGCGGCGCGCTGTGGGGTCTAAGAATTTCTTACGGATACGCAGATTTAAAGGCGTAACCTCTAAAATCTCATCTTCTTCAATCCACTCTAGTGCCCTCTCTAAAGCCATGCGTCTTGGAGGCGTGAGCTTGATCGCATCATCGCTCCCACTCGCGCGCATATTGGTTAGATGTTTAGATTTAATGGGATTGACTTCTAAATCATTGTCCCGGCTGTGCTCACCAATCACCATGCCTACATAAACTTTAGTCTGGGGGTCGATAAACAGCGCGCCTCTCTCTTGGATATTAAATAGAGAAAAAGCCGTAGCTTCTCCATTTTCCATACTTACTAGCGCGCCGTTTTTGCGTGACTCCACACTCCCACTAAAGGGACGAAATTCTAAAAAGGAATGATTCATCACGCCCTCGCCCTTAGTGTCTGTCAAAAACTCAGAGCGATAGCCAATCAGCCCCCTAGCTGGAATCTCAAATTCTAAACGGCTGTAGCCATCATTCATCGGATTCATCGCTTTCATCTCCGCCTTGCGCCGCCCGAGCCGCTCAATGATCGCCCCACTAAAATCTTGAGGGGTGTCGATCACCAGATGCTCAAAGGGCTCTAATTTGATCCCATCTTGCACTTTAACGATCACCTCAGGGCGCGAAATACTAAATTCAAAGCCCTCACGGCGCAAATTCTCAGCCAAAATCGTAATTTGCAACTCTCCGCGCCCACTCACTTTAAATTTTCCCTCGCCCATTTCCTCGCATTTCATGGCGATATTGGTTTGCATTTCTTTAAGCAGGCGATCTTTGAGCTTGTTGGCCGTAACATGCTTACCCTCTGTGCCTGCTAGAGGGGAATCATTGATAGCAAACACCACGCTCATGGTGGGCTCTTCTAAGTGCATGGGGTCTAAGGGCATAGGATTATTAGGATCGACTACGCTATCGCCCACATCCATGGCATTAAAGCCAGCAATAGCAATAATATCGCCCGCTTGCGCTTGTTCGATTTCCATGCGCGCTAAGCCTAAAAAGCCGATCAGTTTTGTGATTCTGCCTGTTTCCTTGCTCCCATCGCTTTTATACAAAGCAACTGTATCTCCCTTTTTGATCTGCCCATTAAACACCCTAGCAATTCCAATTTTGCCCACATAATTATCATAATCCAAAGTAAAAATTTGCATTTGCAACGCATTATTAGAATCTCCACTGGGGGCAGGCACATGGGAGAGAATGGTTTCAAATAAGGGTTCTAAATTCTTTTTCTCATCGCCCAATTCCTTGATCGCATAACCCTCTCGTGCGGCCGCATAAA
This sequence comes from Helicobacter felis ATCC 49179, assembly GCF_000200595.1. Taxonomy (NCBI): domain Bacteria; kingdom Pseudomonadati; phylum Campylobacterota; class Epsilonproteobacteria; order Campylobacterales; family Helicobacteraceae; genus Helicobacter; species Helicobacter felis. The sequence goes on along the minus strand of NC_014810.2, from coordinate 237,612 downwards.
CGACCGGAAAATCTAACTGGGCATCGCTTGCCTCCATCGCCACAAAGAGATCAAACACTTCATTCACCACTCGATCTGGATCGGCAGCGGGTTTGTCGATCTTGTTCACCACCACAATGGGGCAAATACCAAAGCTCAAAGCCTTTTTAACTACAAATTTAGTCTGAGGCATCACTCCCTCTTGAGCGTCCACTAAGAGTAACACGCCATCGACCATTTTTAACACCCGCTCTACTTCGCCCCCAAAATCGGCGTGCCCGGGAGTGTCAATAATATTAATTTGGGTGTCTTTATAATGGATGGCTGTGTTTTTGGACAAAATGGTAATGCCCCGTTCTTTTTCTAAATCATTGCTATCCATCATGCGTTCATCGAGCTTATCCCGTTCGCCAAAAGTGCCCGACTGGGTGAGCAAACCATCGACTAAGGTCGTTTTTCCATGATCGACATGCGCAATGACAGCGATGTTTCTAATATGTTGCATTAAAGCCTCTTGATTGATGATTTTTTTGAGGGCTCAGTATAACCATTTGCGTATTAAAAAATCCTATATTCGCTAGCAAGCGAAATTGCTAACCAAAATCCTCCAAATAAGCACCCCCTTAAGGTTAAATATCACCCTTTTTTTGTAGTTCTACTACCTCTACTCTGCTCTTTTAAGAGCCAAAAAGCTTTAGATCCAAGTTTTAACACGCCCTTCACAAAGCGATATAAATCGACAAAATAACGCAAAATTATTTTCAAACCCCTATAAACAAGATTATCCGGAGTGATACCCGCATCTTGAATAGTTTGTCTCAAAGTGGTGCGCATAGGGACATCGGTGGGATCGATACAAACATCATCGATATAGCCCTCCGGCTTAGGCTCTCCTAATTTTAGAGTTTGCATTTTTTCTTGAGAAAGGGCATTTTTATGCGGACTTAAAGGCAATATTTTAGAAAGCGCGCTATTGGGAATTAGAGCGTAAAGTTGGGCATATTGTTGGGCCAATTTAATGCCTTGAATATCAAGGTCTTTTGCGTGTTGAGAATCTGGTCTTATAGTAAAGTGCGGGCTTTTAGCATGGTAAAAATGCCCCAATCCCTCTAGGTAAAAATCTAACCCAGCGCAATAGATTTCTTTGTAGCCCAAGGCGATTGCTACGACAATCATCATCACACCAGTGGTGAAATGTTGTTGGTGAAAATTACGATGGGTAGTGTAGAGTTTATAAAAAGGCTCTAGATTTTGTAGCAAATCGTAAGTGTTGCGCGCCCCTGCATAATGCTTGTCTAGGTAATCTTGGGCGTGTGTACAGCAATTCCCAAAATTCATAAAAGGCGCAATGGTCGAACAAAACAGATCTTCAAAATAATATTCTTGGCGCAAACTTAATTCTCTAGCCGTTTTCATCTGTATATCAAAGACTTGCGCGTTAAAAAACACCCCCTTGACTTCTTTGCCCAGATAGTATTTATCCTCAAAATAAAACTGGTTGCATCTAAAGACATCAAAATCGGGGGGAAAAAGGCTATAGTCTAGGTCTTTGATACTAGGACCATTGCCAGCGATGATGAGGGGCTTAAGCGGCATACAAGCCCCCTTGCGTAAAACTGATCCTTACGCGACTAAAATCACCACTTAATTTCACCCCCCCCCCCCCCCCAATATCCGGCGCATCTGAGGGAACACCCTTTCTATATTTCCAAAGCAATTTAAGTCCTTTTTTGTCGGTTAAGAAGCGCGCAAGAGCGCGCAAGAAGCGATACAAATCTAAGAAGAAAGAAACAATAATGTTAGAGGGACTTAAACCCGCACTGCTCAACACTCGTTTTAAAAGAATTTTGCGCCCAATTGGTATGGGGGTTTTTGGAGGGGCTATCAAGATGTCTTGGATATATCCCGGGGGTTTTTCATACCCTAAGTGTAGGGTTTGCATTCTCTCTTGAGAAAGGGCGTTTTTATGTGGACTTAAGGGCAAGATTTGCGCTAAGGGGGTGTTAGGCACTAGAGCGTAAAGCTGGGCGTATTGTTTGGCAATTTCAATAGCTTGCATGTCCAATTCTTGGGTGTGCATGGGGGCATGTTCTAGGATAAAAAAGCGGCTATTATCTTGATAAAAATGCCCCAATCCCGTTGTGTAAAAATCAATCCCTGCTAGGTAAATTTCTTGATAACCCAAAGCGATCGCACTAATGAGCATCATAATTCCACCAGTGAATTGTTGGCCTTGAAAATTGCGCGCCTTTGTGTGCAGGTCCAAAAAGGGTTTTAGAGTCGCTAGAAATTCATAGGTGTGGGTGATATTAGTAAAGTGTTTGTCTAAAAAAGAGCGGGCATGCAAGGATTGCAGAGCGCTGTATCTTTCACCTATATTATTGGGTAGTTCACGATTCTTATTGTAACTTGGATCAAAGGGATTTGGATCAAAGGGGCTATACTCTGCATCTGTGGCGCAATAAATGGTATCTAGCTTGTACTCATCGCGCGCAACTAGCTGGCCGGCCGTTTTCATTTGGAGGTCAAAAATCCATGAATTAAAAAACACCCCCTTGACTTCTTTGCCCAGATAGTATTTATCCTCAAAATAAAACTGGTTGCATCTGAAGACATCAAAATCGGGGGGAAAAAGACTATAGTCTAGGTCTTTGACACTAGGACCATTGCCGGCAAGAATTAAGGGTTTCATACTGTTGCTAGAAGAAAGAGATAAATTACGCATCAAAATCCTTTAAACAATCAATATCTAAGGCGTGATCCAAGGCAATCTCATACCCCACAGGCGCATCGTTGAAACTTGTGTCTTGGTTGAGAGTAGCGCATGGATGGATATAGATCGCTCCATTGATTTTATAATAAGCGGGCAAATCCTGACGGCGCACAGAGCTAGGGATATTGAGCAGGGATTTAAGGCGGTGGTTGTGCAAGGTGCGCATGAATAAAGGATGTTCACGCACCAAGTGCACGCTCGCTAAAGGCAAATAGCCCTCTTGCTCAAAGAGCGCATAAGCTCCCTTAATATCCTGCGCATCTCTGAGGGGGGAAGTGGGTTGGAGCACCATTACATGATCGAAAGACATCTTCAAATCCTTATAATTTTGCAGGGTTTCTAAGAGTCCGCTAATGGTGGGAGCGGTGTGGCTTGAAGCCTCTTTAGAGCGCAAAAAAGGCGCATTTGCGCCATAACTCTTAGCAATTTTGGCGTATTCTGGGCTATCCGTGCTCACTAAAATCTCGCTAAAAATTTGGGCTTTTTTGGCAGCTAAAATGGTGTGTGCCATCAAGGGTAAACCCCTAAAATCCTTGATATTTTTATGAGGCACACCTTGACTACCACTTCTTGCTGGGATATAGGCCAAAACTTTAGTCATGGGCAAAATACTTTTGGGTGGGAGTGTCAAAAAGTGCAGGGGTTAGGGCGTTTAAAAAGTTCTCTACGCTCGCGCCCGTGCCAAAATGGTAGGCAGGCTCTAAGCGGGGCTTGTTTTTAACTTCTAGGATCGCTTCTAAAATGGCGTGGCGATTCTCGCGCACTTGCATAATGTGGGAGGCTTGAGCGCGTTTGTACTGGCGGCTACCCAAATTCAAGCAAGGCACGCCATACACTCCCGCCTCTCTAATCCCGGCACTAGAGTTTCCGATGATGAACTGGGCGTTCTTGAGCAAAGTCAAAAAATACTCAAATTTCATGCTCGGAAAACACACAAAATTAGGGATATTTTTCAGAGTCTCTAGGGCGTTTAAAATGGTCTCTGAACCTAGATCGTTATTAGGATAAATGCACACAAAATTTTGCCCCCTTTGGCTAGCTAACTTGCACCCCTCTAAGATTTCATAAATCGTATGGGGCAGGTCTATTAGTTCGCTGATGACAGAATGGTAGGTAAAGATCGCATACTCCCCCTTAAAAGCTTGAATCTGAGAATAGCGCGACTCCACTTGGGGAAAACTAGGTAAATCTCCCAACATCACATCAATATCACTAGAGCCGATCACAAAGATATTTTCTGCCCGCTCGCCCATTTGCAACAAAATTTGGCGGGCGCGCTCCTCACACACAAAGTGCAAATGCGCTAATTTAGACACACTATGACGGATGCTCTCATCTAAAGTCCCGCTAAGCTCCCCGCCCTCAATGTGCGCGCTCAAAATGGAGTTAAAACTCCCCACGATTGCGCATGCCAAAGTTTCCAACCTATCGCCGTGGAAAATGATGAGATCGGGGCGTTGTAAAGTTACGAAATGGTGGAACTGCTTGATTGTGTCGGCTAGGGCTAAATCCATTTCTTGAGGAGTGGCTTTAGCTAAAAAGACATGCTCAAAACCATCTTTAAAGATTTCAATATAAGTGCTGCCGTATTTTTCCAAAAGGTGCATGCCACACACAAAGATCGCGTAAGTGATTTTGCCTGCCATGGGGTGATCTAATTTGCCCTTTTCTAGCGCATCTATGGCTTGAATCAAGGGTTTTAATTTGCCATAGTCCGCTCGACTGTTGGTAACAAAAACTAAATGTTTTTTCATGCCAACATGTCAGCTGAGATATGGCTATCTTTGGGGATAAATACCTTAGCCACCCGTCCCAAAGTCTTTTCATAATCCTTAGCTAAAATCCCCTGTGTGCCCGGGCGCTTCACCCAAGAGTTTTCTTTGCTAATCGCCTGTCCGGGAGCGATGTCAGCAATAGCGACCATTGTAGCAAAGGCAAAATCTCGAGTAACCTGCTCCTCTGCTAAGTGGGTTTTAGCCCCTCCGCGCATTAAAAAGAGTTCCTGCGCGCTTTGCACTAAGTCCTGCGCCTCTAGTGGGTCCATAGAACAAATAATATCGGGTCCCTCGCGATCTTTAGAATCTGTAAAGTGCCGCTCTACTAAGCTTGCCCCTAAGGCGATCGCCCCCTTGCAGGCGTTGTTATTGAGAGTGTGATCGCTCAAACCTACCGGCACACCCGGGAAAGCTTTAGAGAGTTGCACCATCGCGCCCAAACGCACCAAGTGGGGAGCGGTGGGGTAAAGGTTAGTCGTGTGCATCAAGGCTAGGGGGACTCGATCTAATAAAAAGCTGACATGCTCTTTAACAGACTCTAGGCTGTGCATCCCTGTAGAGATGATCATGGGCTTTTTAAACTGGGCGATGTGGGCTAAAAGGGGCGTGTTATTCATCTCTCCTGACCCAATTTTAAAGCCCACGACCCCGATATCCTCTAAGAAATTCGCCGCCGCACGGCTAAAGGGCGTGGAGAGGTAAATCATCCCCAGTTTTTCTACATACTCTTTAAATTCCCGCTCTTCTTGGGGGCTTAGGGCGCATTTTTTCATGATCTCATAGATGGAAGAAGAACTATTGCCCGGGATGACTTTTTGAGCTAGTGGGCTCATCTCATCCTCTATAATGTGGGTTTGGTGCTTTAACACCTCAATCCCTGCGGATTTGGCCCCATCGGCCATAAGCTTAGCGATTTCTAAACTCCCTCCATGGTTGATTCCTACTTCTGCTACTACCAAAGGCGGGTGGTCTAAACCAATTTGCCTAGAGCCTAAATTGAATGTCATGAATAGCCTTTAAAGGGTATGGCTTATTTTAGCCAAAATGACTTTTTTTGTCCTAAATGGCGCAAGCGTTGGTAAATCTCCTCCCATGTGCGCCTTAAATATCTTCTAAGAGCCAATCACTTTTGGGAGCTTGTCCAACAAGAGTGATCCAAAAAGTCCTGCAAAACACCAAGCACGCCTAAGCGCAAGTTTGCGCTACTGATATCAAGGCTAATTTAGATTATAATCTAAATTCTATCACACGCTTTTTTAGCGTATTGAGCGATTTTTTGCCCATCAGCAGGGAGTCTTTATGACCTGAAATACAACATGGTTAAATTCTGATAAGCATTATCCGTGCCTCAATACTGCAACCATTAACAATATGAGTATTTTTCCCTAGACTGCACTAATTAAGATGATCAAAATAGAATATTAAAAATGTTGTAATGGTGGAGGATAGCGGGCTCGAACCGCTGACCTCCTGCGTGCAAAGCAGGCGCTCTCCCAAACTGAGCTAATCCCCCACAATAAGAAGTAAAAAAGAATGGTGGGCTTAAGAGGACTTGAACCTCTGACCTCACCCTTATCAGGGGTGCGCTCTAACCACCTGAGCTATAAGCCCGTAAAAACCAAAGGACATCACTAGATGCCTAAATAAGACCATAAAGGTGTTAATCTAACAAAGATTTCCTTAAAGCAACATAAAGAGATTAAAAATATGAGAATACTCTCATAAGGCTATGTTTTTGTATCGTGGCGTAGCGGGGAATATACGCTTCTAAATTTTGAGTGAGAAGTTTATAGTAATTCAAATGGCTTATGAAGTTTCTAAATACACACCCAGCACATTTTACAAGACAACAAAGCAGGAAGAAATTTTTCACCACTTCATCCAAGAGCTACAATGAGTAGAAACAAAACCTCATCTGAGAATTAACAATTTGATCAAAAAAAGCAATCTCAAGCGCGTTTAGGCTTATCTTCTTTTAAGCTCAAACAAGCCCCTAACACTGCTCCTACCCCAGCGCCTACAAGAGTACCTACCAAAGGCACCATCGAGCCTAAGAATCCACCCACCACAAAGCCTGTTACAGCTTTGGGTACCTTAGGGTGGGATGTGTCCTCTGAGGAATCTTTAGGCATCATTGCCCTTAATTTTATCTTTAAGCTCTAAGCCAACTCCAGTAGCGACCGCTCCTAAAGCCACCACAGCTCCTACAACGGGCACTGTAGCCAGTAAAAAGCCCACACCCACACCCATTCCCACAGATGCTTTAGGTGCGGTTTTAACCATCTTATCAAAGGCTTCTTGTGCCTTTTGGCAATATTGTTTCTGTTCTGGGGTTAAGCGTAACATTCTCTCTCCTATTCTAGTAATTGCAAAGCTTCTTGATAAAGCGCAAAATTTTTAAGCACCCAATCTTTGAGCTGGTCCACTTTTTGGGTGGAAATACCCATTTCTTTAGCATATGCGTAGATGGTGTCGCGTTCTCTATCATGCCAATGACTATCTGCCAAAGCCACAGAAACCAACTCCAACAACATGGCATGTTTGGCCTGATTGGTTGTAAATAAGTTTCCTAGCTCGCTTAAGGGAATTTCTTTTTCATGGATTCCATGTTCGCATTGCTGTTTAATCACATCCAATGCGCCAAGTTGCAACTCATGCAACACGCCATCAGCCTCGATCACCTTTCTAGCCAAATACAAAAATACCTGCTGTTGCGTGGTATCTAAAACTTGGATAAACATACACGCCCTTTTACAAATCTCATCCGTGCACTATAACCAAAAAATTTGAGAATCGATTAAATAAGACTACACCTTCCACACACGCCAACAATCCATCCCCAAGATTCTAGCACTCTCTTGACTGGGCTTACGCGCATAAATCGCACCCTCCACACTCTGTCCCAAACATTCTACAATGAAACCATGGCAATTATTTTTAAACAAGTGATAATCTCTAGCCTGTCCCACTAAAGCTAGCGCTCTCTTAGCCACTTCTAAATCTCCAATAGCTCTTTTGCCCAAACAAGAGACAAAAATCATCTTGCCTCCGCTAAATGTTTGAGAATCGCATTGTTCGATCTTGCTCCCATTAAGTTTACCTGTCAGATGCACGATCTGCCCCCCGCCCACATAAATTCCGCTGTGTGAAAGCGTGTCCACTAAATCATGCCATAACACACTGCCAATAGCCGGCTCGCTCACACCATCACCCTCCCGGTAAATAGGAAAATCTTCTAGGTATTGTTCATAAAAATTTTGCGCCATCTGTTTTGTGGTAAGCAAAGTGTCTATATGTGTGCGGATTTTAGGGGGCAGGGCGTGTTTGGCAATCACTCCGGCTGTGGATAGGACGGATTCTACATCTAAGCCATTTTTTAAACTTTTCCTAACTTCTCTTGGCACTATTCTCCCTGCTTAAAATTTGACTTCATAAAATAGGGCGTATTTTTCATAGCTCTCAGTTTGGGTTTTGCACGCCCCAGAACCACCCACCTCTACGCCTAAGTTTAATCGAGATAACTTGGCTAAAAACCCCTTAGCAAAAAAGTTTTGCAAGCCCTTCTTCATGCCAATTCGCGCTTGAAAGTCCGCTTGCTCATCGCTAGCTTCTTGGAAAATTTTTTCCATTTCATAAAACCTAGAAACAAATGCACCCGCCTTAATTCCCCCCTCTCTTTTAAAGGTCTCTACAATGTCCGCTACACCTAATTTTTCTAATGCACGATCGCTAATTTCATTTTCATCCAGCCATGCTTGCAATTCCTCAGGGGTGCACTTGCCTCCAAGATCACCGGATTTATGCTTGAGTGTGGAAGATTGTTTTTTCTCTGTCCTTTGGGTATTTTGGAGCTGGGCCTGCGCAGAAGCTTCAAGCACAATAGCACCTGCATCCCCCTCCATGTGTATCCTCTCTTCTAACGCTTTAAATTCCTCTTGATTCCTGCTCATTTCGTAGCAAAAATCCGTTTTGCCCATTTTACTAAAGAGTGTCCCCAAAAAGTGTGCCAAATCTTTATGGTAATCTTCTTGATAGGTATCTAGGGGGTAAAAATGCCCGGGCAAGATGTCCGATTCAACCGCCACCAACGCGCCCTCTTTAGAGGGTTGAATCTCACGCGTGCCACACACTAACGGGCCTTCTTTAGTCTCATAACCTTCAAAAACTTTCATCTCCTGAGGGAAAAGGCTCTTAGCCGCGCTAAACTCCTGCGCTTGAGATTTGTCTAGTAAGATAACTTTATTCATTGCCGTCCTTTTGGTTTTTTTAAAAGAAGTTTATAATTTTTGAGTGCACCCAATATTTAAAATAAAGCCATGACCACCACTTTAGTTTTTTAGCAACCTCTGTAGCTTCAAAGCCCAAAGCCTGCGCGCTTGGGATGATTGCTTTTAAATTTTGGCATTTATCGCAGATAAAAAAGGCGTAGCACACCCGCCCTAAGCGATCTAGTTTGGGGTGTTTTAGATAGACTAGACGCTTATCTTCTACATCACAAATCATCTCTTTTTTAAGCTTGGTTGAAAGTGCTAAAAGGGTTTGATTGATGGTCTCTAGGGCTTGTTCTTGATTTTGCCCCGCTAAGATTTTGCCATCTTGCACCACTACGAGCTGTTGCTCTGCATTTTGCATATAGGCATAGACACTCATGAAATGCCTAAAAATCTTTCAATCTGTGAATAAGGACTCTCCTTGAGCTCAAAAATTTGCACAAGGGCTAAACTTTGCAATTCTTGGATAATGCGCCCATGCTCATCTTGGCTAGGCACATAGTCCTTATACTGCGCGCTTGGGCTATGCGTGCCTAAAGCAAATACTTTTTCTGCACCCACAGTGCTCGCCATTTTTGTATAGGCTCCAAAATCATCCTTAATATTTTTTGCTATCTCTGCTTCTTTGAGATATTGCACCGCGCTAAAGACATAAACAAGAAAGCATTCATCGTAGTCGTTGATTTTTGTTTGAACAAACTCGTTATTGAGGCTATGGTTGATCCCAGTGCAATCTATCAGCCCAAAATTTCCTCTCTCGTGTATATCCGGTTGGCTTGTTGCTTGATACGGGCTTTTAAATTCGCGATCAATTAAAACATTGCGCAATTCTGTTTTACCCGCTCCACTAAGACCATAGAGCAGGTAGAGTTTTTTCTTAGGAGGCGGGGAGTATTCTTTGTAGGAGTCTTTTTTGTCTTCTTTAATAAATTCATCATAAACCCATTTTGCTCCGGCACCAATAATTGCTCCCAAAATCCATGGCCAAGGCATATCAAGCTCCCTCTTGTGGATTTAAAACGCGCACACGCCCCAAGAGAAGAGGGGAATTAAAATCTGCGGGGGGGGGGGGGTAACATGCAACTCCTTTTTTGTACAATAAGGGAGTATTCAAGCACAAATAAGCTTAAAGTTTTCAAATCTCAATGGTTTAAAACAGGACTAAATCCAATGCGCTTTAAGAAACTCAAGAGCGTCTTACATGCTCTGAGGCACGCTTACATCATCGTAACTAAGGGCTTCCTCAAAAACCTTTTTGACACCTCGTAGGATATTATTGATGGTGGTGTTGTCTAAAACTTCAATATCCTGAAGTAATTGTTTTAAACGCTTGGCGTTATAATCGCTGACTCGCACCAACATAAACACCTCATGGTTATTAGGGTTGATATACTCCCCTAGTTGCACTTCTTTATCTAAGCTCGCTGCGATGGCTTGGGTAATTTCTGTAAAAATTTCCGCATCAAAGGGCTTTTGTTCGGTATTTTGACTGGCTATATAGATGTCTTTGATTTTATCAGCGATATGAATTGCTATGCGGAAACGCGCCCTCTCTCTAGCGATCCCCTCTGATCTCTCTACCTGACCATTGATCACATGGGAACTATCGATCCCTTGAGTAACATACATGCTCCGATCTTCCATCATCCAAGCGGGCATGTTTTGTAAAAAGACTTGTTTTTTGGGTTTAGTTGCACACCCAACCAAGAAAAGGGTAGTGGCAAGGATTAAAGCAACTCTTCTTACACCCACTGCCACTCTCAATACCTTTAGGCAAGCTGACCTTGGATTTCCTGTATCCAAGCTTGGATACGCTCATCTGTCAAATCGTCTTGATTGTCTTCATCGAGCACAAGACCTACAAATTTGCCATCCTGCACAGATTTAGAGGCTTCAAAGGTATAACCATCTGTAGAAGTAAAGCCCACAACTTTACCTGCTTTGGCTTTCTCATAGAGATGGAAAATTCCTTCTGCAAAAGTTTCTGAATAGGTGTCCTGATCTCCTAAACCTACAAGAGCAATAGTTTTGTTGGCAAAATCCGTATCGCTCAGAGTGCCTAGAAAATCTTCCCAATCACTTTGCAAATCACCCGCGCCAGCCGTAGGTGCAACCAAAACAACGGAACTAAAACCATCAAAATCAGCTTTAGAAGCTTTAGCGACATCAAAAACTTTCGCCCCGCCTAATTTCTCAGAAAGCTTATTGCTAATGGTTTCAGAATTCCCGCTATCTGTGCCATAAAAAATTCCAACTGCCATGTCCGTCCTTTATAAAATTTAGCATCAAGTGCTCCCTCATTTTAGCCAAGTTTTGGCAAAATATCAAGCCCTAATGTCCGCCTCTCTCTTTGGTAAAATCATGCTCAGTTGCCGCATCTTCAGACAAGACCACATCATTGAAAATCTTTTTCACCTGGTCCATAATCTTTTTGACTGTATCTGCTTGGAGGGCATCAATATTTAGCAAGCGTTTTTCCAAGCGTTCGCTATTGTATCCATCCACGCGCACCAACATAAACACCTCATGGTTATTAGGATTAATATACTCTCCTAGCTGCACCTCTTTATTTAAACTCGCTGCAATAGCTTGAGTGATCTCTTTAAAAATTTCCGCATCAAAGGGCTTTTGTTCGGCGTTTTGGCTAGCTGTGTAAATGTCTTTAATCTTGTTGGCGATATGGATCGCCACACGGAAACGCGCCCTCTCTCTAGCGATCCCCTCTGATCTTTCTACCTGACCATTGATCACGTGGGAACTATCAATCCCTTGAGTAACATACATGCTCCGATCCTCTATCATCCAAGCGGGCATGTTTTGTAAAAAGATTTGTTTTTTGGGTTTAGTTGCACACCCCACAAAAAAAAGAGTGGTAACAAGGGTTAAAGCAATACACCTCATAGCAAAGCTCCTTTGAGATAATTTTAAAAAGTGTAGCGCAATTTAATAACAATTTGCCGTAAGTTTGAAGGCATGGTTGCGGTAAGGATAGGAATCAATACTCCAGTTAAAATGCGTTTCTTTTTGGCGCTCTAAAGTGGTTTCAAAGGTTTTAAAATAAGTTTTTGCAGAGATGATGTGTGAAAGGATCTCTTGAAATTTATTATGAAAAGATTGTTGCACATCTAGGCGTAACACACATTTTTTAAGAGGAAGATGGCCTTCATTTTTGATCTTGATCTGTGCGGCAAAGGCAGGGGTGTAGACAAGTGCGGCAGCGTGCTCAATGGTGGTTTGAATTTTATAAAAATAAGCTTCTGTGGCATAGCGCACCACAAAGGGAGCTCCAAACAACACAAGAAAAGATAGAACATAAAGAAAAGCAGAAGCCACACCTCTAAGCACAATCCCTATGCAGAATAGTAGGATAAAAAGCGCGTAATGCGCTCCAAAGATGCCCAAAGCTAAAGGGCTGGTTTGTTCCCAAAAACATCGAAGTATCTCAAGGATATGTTGTTGGACATCCATGATGGGCTATTTTTTCTCTCCTGCGCTCACAGCTTTTTGCTTACTCTTGGTGTCTAGCCACACATTGGGCACAGCTCCGCCCGGAACTAAGAAAATTTGGGCGTTTTGGTTGTGTTTGAGAGCTTCATTAAACTGCCCTTGCACTTCAATTTGGCGCAAGCTCAAGAGTTTATCGCTCAAACTCTGTCCGATACTAAGATTAGCTGCTGATTTGGCTTTGGCTTCAATCACGATCGCATCGGCCACACCTTGAGCCTTGATGCGATTAGCGTCCGCTTCCCCCTTAGCCAAAGCAGCGAGTTTTTGGGCTTCTTGTTTGGCTTTTTCCACCTCGTATTTCACCCGCTCGGATTCTTGGCGGGCAATTTGCACTTTTTCGATCTGCTCTTTAATTTTTTGAGGCAGAACAATTTCTCTTAATTGGATAGAGCTAAGTTCTACAGGCGCATTAGGTAATTTAGAAACCTCTTTGTTGATGTCTGTGTTGATCAGAGCTGCGATCTCATTGCGCTTAATGGGTAAATCTTCAGCTGGATAGCGCCCCACCACAGAGCGCACCACATCGCGCACCACTGGGTTAATGATCTTTTGCTCCCAACTCAAGCCATAAGTGGCAATAGTTTGAGGGGTGGTTTGGGAGTTGAGGCGGTATTGCACAGTGAGCTCAATAGAAACTGTAAGTCCCCTAGAATCCATTACATTAATGGCATCATTTCTAAAGATACCTTGATTTTTCCCCACAATCCCCATGTCCTCTGTGCGTGAAAAATTGATAGTGCGCACACGCGTATCGATCACTAAAATATCTTGCACAAGCGGGATGAAAAAATGGATTCCGGGTTGTAAAGGCAGAGGATCGTATTTCCCTGCTGTAACTTTGATTCCTATTTCCCCAGATTGGATAATCATAAAAGGTTTGGCGATCAACAAAATCACTACAATTAAAACCAAAATCACTAGAGAGGTGAATCGTTTGGATTGAAAAAAATTTGGGGGCATGGCAGGTTTAAAAGAAGGTGGAGCTTTGTCGGGTTCTTTGGGGGGTTGGGGTTTTTGGTTACCCTGCTTATTTTTAAGATGTTCATTAAGATCGATGGGCATACGCGCTACCTTTGTCTGCTCTGTCGTGGAGTGTGGCGGGATTTAGAATGCGTGGGACGTTTGCGGAAAGTCTTATGGTCAGATTTAGGAGGGCTTAGAAAATCTTCTTTGCTAATTTTTTGGCTTTTAAATTGCAAACTTAAAAGCTTTAAGGTCAGTTGTGCAGGCTCAAATTGCTCCATAAGCCGTTCATACAAACTCACCACTTCTTCATCCACTTCCACTTTAGAGAGCGAGCGCACTAGGCGATCCTCATTCATGTCAGGAATTTCATAAAGCTCGATAGTGGAGTCGATCTCCTTTTGCATGCGCTGTAATTCTTTATACTCTAAGGGGGTTACCAAAGTAATGGCGATGCCCTTTTTGCCTGCCCTACCTGTGCGCCCGATGCGGTGAATATAACTCTCGGTATTGAGGGGTAAATGGTAGTTAAATACATGGCTGACATCGCTAATATCTAACCCGCGACTAGCCACATCAGTAGCGACCAACACATCGGCGCGTTTGGATTTAAACGCCTTAATGGATTCTTGGCGCGCGCGCTGCTCCATATCTCCATGCAAGGGCGTTGTTTTATAACCTCTCTCCACTAAAAAGCGGTGCAATTCATCGACTTCGCGTTTCATGCGCATAAAAATAATGCTCTTGGTGTGGTTTTCTTTATCTAGCAAACGCATGATAGCTTCGTTGCGCTCGTGTTCATTGATCACATAAAAGCGCTGGGAAATGTCCGCGTTAGTGATATTGGCCGGGGCAATGTGAATAGATGCGGGGTCTTGTAGGATTTTATTAGCCAAATCTCTAATGGGTGGGGGCATTGTGGCAGAGAAAAGTAAAATTTGCGCATCATTGGGCAGGTAGTCAAAAATCTCTTCAATGTCGTCCAAAAAGCCCATGTCCAACATCTCATCGCTCTCATCTAGCACCACAACTTTAGGGTTAAAATGCTTGAGTCGCTTGTTTTTGAGGTGGTCTAAAAGCCGTCCGGGAGTAGCGATCATCACTTGAGGGCGTTTTTCCAACAATTCGCATTGTTTGCGGATGCTCTGCCCTCCATAAATGCAAATAGTGCGGGTGCGCGAGCTCTTACCCAGTCTAAAAATCTCATCGCTAATTTGCATGGCCAGCTCTCTAGTGGGCGTGATAATGAGGGCTTCTACACTGCGATCGTTTTTAAGATTATGGATAATGGGCAGAGCAAAGGCGGCGGTTTTACCCGTGCCCGTTTGAGCTTGAGCGATCACATCGCGCCCCTGCAAGATCACAGGGATTGCTTTTTCTTGAATGGGGCTAGGTTGGACAAATCCGGCTTCGGCGATGGATTTTAAAATTCTAGGATGCAAACCTAAATCTTTAAAACCCACAGCAGAGGCTTCTTGCGGATTCAAGTCTTCTATATTCTGTTGCGTTGACATAGGGGAAACAACCTTTTATGGTAATGTATAGGGGGATTCCTTTAGGAAACTCAGATTATTATAACACGAAAATCTTAGGATCGCCCATGCTAGAGAGTAATCTCCTATCAATCTTTGATCAAACCCCTCTTTTGGCCTCTTTTTTAGCGGGGTTATTGGCCTTTTTAAGCCCCTGTGTGCTCCCTCTCATTCCGGCCTATCTCTCTTACATTTCCCAAAGGTCGCTTGAGGACATCAAAAGTGGATCGGTGAATCGTTTTGGAGTTTTGCTCAATGCGGGTTTTTTCGTGCTAGGCTTTGGCTTGGTCTTTTGGATTTTGGGGGCTTCGATGGCTAAAATCCTGCACAACTTCTTAGGGAATTTGTGGGTGCGCGTGGGGGCAGGGCTCATTGTGTTGCTCTTTGGTTTGCACTTCTTAGGAGTTTTGCGCTGGAATTTTCTCTATTCTTCCAAAACTCTCAATTTCACTCTTGCCCCTAAAAACCCTATTTTGCGCCATTGTTTGCCCTTTATCTTGGGCATGTGCTTTGCACTAGGTTGGACTCCATGCATTGGGCCTATCTTTACAAGCATTGTGCTTTTGAGCGGTGCAGAGCAAGCTTTTGGTCTAACTCTTTTGGGAGTCTTTATTGTAGGCTTTGCACTTCCTTGGTTGTTAGTGGCGTTCATGCTAGAAAAGTCGCTAGGCTTATTGAAAAACTTAAAAAAACATGGGCGCAGGGTGGAAATCATAGCCGGTGTGGTGTTGGTAGTGATGGGCGCGTTGATCTTGAGTGGAAAAATGCAAGATTTGGGCGCGTGGTTATCTTAAAAGGGATTGAATGCTGTTAAAAAACGCTAACTTAAGTATAGAGGGACACTCTTGCGTGCGTATAGAAGAGGGGCTGATCACAGAGATAGCGCCCCATCTCCAAGCGCGCACACACGAAGAGGTGATTGATTGTCAAGGCAAAACATTATTACCAAGTCTTATTGATTTGGGGGTTTTCTTGCACAGGCGTGATGCCACGACCTACGCTCATCTTAAAGAACAGGCCTACAAAGGAGGTGTGGGGAGCTTGATGGCTATCCCTTTAACGCCTCTTTATTCTCTCAAAGAAGCGGACATGGAGCCCTTAAAGCTCGCACAGAGCGAAGACACGCCCTTAAGCCCGCTAGAATTTGGGGCGATGCAAGAGGCCATTAGACTTAAAGACATGATTTGTCTACATCCCCTTGATTCAGAGCAACGCCTAGAAAGCCTTGCCCTGCTATGTGCCAAGCTCCCCCCCCACACTCCAACTTGTCTTTACATTTACAATTTAGAGGGGCAAAAACTTCTCCCCGCCCTAGATTATGCGCGCATGTTAAATCTCAAGCTTGTTTGTGGCGTGCGGGGCTATGAGGGGCGTTTTAGTTTAGGCATCATGGATCAAACCCCCCTATCTTATCAACTAGGCTTACCCAGCGTGAGTCCTCTCATTCAAATTAAAGAGGTGGGCAAATACGGCGCAATGGCACTGCACACCCAGCTCCCCCTATTGCTAGATAGCGTGGTGGAGCTAGAAGCCTTTGAGATTCTCAAAGGCTTTAAAAATTTGGGAGCTCCCATTTGGATACAAACCCCCTTGCACCACCTTATTTTAGATGAAACCATCTACGCACACTATGACACCCGCACTAAGATTCTCCCCCCCCTCAAACCCAAAGAACACCAAAATGCCCTGCGCGAGTTGCTTGAAGAGGGGATTGATATTCTCACTTCTTTACACTATACGCATTCTCCTAGCATGCATATTTTCGAGGATGCGCCTTTTGGCATGAATAGCATTGATGCCTTTTTCCCCTTGGCTTATACCCATTTGGTCAAAACCGGCTGTATTAGTTTGGAAAGATTGCTAGAACTGAGCGCACGCAATCCGGCGCAGTTTTTGGGCTTGGATTGTGGAGAGGTGGCTTTAGGCAAACAAGCTCGCTTAATGCTAGTGGATTTAGAGGGTAAAACCCGTGTAGATAATCCGGCAAGTATTTACCATCATCAAGTTTTAGAGGGGCATGTGGACGCTGTGATTTCTCTAGATCGGATCATTTGGCATGGATAATCTTAAGATCATTGGGGCAAGCGCGCTAGTTAGTTGCGATAATGCCTTTAGCGTGTGGGAAAATGGCGCAGTGGCACTAGCCTCTGGGCACATTGTGGACATCGGTAAATTAGAAACTCTGCGCCGCACCTATCCTAATGCTCCCTTAAAATTTTACCGCCATTGTGCTTTGCTCCCTGCATTAGTCAATCCACATATTCATTTTGAGTTTTCCGGTCATAAGAACACTTTTAAATATGGGGGCGGGTTTGAGGGGTGGCTTACCAGTGTGATGCGCCATCGTGAGAGTGTGTTTAAGGGATTAGATAGACACATCCAACAAGCTATCCGCGTCCAGTTGCGCAGTGGAGTGGGGAGTGTGGGGGCTATTAGTAGTCATGGTTTAGAAAGAGAGACTTTAGCGCGCACGCCTTTAAGGGTGGTTTTCTTTGATGAGTTGATTGGGAGCACTCCTCACGCACTAGAGCAAAATTTAGCAGATTTTGAGCGCCGATGTGCCCTATCCAGACAACATGCAAGCGCGCATTTTATCCCGGCTATTGCCATCCACGCCCCCTATTCTGTGCATAAAACATTGGCCCAAAGAGTGCTCGATAAGATCGATCTTAAAACCCCTATTTCGGCGCACTTTTTGGAGTCCAAACCTGAATTAGAATGGTTGGAGAGCAAACAAGGTTGGTTTGGGCATTTTTTTTCTGACATCTTGCGCGTGCAACACCCTGTGTACTCTTATGAGAATACGCAGGATTTCTTAGATCTCTTTAGCAAAAGACATCTTTTATTAGTGCACGCCCTTTTTGCACGCCCTGAGCATTTCCAACATGCCAAAAAGATCGCCGCACAAGTCCATGTGATCACCTGTCCTAGGTCTAATCGCCTCTTAAGCGGACAATTGCTTGATCTTACACTCTTGCGCGCCGCACAAATCCCCTATGCCCTTGCTACAGATGGCAAAAGCTCCAACATGGATATCGATCTCTTAGAAGAGTTAGGTTATGCCCTTTTTACTCTGCCGGGCAATTTAGAAGACAACGCCTTAGAACTTTTACTAGGTTGCACAAGACATGCCAGTCAGGCTTTGGGCTTGAGCAATGGGAGTTTGGAAGTGGGCAAAGTGGCTGATCTGAGCGTTTTCCCTTTCACAAAGGTAAACACACCCCTAGAGATTGTTTTGGGCATGGTGAGGGCTAAAAAAGCGCGCGCCCTTTATATTCAGGGATGCCAAGTGTTTTAAGCCAATTTAAGCTAAAATAAAAATTTTCACAAGAGGTTTACCATGGAATTGCAATTAGCTAGACAGAGTTTAAAAGATGACGCAAAAAAGATGCCTAAGTTACCCTTAGAGGACATTATCAAAAAACATGAACATGGGGAGTGTGTCTTTTATTTTGCCGGGAGTAATCCCCATAAAGATATGCTGGCCATGTTGGCTTCTTTGGAGAAAAAGGGTTATAGAGTCTGTCTTTTTGAGGTCAAAATCAGCACGGACGCTAAGGATTTCCTTTACGCCTTGCATTTCATTTAGGAGTTGCCATGAAAGGTGCTGCTAAAAAAGTTTATATTGAGACGATGGGTTGTGCGATGAACACCCGGGATAGCCAACATCTCTTAAGCGAGCTTCATAAAGTGGGTTATGAAGAGAGTGGCGATCCTAAAGAAGCGGATTTAATTTTGCTCAACACCTGCAGTGTGCGCGAAAAACCTGAGAGAAAGCTCTTTTCAGAGATCGGGCACTTTGCCAAGATCAAAAAAGCGGGGGCTAAAATAGGGGTGTGTGGGTGCAGTGCAAGCCACATGGGAGCTCAAATTTTACAAAAAGCCCCAAGCGTGGATTTTGTGCTAGGTGCGCGCAATGTTTCTAAAATCAGCCAAATTATTCACCGCCCTAAGGCTGTAGAAGTTGCCCTTGATCATGATGAGAGTCATTATGTCTTTGGTCATAGCAAAAGCGCGCTCCAAGCCCTCATCAATATCTCTATTGGTTGTGATAAACATTGTAGCTATTGTATTGTGCCCCACACGCGCGGAAAAGAGATTTCTATTCCTATGGATTTGATTTTGCAAGAGGCGCGCTATCGGGTGGAAAATGGAGCTAAAGAAATTATCCTCTTGGGGCAAAATGTCAATAATTATGGCGCGCGCTTTAGCACAGATCACCCTAAGGTTACATTCACCACCCTTTTAGAGTCTCTTTGTCAAATTGAGGGGCTCAAGCGGATTCGCTTCACCTCCCCCCACCCTTTGCACATGGACGATGCCTTTTTAGAATGTTTTGCTAAACATCCTCAAATTTGCAAGAGTATTCATATCCCCTTGCAAAGCGGATCGAATGCGATTTTAAAGGCGATGAGACGCGGTTACACCAAAGAGTGGTATTTAAACCGCATTGAAAAATTGCGCTCCCTTGTGCCTGATGTGGGCATTGGAACGGATATTATCGTAGGTTTTCCCGGAGAGAGTGAGGTAGATTTTGAGCATACAATGGATGTGTTAGAGCAGGTGCGCTTTGACACGATGTATAGTTTTATCTATTCCCCCCGTCCACTCACTTCAGCGGCTAGTTGGGATCACCAAGTGCCCTATGAAATTGCCCAGCAGAATTTGAGTCGCTTGCAACAAAGACATCAAGAGATCTTAGAGCAAAAGGCCAAAACCCAGCTGGGCAAAGTTTATCAAGTCTTAGTAGAGAGTATCAAAGAAGGGCGCGCGCAGGGGCGTAGTGATCAAGGGCGTTTGCTCAGCTTTGAGGCGGAGGGTGTGCAGGTGGGGGATTTGGTAGAAGTGGAAGTGAGAGCGCACCATAGGGGGAGTTTGCAAGGGCAACGCTTAGGAGCTTGATTTGTGTTAAAGCGTTTGCGCAATGGAATGGTTTTAAAAGCACTGCCTGTGTTGCTTTATTGGGTGTTAAAAATTTTGTTTAAAACTTGCCGTAACCGCTTTTTCTTGGCTGAAAACCTCAAACACACTTCTTTTATCGCCAGCTTTTGGCATGGAGAAATTGCGATGTTGCCCTTTGCCTATTTGCGCCTCAAAAAACAACCCAATTTATATGTAGTGGCTAGCGAGCATTTTGATGGAAGTTTGGCCGTAGGGTTGTATCGGTGCTTTGGCTTTTATGCTATTAGAGGATCGAGTAAAAAAGGGGGCGTGCGGGTTTTAGTAGAGGGGATGAAGCACCTGCGTGCTGGGGCAGATGTGGGCTTAACTCCAGATGGTCCTAGGGGGCCTTATCATAGTATCGCTGATGGCGTGGTGGCATTAGCACAAAAAACAGGCATGGGCGTGGTGGTGTGCCGCGTGATCTTTAAGAATGCCTTCACTTTCAAAACTTGGGATCGCTTCCAACTCCCCAAACCCTTTTCCGAGGTGCGCTATTACATGCAAGAACCCTTTTTTATCCCTAAAGAGATGGAGATGGATCAAGCTAAACAACTGATCGCAACACGCATGGATGAGTGTGGACAATGTTTGGATTCTTAAAATCTATCTTTTATGACAGCATTAAAGAATTATTTTTCTCTGATGTCTTTATCGCGTTTAATTTGGATCATGAGACTCTAACTGGTCGCGTGGAGCACCTCAAACGCGGAAAAGTTTTAGAGGTGATCAATAAGGCCTACGCTGTCAAAGATGGGGTTGTTCCGGTTAAAGCACTCAAAGATGTGCGGGATTTTATGCGCACCTATCCTTTTTCGTATTTGTGTGGCATGGCTAAGAGTGTGGATCAGGGGGTGTGTAAAAAGGAGCATTTGGATATCTACGCTCCCACTCCTAAAAAAGAGCTCGTGATCTTAGAAGTGGATAATCATTATTTTTTTATCCCCAAAACTTCTCTTAAGAAAGACATTAAGAATTTCCGCATGGTTTTACAAAAAGTCGATTATCTTTTTTCGCCCTTTTTGTTGATGTATGGTTATATCCACCCCATGCGCGAAGAGGGGGCGATTCTTTATGCCATGCTTGAACATTCTAGAATATGCGTGATGGTGATGCAACACAAAAAAGTTTGTTATAGCAAATGCCATCATTTAGAAATTCATAAAAGCTTGAGCACAGCAACCCATGAAACGCAAGAAGACTATGAGCAAGAAGAAGCGCTTTTAAAATCGTTTTTAAGCTCTATGGAGGCTAGTTTGGCCAGCATGGACACGATGGATGGTAGCTCATCAACTCCGCAGACCACACCAGATTTGCAAGATCCAAAAACTCTCATAGAAGACATGGCCCATGTGTCTGACATCGTAGCGATTTTGCAAGAGAGTCTTAAAACGGTTTATGAGCGCCCTCGCTATCCCTTAGAAGACTTTGTAGAGAAAGTTTGCATTTTAAATACCTACCAACTCAATCCACACATGGTAGAAATACTAAGAGATGAGCTGATGTTAGAGGTGGTCAATATTCCTATTTCGATTGCCGAACAATTGAATATCTTTGCCAAAAGAGAGCAGTATAGACATGCGCTATAGTTACAGCAAACCGGGCACTAAGCGCATGGTAAGCCTACACACTAAGGTGTGGGTGTTCTACATGCTAGCAGCTGTGTGTTTGAGCGCGTGGGCGGGGTATTTTCTTCAGAAAACTACCAGCACTTTTAGCCAAGAGAGCGCTGTTGCTCAAATGCAAAATAGTATTTATGGCCACGAAATTGCTCGACTTAAGGTTAAACAAGAAAACATTAAAAAACAGCTCGAAGATGTGGCTTATCGTGTTGTTTATAACACTAATATTAAAAGTGCCATCAAGGGAATTTTACAAATTATTCCAGATTCCATTACCATACAATCTATCACTATAGATCATTCTTCTTTGGTGATCAAGGGGATGGTCTCTTCTAAAGAAGCTTTTCGGCTTTCTTTGTTGCCGCGACTCCGTTCTATTTTTGAAAACAATCAGATAAATTTTTATCCTGCGGGCAATGCTTGGCGCTTTGTCTCTAGTAGTTCTTCTAGCACCTCCTTTGTTGAAAAGAGAAGAGATTAATGAGCAATGATGTCGAAACAAAAAGAGAAAGCCGCTATGAGAGGAGTTTAGCTTTTGAGCGGCTGGTTAAAAATTCTTTATTCACGGTGATTTTTAGCGTGGTGGCCAGCTTGTCTGTGCGGCTTTTTGTATGGGAGCATATCGAAAAATTCCGAGTCCAGCATGGAGACACGACACAAAAGCATCTCATCGCCCAACACAGAGAGAAAAATTTTTTAGTTGCCCTGCAAGAATACCGCTCTTTTAAGGATTCTAGCGCACCTAAACTCACCCATTTAAGCTACCAAGCGAGCATAGGACAACTTAACCAACTCTTGAATCGATATTTTTATCGCCTGCAGATGCAGGCCAAACCTGAGGCGCGCCGTCATGATGGAGGGGTGATTCATGAAATCTTAGCGATCAAAGCGCACGCACGCTCTTTGAGCAATCTCTATGATTTTTTAGATGGCATGGGCAAAATTAACGCCTATATTCAAGTGGATCTCCCCATTACCATCAGCAAAGATCAGCGCGCTTTCGCGCTAAGTTTTAACATCCATGTTGAATATAAAAGTAGTGATCTATGAAATCTATCCGTTTTAATGCTCAGGCCTGCGCCTCTTGTGGGGCTCGTTGTTGTTTGGGAGAAGGCTATGTTTTTGTCAAAAGAGGGGAAATAGAACAGATCGCTGAGTTTCTAGGGATGTCCTTAGAAGATTTTGCAACCCAATACCTGCGGCGTGTGGAGGGGGCTTATAGTTTGTTAGAAAGCTCAGAGGTGCATAAAGCTTGCGTGTTTTTAGATGTGGAAAGTAGTCATTGCCGTATTTATCCTGTGCGCCCCAAACAATGCCGCACTTATCCTTTTTGGGAATGGCTAGAAGAGGGTGATCTTGCCCATTGTCCCGGAGTGGAATTTATCAAGGAGAGATGATGAAGCAAAGAATGCATGGTTGGAAAAAGTTAGTGTGGGCGGGGATGTTAGGGGGTTTGCTCATAGCGCATGGATTAACAGAAGATGAGCAAATTCTCATCACTTCAGACGCGTTCCATAGAGGGGATTTTGCGACAGCCAAAAAAGGTTATTTGGATCTCTACAAGGAAACTAATAATATTCTCTACGCTAAAGAGGCGGCCATTTCGGCAGCAAGTTTGGGAGATATCAACACTGCGGTTAAATTGGCCATGCTCTATAAAAAAATCACTAAGGATGATTCAGATATTTCCATTAATAAAATCTTGGTAGATGGCTATATTAAAACTGGGCAAACAGATAAAGCGATCGCCCTGTTAGAAGAGATCCGCCGTGAGGATAAATCCTTAATGCTAGATCATGTCCTAGGTTCTTTGTATCTTAGTCAAAAACGCTATGACAAAGCCTTTTCTCTACTGAGCAAACTCTATAACCAAACCCACAACGAGGATAGTTTAGAGAAATTGGTAACCATTTATTTTATGCAAAATAGCCACCAAGAGGCTATCAGTCTATTGAGTTCGCACATTAAAAATTATGGTTGCTCGCCCGATCTCTGCCAACGGGCTTATAATACTTTTATCCAACTTCGCGAGCTTGAAAGAGCCAAAGATGTTTTTGGCACTCTGTATGAAAAAAACCCCGTAGTCCAAAATGCTCAAATCTATATTGGGGTTTTGATCCTTCTTAAAGAATTTGAAAAGGCCCAAGAGATTGCCGAGCATTACCCCTTTGATCGCCGACTTCTCCTAGACCTTTACACGGCTCAAAAAAAATTTGCTCTAGCGGCCAAACAAGCAGGCCTAATTTACAAAGAGAAAAAAGATCCTAATTTTCTAGCCTTAGAGGCTGTTTACACCTACGAACATCTCAATGCTACCCATCATCCCATCACCAAAGTTGAGGCAATCTCTATCACTAAGAAACTTGAACGAGCTATCAACGAGCGCACGCAAAAATTGCAGAAAAATAAGGGAGGCTTGAATCCTCAAGATGCCTTTTTTTATAATTTTTTAGGCTATTCCCTCATTGACTATAATCTCAATGTTAAAAAGGGAATTTCCTATGTCAAAACCGCCTTGCAAATCGAACCCGATTCGATTTTCTATTTAGATTCTTTGGCTTGGGGTTACTACAAACTTGGTCAATGCGCACAGGCTAAAGAAGTGTTAGCAAAGATCGACTCCAATGCAGTTAAAACTCAGCCTGAATTACAAGCCCACGCTCATGCCATCGACAAATGCCATTGATTTAAATACGCTCAAATCTTATATTGCCCTCAAGGAGCAGATTCTACCTTTGGATGTTCTGGGGCGCACTTTGGCTTATAACCCCTATGCGCCTAGACTGGAGCTAGAATATCTCAAACGCCCTGAGCACACCCCTCACTCTCTTTTATACTTAGACGCACACACAGATTTAGAACTTCTTTTACACCAATTAGAGCAAGCCACACATGCCCACGCCCTGGTGATAGACTTCACACCTCTCTACGATCAAGACACGCCTTTTTTAGCAATGTTAGACTTACTAGGCTATCTGCGCCGTCTCACTCAAAAACCTCTTATCCATCAGGATTTTTTTATCACACCCTACCAACTCTTGGAGAGTGTGGTGCATGGGGGAGATGGAGTGATTTTAAAGGCTTCTCTGCCTAATCTTAAAGATCTATACCACTATGCAACCCGATTAGGCTTGCTTGCCATTGTTGAGGTGCGCACTAAAGAGGAATTAAAAGCAAGTATTTTGGCCCGCGCACAAGCTCTCTATTTGAGCGCAAACTTTGAAAACCTACTCAAACTCACCCCCCAAAACCTCATCATTCTTAAAGATCACGACCCCACCTGTGCAGATAATGCCTATGGTGTGGACGCGCTCATCACCACACCCTAAGAGTGTTATAAAGACTATCCCTTTCCACAGGTTGGAATTGTGCGTCCTTGATCTGGGCGATCAAGTCCGCTTTGGCGACCCCCTGCGCACTTTTAGCCCCCCCAGCAGATTGGATCTTTTCTACCCCAATGGTGCCATCTAAATCGTCCGCGCCAAACTCTTGAGCCACTAAAGCCAAATTGAGCCCCAAAGTCGCCCAATAAGCCTTAATATGGGGGATATTTTGCAACACAATGCGCGCGATGGCAATGGTTTTTAAAATCTCCACCGCGCTAGGACTGCGAGACACTTTTAAGAAATTATTATCTCTTTGATAGAGCAGGGGGATAAAGGCGTTAAACCCCCCTTTTTTCTCCAAAGCACGCGGGCTCTGCGCAGCTTTGAGGCGCAACATGTGATCGAGGCGATCCTCCCTACTCTCAATATGCCCAAACAGCATGGTCGCATTGCTCATTCTGCCCAAAGAATGCCAATACTGGTGGATTTCTAGCCAACGCTTCGAGCTCACCTTGCCCCCACAAATGCGCTTTCTAACCCCCTCAGCAAAGATTTCCGCCCCGCCCCCGGGCATGCTATCTACCCCTGCCTCTAGCATGTCTTCTAGCACCTCTTGGTAGGGCTTGTTAAACTTGGTGCTCAAAAAATGCACCTCAGCGGCCGTCATCGCCTTTAAGTGCAAATCTGGCATGCGCGCCTTAATAAGTCTAAAGAGCTCCAAATACCATTCATAGGTGTAATTAGGGTTATGTGCGCTGACTACATGCACTTCTTTAACCCCGGCACCATAGGCGTTTTCAATCTGATCTAAGATTTCCTCATGCCCCATTTCATAGGGATTAGGGTTTTTACGGCTAGCAGAAAAGGCGCAGAATTTACAGCTATCCGCGCAAATATTGCTAGGATTGAGGTGGCGGTTGGTGTTAAAAAAGACTTGATCTTGGTGGTAATCCGTGCGGATGGCATGCGCTGCCTCGCCCAGAGTGTAGAGATCGTAGTCATAAAGCCTAGCTAGACTTTCTGCGTCTAAATCCTGCGAATCTAAAGCCTGTGTGAGTAAATCCATTTAGCCTCCAGTTTGATAAAATGCGCGCTCAGAAATTTGATAGCTCCCGCTCCAAAGATTCTTTTCAGGTTTATTGGCCACTGCCTGCCTGAGTGCGCTTTGCATGCGTGCATGCTCTGCGCTTAAAATCGCCTCTTTGGCGTTCACGCTATCTTGGTAATAAAGACAGGGGAAGAGTGTCCCATCCGCGCTTAAACGCACGCGATTACAGCTCTTGCAAAAATCCTCTTTATGCGGGGCGATGATTCCAAATTGGTAGCCGTTCTCTAGGGTGTAAATTTGGGCAGGTCCTAGTTCTTTTTGGGGTGTGCCTACAATTTTATAACGCTGACAAATCGCCTCTAAAATCTGCGCCTCTCCCATCCCCACCAAGCGCGCGTTAGCATGGGTGTTTTCCATAAACTCAATGTAGCGGATTTGCGCGCCCTTTTCTTGGGCAAATTCTAAGAGGTCTAGGATTTCGTCCGCATTAATCCCTTTGAGCACGACCATGTTAAACTTGAGTTTCAAACCTGCCTTTAGTGCGGCTTCAATGCCCCTAAGCACTGCGGGCAAGGCATCTTTTTTAGAAATTTGCAACACACGCTCAGGTTTGAGAGAATCTAAGGAGATATTTACGCGGCTCAAGCCCGCTTGCCTAAGCGCGTGGGCGTGTTTTTCTAGCAAAAACGCGTTGGTGGTGAGCACTAATAAAACCTTAGGATTATAAGCGTGCAACTGGGCAATGAAGGGCACTAAATCCTTGCGCAAGAGAGGTTCGCCTCCTGTCAGGCGGATTTTTTCAATGCCCTCATCCATAGCCACTTTGAGGAAGCCCAACATGCGATCTAGGGGGATCAAATCCTCTTGGGGGCTAAAGTCTAGGGGGGTGGTGGGCATACAATAAGCGCATCTAAAATTGCATTGTTTGGTGAGCGAAACCCTAAGATAAGTGATCTGCCGCCCAAAACCATCAATTAGCATTAGTCTCTCTCTCTTTAAAAATTTGCGCTAAAATAGCAAATTTGGGCTGAATATGGTATTCTTAATCAATAGGTAATGAAAAAGATTGTTGTAAACGCTTCGATTTTGTTGAGCGATCTGACCGGAATTGGGTTTTATACCCTAACTTTCATTCAGGCTTTGGAAAAACATTTCGCAGATCGCAATGATGTAGAACTCAAGCTTGTAGCCGATGGGGTTCTTTATGATAATCTGAGTGCCTTACAAAACCGCCCCCATTCTAACCCACATACCGGTGGTTTTTCTTTTCATAAATGCTTAAAATATGCCCAATATGTTCTCACTCAACCCCTTTATTCTTATCTCAAGTACAAATATATTTTCCCCTATTTAGAGAGGCGCAAATACCAACATTTACCCACTTTTGATCTCTACATTGAGCCTAATTTTATAGCTATGCCCATTCGAGCTAAAAAAACTCTAGGGTGTATCCACGATCTACCCCCTTGCGATAAAAAAGGATGGGTGCTCTCTAAGGATGACGAGCGGTGTTGGGATCTTTATGTGTTGCCTAAAATGCGCTGTTATGATGTGGCCATTTGTTTTTGTCAAGTTGTGAAAAAAGATATTTTAAAAACATTTAAATGGTCAGAATCTAGGGTGCATGTTATCTATCATGGATTACGGGAATATTTAGATGCTCCTATGGAGGATTTGCCCTCTTGTTTATCTCAAGATTTTATTTTGGTCGTGGGAGCTAAGGCTAGACGGCGCAATGTGCATAAACTCATAGAAGCCTTTAAATTGTTGCCTATACCTATGCAACAACGCTATCAAATTGTCCTTACAGGCGCGCCTAACAATTTAACGGACGAGGACGAAGAAGCTTACAAACAGCCTTTTATCACAAATTTACATTATGTTTCTGATACCATACTAAGGACCCTTTACGCCCATGCTAAATTGCTATGGTGGGGAAGTTTGGCTGAAGGATTTGGGTTGCCCATGCTAGAAGCAATGCAGGCTGGTTGTGTGATTTTAGCTAGCGATGTCTCATGCATGCCCGAAATTCTAGGCGATGCGGGGGTGTATTGCAATCCTTATAATGCCCAAGACATTGCCCAAGCCATGCAACGAGCCCTCAATGATGAAAATTTGCGCCAAACCTGCATTGCAAGGGGATTTCAGAGAGTGAGAGACTTTAATGTTGAAACGAGTATGCAAGAACACATGAAAGTGGTCGAAAAAATGTTAAGGGAATAAAAACAATGCTATTTTCAAATCCTTTATCAAAAATAAAAATCCCCTGTGTGATCTTAACTGGGGGCAAGAGTGCGCGTATGCGCGTGAAAGGGCAACAATGTGATAAGGCGTTGTTACCCTTTGGCAATTATCCTAGCCTCCTAGCTTACCAGCACGCTAAAATGAACGCGCTTTTTGAGCGGGTCTATATCAGTTGCAAAAAATCCTATGACTTAAAAGCGCATGCCTCCTATATTTTGGACTGCCGATCCGATTTTAGCCCCCTACTGGGCATCGTGCGCGCCCTCTATGCCCTCCGACAAACGATTTTTGTGATCCCCATAGATATGCCTCTAGTGTCTGCCCAGAGTATTTTAACACTCTGTAACCACGCCCAAGAGGCGGGGGTGGTGTATGCTAAGAGTTCCGAGTGTTTTTACTTGCTAGGGTGCTGGCAGATGGGCATGGCAGATGCCCTAGAGGACACTTTAGAGAGTAATGGTTCTGTTAGTTCTCTTTTGGAGGGAGGTTTGGCAATAGAGGTACAGGAGGGCCCGGAGTTTAGTAATTGCAACACCTACAGGGCATACCAACACGTGTTGAAAATTTTAAATGGCTGAAGAAGAAAAGACCGAACTCCCCTCGGCTAAGAAGATCGAGAAAGCGCGCGAAGAGGGTAATGTCGCTAAAAGTTTAGAGGTGGTGGGGTTTTTGGGGCTGGTGGCAGGCTTTGGGGGGGTGATGGCTTTTTTTAGCATGTGGTTAGACCATTTTGAAAGCATTTTTAGGCAGAGTTTGCGCTGGATCGCCCTAGATTTCACGCCCCATAATCTCCACTTGCTCTCTTTACAATTACTTAAAGATGTGGCTTGGGTGCTCTTGCCTTTTTTATTTCTCATGTTTGTGGTGGCGTTTTTGGCTAATGTGGTGCAATTTGGCTTGCTTTTCAGCCCGAAAGCGATTGTGCCCAAATTTTCTAAAATCAACCCCATCAATGGGCTTAAAAATCTCTTCTCTCTTAAAAAGCTCTTAGATGGATTGCTCATCACGGCGAAGGTGTGTATCGCCTTTGTCTTGGGCTTTGTGGTGGTGAGTTTGTTTATCGGGGAGTTAGCTAAAATCGCGCGTGTTGAGATTAGAGATCAGGCGTTGTGGTTTGAACACAAGGCGTTAATCCTCATCGCAAGCTTGTTATTTCTCTTTTTGGTAGCCTCCTTGTTAGATTTTCTACTCAAACGCCGTCAATACATCAATTCGCTTAAAATGACCAAGCAAGAAGTCAAGGACGAATACAAACAACAAGAGGGTAACCCCGAGATCAAAGCCAAGATCAAGCAACTCATGCTCAAAAACTCCATGAGTAAGATGATGGCGGCCATCCCTAGTGCGAATGTGGTCGTTACAAACCCTACCCACTATGCCGTTGCGTTACGCTTTGAAGAAAAGGATGTCGCCCCTGTGGTGGTGGCTAAGGGGATTGAACATTTGGCGATCCGCATTAAGGC
This sequence comes from Helicobacter felis ATCC 49179, assembly GCF_000200595.1. Classification (NCBI taxonomy): domain Bacteria; kingdom Pseudomonadati; phylum Campylobacterota; class Epsilonproteobacteria; order Campylobacterales; family Helicobacteraceae; genus Helicobacter; species Helicobacter felis. Next base: position 208,168 of record NC_014810.2, on the reverse strand, counting down.
GATCGCCAGAGAACACGAGATTGAGATCATCGAAAACCCCAAGCTAGCGCGCGAGCTGTATAAAGAGGTGGATGTGGATGAGGTGATTCCTAAAATGCTCTTTGAAGCAGTGGCGATCGTCTTTGCCCAAGTGGCGCATATCGAGCAGATGAAAAACAAGCGTTAAAGGCCGCGTTGCTCCAGCCAAGCTAACAAAATCTGTAAGATCGCTTCTTTTTCGGGTTCTTCAAAGATTTTATGCCGTCCTTGCTCTAAGAGTTGTAAGGATACCTGTTTAAACCCTTGCGCGCGCAGGGCATTATAAGCCTTGATCACCCCCACTCCAAAACCCCCACACACATCTTCTAAACCACTCATCAGCAAAATAGGCAGGTTTTTATCCCCATAAGCATGCGCGCTAAAGACTAAATGCGCTCCCTCCAGCAGGCAGGCGAAGCTGTTCATGCTGAAAGTAAAACGGCTTGCCTTGTCCGCGTGGTAGCGTTTAAGGGCTTTGGGGTCTTTGCACAGCCACGCGCCCCTAAATCCAAAGGCGCGCACGCGCGGATGCAAGCTAAAAAGCACGCTCAAATTCCATCGAGGCGAGCAATGCAGAGTGCTTAGCCCTCTAGCAAGGCGCGCACACCATTTTAAGCCCCTAAAGGGGCTGGGTGTGCCCGTGAGAATGAGCGCGTCTAGGGAGGTGTAACCATGTTGGATTAAACGGCGCGCTAGTAGTGAGCCCATGCTATGCCCTAATACCACTAACTTATATCCCTTGCAAATCCCGCGCACCACACGGATAAACTTCGCTAAGTCCAATACGGCATGCTCAAAACCATTTTCTCCCATTTCTCCCCAAGCAATTTCAGAGCTATCCTCTAACACGCTTTGCCCATGCCCGCGGTGATCGAATACAAAGACATCATAACCGCATACACACATACGCGAAGCTAGCCATGTGTAGTGTTTGCGGTGTTCTACCATGCCCGTAGCAATCACCACCCCCACGCCTTTAGGGCGATCGGGCACATAGTGATCGAAATATAAATCTAAATAACTGGGGTGATCTGAGCTAAAACGCGCGCTAACCATGGCTTTAAGAAAACCTTAGGCTAAGGTAGCGCTCAGGGATGAGGTGATCTTGTGTGCGCAGAGGGGCGGGGTAAAGACCATGTTTAAAGCCCAAGGTAAAAAGGGCGTTGAGCCCTTGAATTTGTATCTCACTCAAGCGACTTGCATTCGCATAGAGATTTAAATAGGTAGCTAGATTTTGCTTTTGCACACGCACAAGACCCCGTTCTAAGAGCATGGAAGAGAGTAACTCCGAGTGGGCTAGGGCTAAGTCGATGGCTTTAGTTAATTTCTTCTCTAAAGTGATGGCTTGCAGGAGCGGAATGGAACGGCGCAGCACCATACCGCCCAAGGGTAGTGGCAATTCCGATTGGGAGAGCTCACACCACACCTCCCAAATCTCTTTTTCCACCACTAGATCGGGATGAAAATCTAAAATACTCTCATGGATGAGCACCCCCGCATCTACCTCCCCACTCAATACCGCCCCTTCAATTTCTAAGAAGTTCTTATACACCACGCGCGCATGGGGGTAGTAAAGCCTAAAGAGTAGAGCATTAGTGGTGTAACGCCCACTTAGAGCGACTTTAAAATTCTTTTTAAGCTTTGTAGAAGCTTTACGGATAAGCTTAGGCCCATACCCTTCTCCAAAGCTAGCCGCACAGCGCAGGAGGGCGTATTGATCGGCGATGAGGGGGTAGAGGGCAAAGGAGATCGCGCTGATGTCATGCACGCCTTGTAGGGCTTGGGTGTTGAGGGTTTCAATGTCTAGGGCGTGGTGGCTGAAGGGTTTTGGCAAATCCACCCAGCCAAAGGCGATCGCATAGAACATAAAAATATCATCCGCATCTGGGCTATGGGCGATGCTTAACATGCATTTTCCTAAGAGTTTTTATGGATTTTAGCTAGTTTTGCTAAAGGTTTGTCTATGCATGTAAGGAGAGCGTAAAATTTTCACCTGTAAGCCACTAGAGGCTAGATCACCAAAAACACAACTCCAATGACCAAACCTGTAAATAATAAAGTGATCACACAATAACCCATGATGTCCTTAGCTCCAAGTCCGGCAATGGCCAAAGCTGGCAGGGCCCAAAAGGGTTGGATCATATTCGTCCAAGCGTCCCCCCAAGCGATAGCCATAGCCGTAACAGCAGGCTTAATTCCCAATTCTAAACCTGCGGGGATCATAATGGGGGCTTGCACTGCCCATTGCCCGCCTCCTGAGGGCACAAAGATATTGAGAAGACCCGCGCTCCAAAAAGTGAATAGGGCAAAGGTATGCGGTGTAGCAATCTTGATAAAAAACTCAGAGAGCAACCCCGCCAAACTCGCCCCACCCCCAGCACTACCCACCATCATGCCCATAATCCCCGCGTAAAAGGGGAATTGGATCAAAATCCCCGTGGCGTTTTTGGTTGCCTCATTAGCAGCGCGGATATAGGCGATGGGGGTTTTATGCAACAAGAGCCCAGCAAAAAGAAAGATCATATTGAGGATATTTAAACTCAATCCCCCACCTTGCACAAAATGCGCCACAATGTAGCTAAAGCCTAACAAAGCTAGTAGGGCACTCAAAAACTTACTTTGTTCTAAGTGGCCGGCTAGGGTGGAGGGTTTCTCTATAGGGACTTGGGGTGCGTCTTCTAAAAGTTTGGGATCAACTTCTATGGTGTCTTGATTTTTGGGATGGACAAAAGCCAATAAAAAAGGCAGACCACAAAGAATAATCCCCACAATCATTAAGTTAAAGGGGGCAAAAATAGTCGCAGAAGCGGGGATACTCTCATGCAAAATGCCCGCTGTACTTTTGCTCAAGGCTTCTCCACCGCTAGCTAAAGTTAAGGGGATTGAGCCAGAAAGCCCGCCATGCCACACTACAAAGCCTGAATATGCGCTTGCAATCAAGAGGCGGTAATCCACACCCCGCACCTTTTTAGCCATCTCTTTAGCAAAAATAGCTGATACCACCAGTCCAAAACCCCAGTTAATTAAGCTAGCCACCATACTAAGCGCGCTCACCAAAACAATAGCCCCAAAAGGACTTTTAGGGATTTGGGCTAATTTTTGCAAACCCCAAGAGATCGCTCTTGCCTGTGCTAGCACCTGCCCTAAGACAAGCACTAAAGCCATTTGCATAGAAAAGGCGAGTAACTTCCACGCTCCATGACCCCAGTTTTGCACAATCTGCAGACTGGATTGGCCTGTAAAAATCCACACCGCTACAAACACCATAAAAGTTAAAATCACCACCAAGACAAAGGAATCGGGCAACCAACGAGAGGCCAAAGACACACACAGACGCGTAAAAGCCCGTAACATGTTTTACTCCATTAAAATTTTCTTTATTCTAGCCCACAAGCTGGATTTATAATTCTGTATTTTGGGTTAAAACCTACCCTCTTTAATGAGTTGGGTAAAATTGTGCAAACAGTTAAAAGCGCGCATCTCTAACTTCCCGCAATTTGAGGCGTATAAATCCCTTAATAACAAGGGGTATTTAAAAGGTTTTTTAGGATAAAATGGGCTTTTTGCCAACCCAAAATTTAAGTTGTGATTGATGGAAACAAATATTTCTAAGGCACTTTATGAAGCTAAGAAATTGCTCAGGGATAAGGGCATACGGATGGCTCTAGAGTCCGAGATTCTCTTAGCCCATTTATTGGGCGTGGATCGTGTTTATTTGCATATGCATGCTCAAGAAGAGTTAGATGGTTTTGCCTTAGAGCGTTTTATGCGCATGGTCAAAGCGCGTGCGCGCGGCAAACCCATTGAATACATCACCCATGAGGTGAGTTTTTATAGCCGTCTGTTCTTTGTAGATGAACGCGTCTTGATTCCTAGACCAGAGACGGAATTATTGGTGCATCAAGCCTCTGAGATTATCCAAGAATATGGCATTAAAAATGTGATTGAGGTTGGCATTGGAAGTGGTGTGGTCGCTATCAGTTTAGCTTTACAGCACCCAAAAATCAATGTCATGGGGACAGATATTTCTATGGATGCCCTAGAAGTGGCCAGTATTAATATCACCACCTTCAGTTTGCAGTCGCGCGTTTCTTTAATGCACACCTCTTTATTACAAGGTGTGGAGGTTTCTCCGCGCACCCTTGTAGTGAGCAACCCTCCTTATATTCCATTAGATTACCCCTTAGACGAATCGGTGCGTTATGAACCAGAAATCGCGCTCTATGGGGGCGAAGAGGGGGATGAAATCCTTAAAGCCCTTATTGATGAAGCCGCAAGCAAGCGTGTAAAATTTCTTATCTGCGAGATGGGCGACAACCAAAAAGCTTCCTTGAGCGAGCATTTAGAAATCAGAGGCTATCGGGGGATATTTTATAACGACTATGCCAAACTCAATCGAGGCTTTGTAGCCACGCTTAGAAGTTAATTGCGATCTTTGTAATGGGCGTACTCAAAGGATTTAAGCAACTTAAATCCTCCATTTACTATTAACCCTAAAGAGGGTAGAGCAACCCCATTAAAAGTATTGTTTTTGACGATACTATAATGCAACATGTCTTGAAAGAGGAGACGATCGCCCACTTCTAAGGGATTCTCAAAGGTATAAGGCCCTATGTAATCCCCTGCTAGACAGCTTGCCCCCCCTAAATAGTAGGCCAAACCTCTCTCTAGCTCGGGTTGTGTTTTTCCATTTTTATCAACATGTAAAACTTCGGGTCTATAGGGCATTTCTAGGCAATCAGGCATGTGATTGGTGATACTCACATCCAAGATTGCAACGCGCCCCTCATTTTCAACAATATCCACCACGCTCGCAAGTAAAAAGCCACTCTGCCAGCCCACCGCCTCGCCTGGCTCTAAAAAGATGTCTTGAATATTAGGATAGCTTGCTCTGAACGCACGCACCGCTTGGCTCAAGACCTCTAGTAAGTAGCCCTCTTTGGTAATGTGTTGCCCGCCCCCAAAATTCATCCATTCCATGTTTTCAATGGCAAAACCAAAATGTTTTTGTACATGCCCTAAAGTTTCCTGCAAAGCGGGCGCGTCCTGTTCGCAATGCGTGTGGAAATGCAGTCCGCTAATGCCCTCTAAGCCATATTGTTGCATACCCTGCTTAAAGGCGGCGGGTGCGATCCCCAAACGGCTATGGGGCGCACAAGGGTTGTAGATCATCGGTTGCACACGGCTAAAAAGAGGGTTGATGCGCAAACCCACTTTAAGGGGCGAGAGCCCCAGTTTTTCTAGTTTTTTATTCTTGGCCTGTATGGAATCTTTATAGGTGTGGTATTGGGCAAAGGAATTAAAAATAATATGCGTGGCAATGGGCAAAAGTTGCGCCATATCCTCAGCTTTATAGCCCGGGCTAAAAACGCAGATTTCCTTGCCACTCTCCCTAGAACCAAATTCTTCATAAGCTAGCAGAGCCTCATGCACCCCGCTAGCACAACACCCATACAAACTAGAACGCACCCATTCAAAACTTCGCCAAAAAGCGAACCCTTTGAGGGCAAGCAAGATTTTAACCTGCGCTTCTCTCTGCGCCCTTTCTAAGATCGCAAGATTATGTTGTAACTTGGCAAGTTCGAGCACATAGCAGGGCGAAGGGATGGCTTGGTAATCTAACATCACTTGCCCACTAAGAATTGTTTGATAATGCGTTCCACATCCAAAGGATTAGATTTAGAGATGAAGTCATCAGCTTGCAAGGAGCGCGCCATCTCTTCATTACTGCTCCCGCTCATGGAGGAATTGACCACAATGGGAATCTTGGCCATCCTAGGGTCGAGCTTGACGCGTCTAATCACCTCAAACCCGCTCGCCTCTGGCATTTCTAGGTCTGTGATGATGAGTCCAATTTCCTCTACAGGAGTTTCCTTATCAAAGAGATAATCTAGGAGTTGCTGCCCATTGATGAAATCAACATGCTTGATTCCCAACTTATCCAAAATCACCTGCATGGTTTTTAGCACACTGGGCGAATCGTCGGCAAACAAGACTATTTTATCGCTATAAAGTGGAGAAAGTTTTGCCAATTCCTCATGGCTCTCTTCTTCAATCCAAGGAAAAACATCGGTGAGCATTCTCTCAATATCCACTACCTGCACCAAACGCCCATCAAAATAACGCGTGCGACTCACCAGCTTAGAATTGCCAGTGTTCCCGCCCACGCCCGCGCTCTGCTCGATCTCTGTCCATTTTTTATTAAGGATGCGATCGGCTTCATAAATGCGCACCCCAATGGTCCAGCGCGAAAACTCGCAGATCATGATAATGTCATCCTCATGGGGTTCTTTTTCAATGCGGAAGGGGCGCAGATCTTTTTGCTTGTTATTGCTATCGTAGTAAAACCACTTTTTCATATCGATAAGAGGAATGGTCATCTCTCGAATGATGATCAGTCCCTCCACAAGCGAGTTAGGTTCGTGGCTAATCATGGTGAGAGTGCCATTATATTTCACCACCTCGCGGATTTTAAAGACATTCACGGCGTAGAGGTCTTTATTTTTACCCAATCTAAAGCACAAGAGTTGCAACTCATTGTTGCGGTGTAGATTGGTAACCTGATCGATATGGGCGAGATTATTGGCCATGCGCACTCCTCAAGACAAAATGAAGATTCATTATAGCATAGCTATACATTGAACCTAAAGTGCATCACATCCCCATCTTGCACGATGTAATCCTTGCCCTCAATGCGCAACGCGCCCTTTTCCTTAGCCCCAGCTTCGCCCCCGTAGGCAATAAAATCTTGGTAAGCAATGGTTTCTGCGCGGATAAAACCCTTTTCAAAATCCTTATGAATCACCCCTGCTGCTACAGGCGCGCTAGAGCCCTTGCTAATGGTCCATGCCCTAACCTCTTTGACCCCAGCAGTAAAATAGCTAATCAAGCCCAGTTCTTGAAAACCAAGTTGAATAATTTGCTCCAAGCCACTTTTTTCAACCCCCAAGCTTTGCAAAAACTCTTGAGATTCTTGGGGAGACATCTCTACCATTTCCTCCTCCAACTTGGCACATAAACTCACAAACTGCGCCCCACGCTCCTTAGCCAACGCCTGCACGCTCAAAGCATGCGCATTCAAAACCCCTAAATCTTCTTCGCCTACATTAGCCGTATAAATCACCTTTTTACCACTCAAAAAGCGCAATTCGTGGTTTAAGGTTTCAAAATAGGGATGATCTTTGTGGGCAAAGGTGCTTACTGGCTTTAATTCGTTGAGATGTGCTAGAAGTTCGCGCGCGAGTTCTAATTGTGCCCCCACCTCCTTAGAGCTTTTAGCCAGTTTTTCCAAGCGTTCTAAGCGTTTTTGCAAAGACTGCACATCAGCTAGAATGAGCTCGATTTCGATGGTTTCAATGTCGGCTAAAGGATTGATCGCAGAGTTGACATGCACCACATCGCTATCTTCAAAACAGCGCACCACATGCAAGATCACCGCACATTCGCGGATGTTAGCCAAGAATTGATTCCCCAATCCCTCGCCCGCAGAGGCCCCCTTGATGAGCCCGGCGATGTCTACAAACTCCACGCTAGAATATTGGATTTTCTCAGGTTTGACAATCTGGGCTAAAGCCTCTAGGCGCGCATCGGGCACATTCACAAGGGCTTTATTGGGGTCGATGGTGCAAAAGGGATAGTTAGCACTCTGCGCCTGCGCGGTGCGCGTGAGTGCGTTAAAAGTGCTGGACTTGCCCACATTGGGCAAACCCACGATGCCAATAGAAAGTCCCACTATTTCAGACTTTCTAGCACAAATTCCACGCACATGCGCACGCCTGCCCCACTAGCTCCGGGTGTATTGACATCCCAATCCTTTTCGACATAAGCAGGTCCGGCGATGTCGATGTGTAGCCACTTATCCTTGTATTCCTCGCGGATAAATTCGTTCAAGAAGAGTCCTGCAGTTACCGCTCCTCCATAGCGCACGGGGGTGATATTGGCAATGTCTGCCATTTTGGAGTCTAAAAGCTTGCGCAAGTGGCGGTTAAAGGGCAATTTAGCGACCAATTCTCCGCTTTTGAGTGCGGCGTGTTCAAACTGGCTTTTAAGCTCCTCGTTATTGCCCATAATGCCACTGGTATAAGAGCCAAGACCCACCACACAAGCCCCCGTGAGGGTCGCAAAGTCTACCAAAATATCAGGCTCTAAGTCTTGGGCAAAACTCAAACAATCGGCTAGCACCAAACGCCCTTCTGCATCCGTGTTGCGCACCTCGATGGTTTTGCCCTCTTTAGAGATGAGAATATCATCGGGGCGGTAGGCATCTCCAGCAATCATGTTCTCCGCCAAGCCCAACACGGCATGCACTTCTGCTTCTACTTTTAAGTGTGCGAGCGCATTCACCACAGCCAACACCGCGCACGCTCCGCCTTTGTCCGCTTTCATGGTGATCATATATTCAGCAGTTTTAATGCTAAGCCCCCCGCAATCATAGGTCAAGCCCTTACCTACGAGCACGATTTTTTTCTTAGCGTTTTTGGGTTTGTAAACCACATGCACGAGTTGAGGGGGGTTGGCAGAGGCGCGATTGACGGCTAAATAAGCGTTCATACCCTTCTCTTTGAGATAATCTTCTCCATGCACAAAACACTCTAGCCCGTTTTTTTCAGCCAAATCTTGGGCTTTTTTAGCAACATAGGGCGCGTTTGCCACATCTGGAGGGGTATTGACGAGATCGCGCGCTAAATTGACATGCTCGACAAGCACATTAGCTTTATGGATTAACTTTTCGAGGTTATGCTCTAAGGTCTTGACTTCGTGTTTAAATTCGTGGGCTTCTCCTAAGGCTAGCACGACTTCTTTTAAATGCACGGGCTCTTTTTTACTCTTATACACTTCATAGCTATAAAGTCCAAACTGCAAGCCTGTTAGGATGGCTAACATGGTCTGCCCTAGGGGACACTCGCCTTCGTTTGTGTTTTTAGCAGCGTAGAGCCCTACTTTGACATTTTTAAAGTGGTATTTTTTGAGGGCTTTCACCGCTAAACACGCCGCTTCTCTAAAAAGATGCACATCATTATGCGCCACCCCGACATACAAACGCTTATGAGCTTGGTCTAAAAACACGCCCTCGCCCTCATAATGAAAAGTTTCTAAAACCCCCTTATGGTGCACCCATGGGTGGTTCAGGTCCTTCTCCACCACAAACACAACGGCGACATCGGCTTTTGCCTGCTCAAAGGGAGCATGATCTAACTTAAACTGCAACATTACGATCCTTTCTTGAGTTTTAAGCCCTTTTGGACTTTTTGGATTTTCTTATCGATCTTTTTGGTGTGGGTTTGAAAATACCATATAACAAACCCCAGCACAAAGACTAATAGTAATATAACAAGATAAGGATAACGCTTAAGCACGCCTAGGGCTTGAAAAATTTGCTCGCCAAAAAACCACGCCAAGACAATAGTAATCGAAGCCCACACAAAGGCACTCAATAAATTAATCAGGGCGAATTTGAGCGCGCTATAGCGGGTGAGTCCGATGCTAATAGGAATGATAGTGCGCATGCCATACATGTAGCGTTGGATGAAGATCACAAACCAGCCGTATTTTTGCAAGAGCAAATGCGCTAGAGCGAGTTTGCGCCGTTGTTTTTCTAGCTTTTTGGTGATGTAAGCCTTGCTAGTGCGCCCGATGTAAAAATAGATTTGATCCCCAGTAAAGCCCCCCAATCCAGCAACCAAAATAGCTAGCAGTAGGTGCATGTGCCCGGCATAACAGGCAATACCGGCTAAAATCAAACCGATTTCGCCTTCTAAAATACTCCATAAAAATAAAATTAAATAACCCCAAGTGGGCGCGTAATCATTCCATAACTCTGTAATGTAGGCTTCCATCAACGCTCGCTTTGCAGACTTAACATGGATACTCTAACACGCTAAAGACATTCACTTTTTCTCCCACTTTTTCTAATCCCCCAAATTCTGCCAAATTGATCAAAAAACATGCCTCTAAACACTTGGCCTGTAATCTCTCTAAAAGCTCTAAGCTGGCTAATGCCGTGCCTCCTGTGGCGATCAAATCATCTAGCAATAACACATGCGCATCCTTGATTTCTCTGAAAGCGTCCGTGTGCATTTCGATGCTATCTGTGCCGTATTCTAACTGGTATTGTGCGCTGAGGGTTTTAAAAGGTAATTTGCCTTTTTTACGCACGGGGACAAAGCCTATTCCTAGAGCATAAGCCAAAGCCGCCCCTAGAATAAATCCGCGTGCCTCAATGCCGACCACAAAATCAATACTGTGGTGTTGGTAGCGCAATTTGAGATTATCAATGAGTTTACTAAAGAGGGCGGGATGGTTGATTAGTGGTGTGATATCTTTAAATAAAATCCCCGCTTTGGGGTAATCTTTAATCTCTCTAATAGTCTCGTGGAGTTGGGTTTTAAATTTCTGATTGAACATGCATTTCCTTACAACAACGCTTCGATTTTTTGTTCTAATTCGCGGATACGGGCTTTGTACTTGTCAGTTTCTAAGCGGTATTGCGCATTGCGTTGTTTTAAGACCTTGACCTCATCCTTGAGCGCGTTCATTTCGTGGGTGAGAATATCAATATTACCCAAAGAGCGTTGGAGCTGTAATTGGTGCTTTTGGATCAGCACTTCTGCTTCTTGCAAGGTGAGCTTCATAGACGCAGAATATTTTTCTTGGCGTTTGGCCACAGAGCGGTAAAAAAAGGCTCGAATAGCCATGTAAGCTACAAAAAGCACAACAAGAGTGATGATCATCCATTGGGCTAACATGTATTCATCCTCTCTAGTTTTTCTACACGAATGGCATGCCGTCCCCCCTCAAACCCTGTTTGCAAAAAGGCTTCTACAATGCTCTGAGCCACGCCAAAACCTACGACATTTTGCCCCAAACAGAGCACATTAGCGTTGTTGTGCAAGCGCGCCATCTTGGCCATGTAAGCGTCTGTGCACAGGGCTGCACGCACTCCGGAGATTTTATTGCAAGCAATGCTCATGCCAATCCCACTGCCACAAACTAAAATTCCGTACACACCTTGAGGCGCAGGTGAGATCAATAGCTTATTACAAACCTCTTTGGCATAATCAGGATAATCCACTCGCTCCCCTGTTGGAGGTTTGCAAAAAGTAAGAGGGATCTGGTTAGTAGATAGGAAGTCTTGGATAAATTCTGCCAAAGCCAACCCGGCATGATCGCAACCTAAAATGACTTTTTTCATTTAGATTCTCCAGCCATCGCTTCAAGTCCGCTTAAACTCTTAAACATGCGCTTCCAACGCACCTTAAAAACATCTTTGGGATCGCTCGTACCTTCGCTATTGGTCAGATTGAGACTAAAATACACAAACCACGGCGTACCCACGATATGGCTATAGGGCACACTTCCCCAAAAGCGCGAATCGCTACTATCATCGCGGTTATCTCCAATCATAAAAAAGTGATCGGGTTGGATTTTAGTGTAAAAAAGCATTTCGCCCTCTAATTCTATAAGGGGCATAGAAACGCTAACGCCCTTGACTTCTATTTGATGAGTTGCCAAGGCTTGCATCATTTCAAAGGTGTGGTTATTTTGCGCATAAAAGATCCCCTTATGTGTAGAGGCATAGGGAGCAAAGACAAAATCTTTACCTAAAAATTGTTTGATTTGGTGCTTGGGGAAGTGTTTGGTAATATACTCAGGATCGCCATCACTCTCTTTTGGATGCAGATAAAACCCCTCTTGATTGAAAATGACTTCATCCCCTCCTAGCGCAAAAAGCCGTTTAACATAATAACCCTTATTGGTAGGTGGAATGAACACCACTACCTCGCCCCGGTGTGGGCGCTTTCCCTCAATCAAGTGCCCATTGCCTTTAAAATCGGGGAGCAGAGGGATGTCTAGCCATGGCAGTCTTGGGATGGGAATCCCATAGGCAAATTTTTTCACAAAAAGCATATCCCCCTCATAAAGCGTTCCTACCATTGAGCGCGAGGGGATGATAAAAGCTTGGGCGACAAAAAAGATTGCCAACAGCACCAAAACAAGGCTTCCTGTCCAACTAGAAATAAAACGGTTGATCTTTTTTAGCATGATCGCTCCAAAGAGGTTTTGGTTGCTAAAAGTGTATTTTGCAAAAGCGCACTAATAGTCATAGGGCCTACACCCCCGGGCACAGGAGTAATATAACTCACCTTATGGCGCACGGCTTCAAAATCCACATCTCCTACAATTTTATCTCCCTGCTTGTTGATCCCAATGTCCACCACCACAGCCCCCTCTTTAAGCAAATTTGGACCAACTAACCCTGCCTTGCCCACGCCTACGCACACAATGTCTGCCTTTTGGGTGTAGACACTTAAATCTTTGGTGAGAATATGGCAAATACTCACACTCGCCCCCGCATTGAGCATTAGAGAGGCTAGGGGTTTTCCAATAATATTACTTGCCCCCACAATGACCACATCCTTACCCTTTACCTCAATTTGGTAATGCTCTAAAAGTTGCATCACCCCCATCGCGGTCGCGGGCAAAAACCCTTTAAGAAGACTATTAGAATACACCCGTCCCACATTGAGTGGATGGAATCCATCCACATCTTTAAAGGGTGCGATCGCCTCTAAGATTTCGCGCGTGTCCATGTGTTTGGGTAGGGGCAGTTGGACTAAAATCCCGTGCACACTTGGATCATGGTTAAGCGTATGTAAAATTTCTAAAAGCTGGCTTTGCGGGGTTGAATCTTCTAAATGTTGGAGTTGGCAGGTGATCCCTACTCGCGCACAAGCTTTGGCCTTCATTTGCACATAAACCCGACTGGCAGGATTATCTCCCACCAAAATCACCGCCAAAACAGGCGCAACATCCAAGCGCGCTACCTCCTCTTGCAACATTACCTCTTTACGCTTTGCTAGGGCCTGCCCGTCCAATAAGACCATATTCATCCTAAGAATTTTTTGCGCTATTATAATCAAAAATCTTTGAAAAGGGCTAGCATGCGCAGACTGGTGGTTATGGGGCTATGTTTGGGGCTATTGGAGGCGCAGGCTTTGAAAGTGAAGGTCAAAGAAGAGAGCTTTATCACAATTCTTGAATATGGCAAAGAACTTTATAAAAATCCGCGTGATATTAGTTGTGCGCGTTGCCACGGCCCGCTAGGCGAAGAGAAAATCATCACTCATTACACCCAACATGGCAAGGAGCGTATCTTTAAAGCCCCCCCCATTTATGACTTGAGTTTTGAACGCTTTAAAAACGCCCTAGAACGAGGGAAATCCATCATGCCTCGTTATAACCTGACTCTGGATGAAATCAAGGCCATTTATTATTACATCACTTCTATTAGGAGCAACAAGCAAAACTAAGCCCCTTTGTAATTCTTAAAAATATCCTGACTCACCTTGTAGCTACAAAACTTAGGCCCACACATGGAGCAAAACTCCGCTTCTTTAAACACCTCTTGGGGCAGAGCCTCATCGTGGTATTCGCGCGCACGATCGGGATCGAGAGCGAGTTCAAATTGCTTGTTCCACTCAAAGGCATAACGCGCATCGCTCATCAAATCATCGCGCACGCGGGCGTTGATCCGACCCCGTGCGATGTCAGCAGCATGCGCGGCGATCTTGTAGGCTAAAATCCCCTCTCGCACATCTTTAGCATTGGGCAAGCCTAGATGTTCTTTGGGCGTTACATAGCAGAGCATCGCCACCCCCTTCCATGCCGCCACACACGCCCCAATCGCGCTAGCGATATGATCGTAGCCAGCAGCAATGTCGGTTACCAAAGGTCCTAGCACATAAAAGGGGGCTTGATTACAAAACTCTTGCTGGAGTTTGACATTACGCTCGATCTGATTTAAGGGCACATGTCCGGGACCTTCAATCATCACCTGCACATCTTTTTCATAAGCACGCTTGGCTAACTCCCCTAAAACTTTGAGTTCTGCAAATTGGGCGGTGTCGCTAGCATCAGCCAAACAACCCGGGCGTAAAGAATCCCCCAAGCTCAAGCTTACATCGTAAGCTTGGCAAATGGCTAAGATGTCATCAAAAGCTTCGTAAAAGGGGTTTTGTTTGTGATAATGCATCATCCAAGAGGCCATTAAACTCCCCCCTCGACTCACAATCCCCATTTTGCGTTTGCTCACATAGGGCATGTGTTCGAGCAAAAACCCGCAGTGGATGGTAAAGTAGCTCACCCCTTGTTTAGCTTGTTTCTCTAATACAGCTAGCATTGTGTCGATGTCTAGTTTCATCACATCGTTATTAACATCGTGCAGAATTTGATACATCGGCACAGTGCCAATAGGCACACTGGAGGCGTTAATGATCTCTGCGCGAATCATATCTAAATCCCCACCGGTGGAGAGATCCATCACGGTATCTGCTCCGTATTTGATAGCGATGCGCAATTTTTCTACCTCTTCATCCACTGAGTGGATGATGGCAGAACTTCCAATGTTAGCGTTGATCTTAGTTTTTAACGCAATCCCAATGCCCATAGGCTCTAAATTTTGGTGTTGGATATTAGCCGGGATGATCAAACGCCCGCGCGCTACCTCTGCGCGCACGCATTCTGGACTTACTTCCTCTACATTGGCAATATAAGCCATCTCTTCAGTGATCATACCCTTCTTGGCGTAGTGTAATTGGGTTTTAATTGGGTCGTTGGCGCGTTTAGCGCAATATGTGCGTGCCATCTTATCTCCTCTTATTAAGATGTCCTAACATAGCGTAGCGCAACTTAAAAGCCAAGATACCCTTATATGTTGCTCTTGGTAAGCTTTTGAGATATTTTTAACCACTAAGCATAGAGTATTAGCTTATTTTAAGTCAAGTCGTAATACAATGAATGGTTATGCCAAAATTAAAAGAGACAAAATTAAAAGAGATAGATTTTAGTGTTTTTAAAGGCATGGGAGTCTCGCTAATCCTAGCAGCTGCAGGACAGGGCAGGCGTTTTGTGGAGGGCCTAGAGGGCTTAGAAAACCTCAAAAAGCAATGGATTTTAGTGCACGGCATGCCCTTGTGGCAGAGAGTGTATGAGCAATTTGCCCGTTTGGGGTGTTTTGAGCGCATTGTTATCGTGGTGAGTAATCCTGTAGAGCGGGTTTTTGTGCAACAACGCCTACCTAGTGCCTGCGTGGTGGTGGGCGGAGAAAGCCGTCAAGAGAGCGTGCAAAATGCCCTAGTGCATGTAGAAAGCCATTTTGTGGTGGTGAGTGATGTCGCCCGTTTTGGACTAGATTTGCGTGTGCTGTTCAATCTTTTTGACACCATGCAAAAACAAACCTTAGATGGCGTTGCCCCGGCTATGCCTCCTAGCGATACTCTTGTTTGTGGGACACCCCCATGGACACTGAACAGACAAGAGGTCCGCTGTGTGCAGACCCCCCAAATTTGCTTGACTTCTAGCCTGAAAAAAGCCTATGGACTAGGAAAATTTACCGATGAGAGCAGTGCTTTATTGCACTTGGGCGCGCGGGTAGAATTCATAGAGGGAAGCGCGCACCTGCACAAACTCACCCATCGTTGGGATTTTGCTATATTGGCCCCCCTTATCGATCCGCCAACTCAGCATACTGGCATGGGTTTTGACACGCACGCTTTCGAGTTGCACAAACCCCTCAAGCTTGGCGGAATCCTCATTGAATCTGCAGATTGTCAAAATTTAGGACTCAAAGCCCATAGTGATGGGGATGTTTTATTGCACGCGCTCAGTGATGCGATCTTGGGCGCGATCAAGGGAGGGGATATTGGGATGTATTTTAGCGATCAAGACCCTCGTTTTAAAAATATGGATTCGGCGATCATGCTCCAAGAAATTTATGCTCTCTTGCAAAACATGGGCTATATTGTGCAAAGTGTGGATCTCAATCTCTTGACTGAAATTCCAAAGATCGCTCCCTATAGAGAGCGTATCTGTCAAAATGTCGCTAATTTGTTGCGCATACACCCCCATCAGGTTAATCTTAAAGCCACTACTTTGGAGGGCTTGGGATTCATAGGAAGAAAGGAAGGCATGGGCGCGCAGGCTGTGGTGCAAATCACGAGTCGCCCTATCGATCTGCATGAAAAAAGTTGAAACCGCTTTAATTGTTGAGGATGAGGTCCACCTAGCCCAAAGCATTGCCAACGCGCTTACAGGCATAGGCTACCACTGCCAAGTTGTCTCAAGTATCTTTCATAATTTTAAGGAAGATTACGATGTGGTCTTAATATCTGCCAAAGTGTGTGTGGATCGCTGTGCGCACTTTGTGCGCAAAAACTCCGATTCAATCACTATCATGATGACCAATTTCATTAGCGAAGATAGTGTAAATCGCCCTCTGCAAGCCGGTGCAAAGGACTATATTTTAAAACCTTTTAAAATGGAAGACTTGATTCGTCGAATCAACTATCATAAGGCCTATAAAGAGATTTTAAATCGTGTGCGCCTCTATGATAAATACCTAGATGCTATGATCACGCAACGCAATTTTAGCCCCCACATGGAACGCTCCCTCCCTCTTATTATCCGTAGCCATACCCAAAACAACGCCGATATTTTTGCCCTACACTACGCCCGCACCCACCATCTTAATTTGGAATTTATCTCTTTGAAAGATGTGTCTTTAGAAAATATTCAAGGCACTGTCTATGCTACGCATTTAGAGGCGTTAAAACCCTCTGAGAGAGATAGATGTCTTAAAATTCTTGGCAAGCGCAACGCTATTATTTCCTTTGTAGGAGTTGGGTCGCTTGATTTTGAAAATGTGATCGATTTAGAGGATCACCAAGAAATGGGCATGCCCTTAGAGCTACTCTCCATCCAAGACTATGAAAAAAACGCCATCGTGCAGTTTAGCCCATGCTACACCGACACCGAATTAGCCAAACATCTAGGCATTAGCCGTAAATCTCTTTGGGAAAAACGCCGCCGTTATAATTTGCCTCGTAAATCTAATGTTTAGCGTGGGCGAGCACCACTCCAAAATGCACCCTAGCCTCTGCCTTTTCTAAGGTTACAATGGCTTGTTGCATAGTCGTTCCTGTCGTAAAAATATCGTCCACTAAAAAGTAATCCCCCCTCACGCCCTTAAAAGTAAAACCTTTAGGGTGGTTTTGGCGAAAATCGCGACTCTTTCCCGCATAGGTGATATTTTTAGTCGCTCTAAGTTGGTTATATAAGGCGGATAACTTGCTTGCTTGGCAGAACCCTTTAAGTATCACCGCGCTATGCGCATAGGCCCTTTTGGGCATGTCATCAATGGCGATTCCTTGAAGTTTGGAGGGAAGTTGCAAGGAGGGCTTGATCTCTTGTTCAAAAGTGTGTCCTGCCTTGCGGGCTAAAAGAATTAAAATCCGACTCCCAATATCATAATACTTACTCTTTAAAAGCATTTCTATTTCTTCATAGAGGTAAAACCCATAAATGGCGATTCCCTCCACTTCACGCACTAAAATTTGGGGCTCTAAGAGGGGATCACAGCGTGCGCACACCAAATTAAAAGGGCGTGTCCAACTCTCACAGAGCACACAGCGCATAGATTTTTTCTAGCACTATTTTGTGCACCTCCTCCACACTCTTAGAAGCATTAATAGACTCCGTGCGCACGCCTAGCAGAGCGCAAGCTTGCTCTAAGCGTTCTTGTACGCGCATTAAAAAATCCACCCCCCTAGATTCGATCCCATCGGGGTTTTTGGCTTGCAGGCGCATTTCTAGGGTGTGGGCGTTTAACTTGAACAATAAGACCATATCCGGCAACACATCCAAACCATGTGCGCGGTGCAACTCCCATGCGTGTTCTAAGCCATAGCTAGAATATGCCAAACCAGACACTAAAGAGCGATCGCTAAAAATCAGTTTGTGCGCATTGGGTTTGATCACCTCCTCTAAATGCAAGGCGCGATCGGCTAGAAATAAGAGAAATTGGGTTTGGGCGCAAAAAGCACCATGCAAGGCGGCTTGGCGCAGATGCTCGCCCAGTGCCGTGCCTCCGGGCTCTAGGCTAAAAATGGCTTTGGGAAAAAGGGGTTTGAGTAGATTGATTTGAGTGCTTTTGCCACTGGTATCCACCCCCTCAAACACGATCCACATCGCCCCGCCTTTGGATGAAATCCACCACGCTCGCGGGCACTAGATGGGCGATCTGCCCCTTATGAGCCAAGATAGAGCGCACCACAGACGCGCTAATAAAGGCGTTTTGCAAGGCGGGCATGAAATAGAGGGTTTCTAATTGCGGGTTTAAAGACTTGTTAGCATAGCCCATCTGGAACTCAAATTCAAAATCACTCACCGCCCTTAAGCCTCTAATAATATAGCGTGCATTGCGCTCTCTAGCCAAATCCACCAGCAAACCCTCAAAGCCCATGCACTCCACGCGCGCCAAAGGCGCAATGCTCAAGCGCATCATCTCTAAACGCTCTTCTAGGCTAAACATGGGCGATTTTGCCTTAGAGCGCGCAATCGCCACCACGAGCCTCCCAAAAAGCGCGCTCGCACGCTGGATAATGTCCAAATGCCCATTGGTGATGGGATCAAAAGTCCCCGGATAGATAGCGCAATGTTCTAGCATGGTTGCCCCCAACGCGTGTAAAGATGGTTATCAATGCCCAAAGCATCTAACCACTTGCCCACTAAAAAAAGCTCCATACTTTCTAAATCTTGGGGCTTTGTGTAGTAAGTGAGCATGGGCGGGGCGATGATCACTTGGGCGCGCGCTAGAGCGAGCAGATTTTCTAGGGCAATGCTATGCAGGGGCAATTCTCTAGGGGCAATTAAAAGTTTTTTCTGCTCTTTAAGCATTACGGCCGCGGCGCGACTCATCAATTCATCACAAATTCCATGCGCGATTTTAGCTACAATATTTAGGCTTGCTGGAATGATTGCCATTGCATCTATACCAAAACTCCCTGAGGCAATGGGCGCATTAATTTGGGATTCTTCAAAGATTTCTAGGGGGCGTTGCCATTGTTTGAGTGTGCTTTTAAGATCAAGGCCCTCTTCAGCGCGTGCCACGCGTTTAGCACTCTGGCTTATCACCACAAAAAGGGCGTATTCTTTAGGGATATGCTCTAAGAATTTAAGCGCGAGTTGTGTCCCGCTCGCCCCGCTGATTCCTACGACCAATTTCATAACACCTCTCCTTTAAGTAGCCCTGTGATTCTCACCTGCACGCGCTTTTTACTCTGCACATTCAAAGCCTCAATCACTTGGTTTAAGCTCCCATTTTGTAGAGCCTGCAAAGAAGTTTCCAAAGAAATAGACCCACTGGTCAAGGTCGCGCTAAAAATCTCGTTTTTATAAACCAAAATCTTGGGAGCGACTTTATCCACACTCAAAAGGGTATTAGCCCCCAAAAAACTCTTGGTGCTGCTATTGTTGATATAAGAAGAATCAATAGGAAGAGTGTTAAAGCGTTCAAAGGGCACGCTTTGGGCATACAGCACGCTATTATCTAGGTTGGTGTCTTTCTTGAGCGCGCTCTTGGTTTTGTAAATTTGAATATCTGCGATGATTTGGTATTTGAGCAATGCGCCCCCCACACGCATCCACCCATCGGAACGCAAAAGTTGTTGGGGACGCAGAGCGATGGGCATGAGGCCTTTTTGCTCATAAGGTTTAAGAAATGCGTCTAATTGATCTAGGTTTCCGCTTGTCAAATCCACCTGCACGCTACGGATTTGGAATACATAGGCATGGTAAAAATCTGTATAGGCCTTTTGCAGACATTGGCTTAAAAAGTTGATGGGATTGGCTAGCAGAATATGCGCGCAAAATAGACTTAGAATAAGGGAGCGCATCGATTTGTCCCGATCAAAAGTTTTGCCTCCTCTAAGAAAGACGAGGGTTTTAAGCCCTGTTGTAGCTTGTTAAAATAGAGTCTTTGAGCCACACTGCATAAATATAGTTCCTCTTTAGCGCGCGTGATCGCCACATAGCAGAGACGGCGCTCTTCCTCTAAATCTGCCTTGTAATAAGGAAAAAAGCCCTCTTCAAAGCCCACCACGAACACAACCCGAAACTCCAACCCCTTAGCCGCATGCACACTCATGCAAGAGAGCGCATTTGTGGTCTTCACTCTGGGTTCTTCTAAGATACTTTGCTCTAAAAAATCTGCTAAACTAGCTTGCCGATCCTCAAAGTGATCTTCAAGCATTATTTTTAAACTCTCTACACAGGTAAGTTCGTCTTCACTGCAATCTAAATCAAGGGGAAAAGTTTGTAGAAGTGTGTCTAACACCCCGGCCCCTTTGTGGGATTGCCACTTTTGCACATGATCAAAGAGCGTTTTTAATCCTTTACGCCCTCGTGCGTCTAAAACAGAATCTAGCAGGCCTTGCACATAGAGCTGATAAATACAAAGCCCTTTTTCTTGAGAAAGCCGTGTGATTTTTTCTACCCGATTGACTCCTAAGCCACGAGGGGGCTTATTGATAATTCTTAATAACTTCTCATCATTACAAGGATCGTGGATAACATGCAAATACGCCAAAAGGTCTTTGACAATACTGCGTCCAAAAAACCCTACACTGCCTACGATTCTATAGGGGATTTGTGCGCGCCGCAAACTCTCTTCCACACCTTTAGAAAGGGTGTTAAGGCGGTATAAAATGGCAATTTCATGGTGGGCGACTCCACACTCAATGCGTTCTAAAATCGTGCGCACAAGAAACGCGCTTTCCTCTTGAGAATCGTTAAAATGCCTGCAGACAAGGCGTTGATCTTGGTGGTTGGGTTTGTGTGTAAAGAGGCGTTTGTGATGACGCTGTGTATTATGTGCAATAAGGGTGTTGGCACATTTGACAATCTCTTTGGAGGAGCGGTAATTTTGCTCTAATTTGATCACTTTGGCTTGAGGGAATTGATCTTGAAAATCTAAAATATTGCTAATGTCTGCACCCCTAAAAGCATAAATGCTCTGATCGTCATCGCCCACCACGCATAAATTTTGATGGGTGGTGCAGAGTTTTTGCAAGAGTTTAAATTGTAGTGGGTTAGTGTCTTGGTATTCATCAACCATAATAAAGGCGTAGCGCTGGCTAGTATAGATGGCCAAATCAGGCAAACGATCGAGCAAGGCATAAGGGATGGCTAACAGATCATCTAGATCGATTCGATCTTCTTTTAATAGAATGTCTTGGTAAATAGTGTAGGCCTTTTGGATATCCGGATAGCAATTTCTTAGATCAATTTGATGATTCTTGATTCTAGAGATCATTTTAAATGCATGGCCTAAATACACATCTGCATCCATGAAACCGGGTTTAAGATTAAGAATGGCACTCCTGCTGAGTGTCTTGGCTTCTTCAGGAGAGACCAGTTTAAATTTTTTTTGTTCCAATAGCGAGGCGTGTTCCTTAAGAAAAGCAAATCCAAATTTATGAAAAGTGGTCAGCCATGCAGATTGCGTGTGCGTATGCCCACAGAGTCGCAAAAGTTGCCCAGCTCTTTCTTGCATTTCTTTAGCGGCCTTGTTGGTAAAAGTTAAGGTAAGGGTGTTTTGGGGAGGCACACCCTTACTAGCGATCAAGTAAGCTAGACGGGTGGTTAGAGTTTTGGTCTTGCCACTGCCTGCCCCGGCTAAAATGAGCAAGGGACCCTTGACATGCATACAAGCCTCTCTTTGAGGCTCATTGAGATCGGCTAAGAGAATCTTTTTCACGGGAAATCTTTTTGGGCTGTGGGAGACTGAATAGCAAAATCAAGATAAATAGATTGAAAATCTGAATCCTTGATCGCGCCAAAATGGTTTAAACTGGCTTCAAAATTGCCCATGCGTTGGTAGAGCAATCCCAAACCATAGCGCACATCGTAATTACCGGGTAATTTGGTTTTGGCAAATTCTAGTAACAAGGCCGCATCACCATAACGCTTAAGGGCAATATAGGCCAGACTGGCAAGAAGTAAGGGCTCTGCGCTAGTTTCCTTGCGTTTATCGATGAGAAAAGTGAAGATTCCAACAGCCTTTTCGTATTTTTTTTGAAAGATACTCAAAAGACCTAACATGCGCATTAAATCTGTGCTCAGATCTTCATCCCGCGTAACACTTAGGCGTGTGGTTAATTCCTGTTCTTGCTGGTTTAAAAGCCCTGTAACAAAACCCAAGTAAATGTACATTTTGCGCGCTAATAATGGCCCATGCACCAACTCTTCAATATTCATGCTCTTGTTGGTCAAAAGTGCGTAAGCCTCTAACATTTGTTTAATATCCGCCCGGTATTTGAGCATCATCTGATAAAAAAGGTTGGTGAGCATATTATCAGGTTGCATGATTTTAAGAGCCTTAAAGCTTTGAATCAAACGATCTTTATTGTGGGCTTTGTTGGCATAAGCAACATTGAGGGCATAATAGATTTTTAAAGGTTTTTTCACATCGCTCAGCCATGCCAAATCGTCATTGCTCGCATCGTTGAGATAGGCAATAAAAGAGTTTAAAAACGCCCGATCGGTTTTGTTAGAAAAATCCATCGCCTGAAAATCTGCTGTGAGATTTTTCAAAAACACACTCATATCTTCATAGTTGAGTCGTCCGGCGATCACGGCAAAAATTCCTGCAAGGATGTTATGACTGTCCAAATGGTAAGATTTTCTAAAATGAAAACTCGCGTCATTAAAATCGTCTAATTGGGCATAGACAAGACCTAAGTTGTAATGACTCACTGCATTATTGGGGTTGACTTGTAGAGCGCGTTTGAGTTGGTGCATGGCGCTACGCAAATGCGAGTGGCCAATCTCTTTGAGGGCCTCGATGGTATATTGATCGGAAATACTCATGTTTTTGCCATTTTCTATGGATTTGAGAGCTCCATCAAAGTCTTTGCTTCCACTCGTATCCACAAAAAACACCCCCTCTTGGATCGCCTCTAAACCTTTCTTGGCATTGATGAGCTTGAAAGGGGCGTAATAGAAGAAAATGCGATAAATGGGTAAACCGATGCTTTGTCTAAAATTGTTGGTCCAGAAATCACGCCGCACGGTGTCAATATCAAAAAAACGCGCGTTAAGAATGGGAGCGATGGGGTAAGTGTCGCTGAGAATCTTAAGCTTATTGGCATCGTTTTTAGCCTGTTGTTGTAAAAAACTCAGTGCCCCACTTGCTTGGGGAAAGTTTCCCATTTTTAAATAAATTAATTCCTTAGCCATATAAGTGCTCAAATCGTGCGGGAAATGATCTATATAGCGTTCCAAGTGCCTTAAAGCTTCCCTGTAGTGGCCTAAGCGCGCATAAAGCAACCCCAATGCCTTATCATCTTTAGGAGTGGCCACTTCGCCCAAACTATTTAAAGCGTTTTGGGTATCTCCAAAGAGAAGGTAAATTTTAGAGGCTAGGCGTTGGCGCATAGGTTTAAAGATGACTGAGTTGGAATGGTTAAGGGTGGAGAGGGTCTCAAAATAATGCCCCCCATAGTAGAGCCCTAGAGAATAGGCATAGGCATAAATAGGTTGGTTAGCAACTTCGGGGAGACTTTGCATGGTTAGACGCAAATAACGCGTATAAAGGTCCATATTGTTAAGATAAAAGGAAGCCACCATCGCATTGATCGCGTTGATAGAAACATTTTGTTTAGAGGCGATGGCTTGGTTAAAAGCTTTGAGCGCGCCCGTATAGTCGTGTTCGTGCATCTTAATCACGCCCAAATTGTGGTTGGCGATACTAGAAGACTGTTGAGAGATGTCGCTAAAGATTTTCAGGGCTTCTTGGCGTTGTCCTTGATGGTAGAGCAGATCGGCTTTGGTGATCAAAGCATTGATCTCTTCTTCATTGCTCAGAGGAATTGTGCTCTCGCCCTTAATAGTGGGTAGATTAGCAAAATCTTCGTTTTTATTGGAGGCAACTTTTTCTCGTTGTTTTTGTAACTGCGTTTCTGTTTCGATGATTTCTTTATGGTCGCTTTGCGCCTTGTAATGCCTAAATAAAGAGAGTGCAATAAGTAGCAAGATAAATGCTAAAATTCCCCCGCCCACTCCATAAAGCACCTTTGGACGGCTTTTGAGTTCGCTCCAGTTATTTTGGAGTTTGTCTAAAGTGCTACGACTAAAAACCCCCCTGATCGCCTGAATCAAAGAGGGAAAGAGGGATTTTTTAGGTTTATCTTGTGGATTTTCTTCTGCCATCTCACACCCAAGATTTTAAATAAGGTTCTAAAGCTTTGGGAATATGAATATCCCCATCGCGAGTCTGGTGGTTTTCCATCAAGGCGACTAAGGTGCGCCCAATGGCTAGAGAAGAGCCATTGAGTGTATGCGCCAACGCGTTTTTCTTGCCTTCTTTGTAGCGGATTTTGGCCCGCCGAGCTTGAAAATCGCGCGTGTTGGACACCGAACTAATTTCACGATAACAATTTTGCCCGGGCAACCACACTTCAATATCCACCGTATTGCTCGCACTAAAACCCAAATCTCCGCTACAAAGTTGCACAAAACGATGGGGCAATTCTAAAGCACATAGAATCGCGCTAGCCGCCTCTAACATTTTCTCTTGCATGTGCGCGCTCTCATCTGGGTGGGTGATGGCCACTAATTCCACTTTGTCAAATTGGTGTTGGCGGATCATTCCATGTGTGTCTTTAGAGGCACTGCCTGCCTCTTTGCGAAAACAGGGGGTGCAGGCAGTCATCATAATGGGCAAATCTTCCACGCGTAAAATCTCATCAGCATAGAGATTGGTCAAACTTACCTCAGAGGTAGGGATTAAATAGAGGGATTCGTCCTCAATCTTAAAAAGGTCTTCTTGAAATTTAGGCAACTGCCCCGTGCCAAAAAGAGTTGTGGTATTCACAATCACGGGCGGGCTCACGATCTCAAACCCGCGTGAGGCATTAGAATCGAGCATGAAATTCGCTAGGGCTCTATGCACCAACGCCCCGCGCGCGCGCAAGACATTAAAACGACTCTTAGAGATTTTTACCGCACGCTCAAACTCGATCCAGCCATTTTTTTGAGCCAAAATGTGGTGCTCTTGGGGCTCAAAATCAAAACTCTTAGGGGTTAAAATGCGCTTGATCTCCACATTGTCGCTTTCATCCTTGCCAAAGGGCGTAGCCGGATCGAGCAAGTTAGGCAGTCCTGCTAAAAGCGTGTCTAGTTTTTCTTCTAGGGTATTGACTTGGGCTTGCAGGTGGGCGATCTTGGTTTTATTTTCCTCTAAAGAGGTTTTGAGATCTCTAGCTTGTGGGTCATTTTGGCGTTGGGCTTGGAAGAAATCCTTAGAAATCTTGTTTTGGAAAGCTTGGGACTCTTCAAGCTGGAGTTTTTGGGCTTTAAACTCTAGCAACACCTCTTTTAAATTTAGCAAAACTTGGGGGTCTACAAAGCGTTTTTGCAGATTTTCCACCACACCCTCAAAATCTTTTAATAGCAATTTTTTATCAATCATACTTTTCTCCCACATGAGTTTGGGGGCTTCTAAAACCCCATTCACGCGCCCACGCATCTAAATATTCTTTGTGCACCTCTAAATGCAATACTCCCTCCTGCCCCTGCAAGCTATCGCTGATGTGTCCATTAGGCAGGGCGATAAAACTATCTCCATAAAAACGCCATGGCAAATTATGTTTCACGCCTTGATAATACTCTTGGCGCACCATGCCAATGCGATTAGCCCGCGCGACCAACACCGAATTACAAAAGGCGCGCGCGCTGCACACCGCCCGCCAACGCTCAAAAGATTCAAACGCGCTCGCACTGCTCAAAAGGACCATATCCACTCCCTCCTCTTGCATTTTTAGCCAAAGCGCATCAAAATGCACCTCAAAACCAAAGAGGGCAGCGATCTTAATCCCCTCGAGCACAAAGCTAAGAGGGGTTTTAAAGTCCTGTTTAGGATTAACAAAAAAGGCTTGTTCGTCCCAGTGATCAAAAGCAATCAAGCGTTGCTGAGGGCTAAATTCTGCATGCTTGGGACTGATCCATGCGAGCTCTTTGAGCAAACCCTTAGAGTGTGCGCGCAGAGTAGGGATCACTAAGTGCACCCCGTGTTTACAGGCGAGTTCTTGAAGTTGGACTTGGCGATCCTGAACTTGCAAAAGAATATGTTCGGGGTTTTCTTGGAGCAAATCCAAAAAGAAAGGGCTTAGGATGTATTCGGGGAAAAGACAGAGCGCACCTTTTGGGATTTGGGCTAAATTACTCTTGATAAAATCTAAATCAAAACGCGCCATTTGGAAGAGGGCTAGGTGCATGCCTGCTCCTGCGTGTTTTTCACGGCCAAAATGCACGAAACACTTTTATAAAGGTAGTGCTTTTTCTCCACCACTTCTAAGCCCACAGCGTTTAATTCGTCTTCTAGTTCGTCCACACTAATAAAACCCTCAATAGAAGCAGGTAGATAGGCGTATGCGCTGTAATTACGGCTCAAGAGCATGCCAAAAATGGGCAGGATTTTAGAGGTGTAAAAATGCGCCAAAGTGCCTAAAATTCCGCGCTGATCACAGCGCATAAACTCTAATATGAGAAGCACACCCCCTTTTTTCAGCGTGCGGCTAAATTCGCGCAAGGCTGCGCGCCGATCGAGCACATTACGCAGACCATAGGCAATGGTGATCAAATCCAATTCTTCATTTTGAAGAGGGGTGAGTTTCTTGGCTTCTAAACATTCTAGTTTAATGGGAGCTTGGGGAGCCAGTTTGGCGATTTTCTCGCGGGCTAGGTGTAGCATCTCTTTGGAGGGGTCGATTCCATAAATACGCTCCAAACTGCCTTTATGTTCCAAATCCCGCACGATGTGCAAGAGCATATCTGCCGTGCCACAAGCCACATCGCCTACTACCAAATTTTGCAAATCCCCCTTAAAGGCATAGACACAGCGTAGTGCGCGTGCGATCGCGTCTTTGCGCCATTTTTCATCTTGCTTAAAACTTAAAACGCGGTTAGTGGTGTCGTAAGTTTTGGCGATGTTATCAAACATGCCAATGATCTTTTTTTGTTCTTGTTCGCGCTCTGGGCTCAAAAGAATTTCCCCACCACACAAAAGACAATCACCACCATGCAGATCGTGGGCACTTCATTAATCCAGCGGAAAAACCGCCCACTTTTATAATGCGCATTTCTGCCCAATTCGCGGATAAATTTCCTGCACATAAAATGGTAATGCAATAAAATGAGCACACAGAGTAACTTAAGGTGCAACCATCCGTGGTGAAAAATCTCAGAACCTAGAACAGAGAGCAAGGCTAAACCGCTCAAAACCGAAATAATCATAGCGGGCATGGCGATGTAGCTAAAGAGTTTTTGCTCCTGCACCTGCACAATGGCGACAAATTCCTGCTTATCACTATTTTCGCGGTGGTAGACAAATAAACGAGGCAGATAAAAGAGGGCTGCCATCCAAGAGATGATCCCAATTACATGAATAATCTTGAGCCAAATATACCAATCTTCCATTCATTCTCCTAAAATTCTATGCGCTTGTGCGCCCTTTAGACTTACCCAAACTCCATCGGGCTCTATAGCTTGCTTTTCTAGCACCACAGCGCACTTTTTGGCGCGCGCACTCAAGCCATCTAGTTTAGCATAAGGGATGAAACGCACAAGGGGTTCTTCAAAAACTTCTAGGGCTTGGTTGGCGTGCATCTCTTGGATACAGAGTTGCACACTGGTAGTATAAGCCTTCATCAAACCCCCTACTCCTAACAACACGCCCCCAAAATAGCGCACCACAATGACCGCACTCTGGCATAATGTTTCATGGCGCAGAATATCTAGCAAACCTTGCGCGCTGTGTTTGGGTTCTTTGGCCTCATGCAAAGCTTCTTTGAGCTGTCCTTTTTGCATGTAGCGGTAAGCATAGACAATATGGCGCGCCTTGTGGTGCTCTTGGCGCAATTGCACGAGAGTCTCCTCAAAGCACGCACTAGGCATCAAAAACCCTAAAAAAAGCGACCCCTTTACGCGGTGCTTGGAGGTGATTAAATGCTTGACTTGATGCATATTAGTGTTGTAAATAAATTTGCATTTTTTGGTTGTCTAAAACGAGCGTGTTTTTTCCCCGTGTGATGGTGAAAAGACCCTTTAGATGATCGTAAAAGGCGAGTTCAAAAGCCATTAATTTATCATTTTTGCACACACGGCGCGAAATGCCTTTATCCTCAATGCGCAAATGATCGTCATCGCGGAAAGAATAGCTAATGAAATATTTGTTGCAATAGATTAGCCCATAGGCCCGTAACTGTTTTTGATCAAATTCCACACGCCCCATCGGGCTATTGACTACATTGGGAGGAAGTTTTTTAAGGTGGTTGCGGGCAATATCGCTTTGGAGTTGCCGCATGTCTGTTTTGATCATGGAATGATCGGGGGGAAGGCTTTGTGCGTTGAGGTCTTTGATCTTGGCATCTAATTCTGCTTTTAGTAAATCAAGCTTGCTTTTAGGAGATTGAGAATTAGAGGGGGTTGAATCGGATTTTTTAGGCGGTAGAGGCGCGTCATTCATGGAAGTATCTTGGGCATCTTGGGCAGGATTAAGACTTTCGGCTTCTAAGATAATGTCTTTAAAGTCAAAAGCATGCCCATCTATAACAACCTTAGTGATGCGATAGCGGTTGTAATTAAAATTCTTGCTAAAAAAACGCACCAAGAAGCAACCCCCCAATAAAAAAGCGCATAAAAAAACCCCGACCCATAAGCTTAAATTTCTCTTTACCCCATTAAAAACACCCCTAAAACCTCGCACTCCACCCCTTTAGACATTGAAACCCTAATTATAGCACAACCCCATACGCATATTTTCTACAAAAACGCGCAAATTTTTTAACATCCAAGAGGAATCTTTGAGCCCTTCTTCTATAATTTTTACAATGGCTGAACCACAAATCACCCCATCTGCGCCCAATGCTAACGCCTCTTGTATGTGGCCAGGCTGAGAAATGCCAAAGCCTAGCAGACAAGGCAGAGGTGCGAGCTCTTTAAGATGGACAATCACTTCTCTAGCCTCTTGGCCTAGAGTTTGACTAGCTCCAGTAACTCCTGCGCGCGCCAACACATAGACATAAGCTAAACTCTGTGTAACGATCTGTCTTAAATGCGCCGAACTTGTGTGTGGGGCAGCAATAAAAATCGGGGCGATATGGTGTTGGTTTGCGCTTTGCACAAAGGGCGCACTCTCTGTTAAAGGCACATCAGCCACCAACACGCTATCTACTCCACTCTGTGCACAAGCGCGATAAAAATGATCCACCCCAAAGTGGTGCACCAAATTAGCATAAAGCAAAAGTCCGATGGGAATATTTGGGGCATAGGCGCGCACCTTTTCTAAGAGAGCAAAATTAGTGCGCATATTCACCCCGCCCTTAAGAGCTCTAAGATGGCTTGCCTGAATGGTGGGGCCATCAGCCATCGGTTCAGAAAAGGCAAAACCCAATTCTAAGGCATCCACCCCTGCATCAATAAGAGTCTTAATGATCTCAAAACTCACCTCATAACTAGGATCGCCCAACATCACAAAGGGCACAAAAACGCCCCTTTTTTCAAACATATTTGTGTATCTCATGCGGGCTACATCGGCACGCAGAACAAAACCTCAAACCCCCTTTTGCAAATCTGCCCCATTCCCTGAACCCCCAACCCCTAAAAAAGTGTTAACTATAGGTTAATTGCAAGGCGCAGGTATGCCTTAAAGTTCAAAATTCTTACTTTTGAAGCATATGCAAATATTCGATCGTGCTCTCTTTAGTCTGCGTGCGCTTAGAATCAGCCTTAAAGCGGGTGTAGGCATGGCTTTTAAGATTGTAGTGCCCGTATTGGCTAAAGAGGGTTGCGATTTCCTCCAAACTTAGCAGACCCTCATCGTTGTAACTTAAAAAAATAAAACGCGCGCGGGTGTGCTTAATGACATATTCTAAACTCTCATACGCTGAGGATTTTTTGCACCAAGCGGATTTTTCGTAATTTCTTAGTCCCGTTTTGCCTTGTGGAATGAAGTCATCATAAAGAGCAATGCTATTTAAGAGGTGGTAATTGGCCCCGTATTCGCGCTGATTATAGGGAGGGTCTAAATATAAAATATCGGTGTGTAGGCGTGCGATGAGCTCTTTAGCGTCTTTGTTGTAGGCATAATGGGAGTTTTGGCTTAACTCTAAGGGTGCTGGAGTTAACACTAATTCTTGTTGCGCGCTTTTTTTGAGGTGTTTTAAAAACGCTCCATAGACAGAAGCGGTGTTAGCTACCTTGTCGCTAGCCTCTAAAAGGGAGGCAAGTAAAAAGTAAAATTCTGCTTCATTAATGGTGTGATTTTCTTGCCATTTTTTAATTTGCATGCGTATGCTATCAATCTTGCCTGCATTGTGATTACTGAAATACTGCCGCCCTTCCCCGCCCCCTAGCGCGTAATGCTGGTAAATTTTGCCCTCTGTTGGGGGGAGGGCATTAAGTTCATCTACAAGGACTTGGGCGCGCTCTAAGGGCTGGGTGTTCTGAATATAGTGTTTGGCTAGCACGAAGCTATAAAACTCTTTATCATTGCTAATGACCTGTCTAACATGGTTTTTAAACAGCCGTCCTACAGCCGCTGTGCCTGAAAAAAGGTCAGTAAAAACACAATCGCAGAGAGAAACTCCGCAATTTAACAACACTTCTTGAATGTTGCTAAATAAAAAATTAGAGAGTTTGCGCTTAGAGCCAATATAGTTCATGCATCGATGGGTATGAGTTTCCCATCAAAAACTAAAGACATAGTTAAAATACACCGAAGCGTTGCGTTTAAAGCCTATTTGTTGCTTGTAAGTTCCCAATATTCCATAACTTGTAGCCATAGAGGCGTAGTAATAGGGCATGGGCAATAGAGGAATGCGTGTGCCGATCTCAAAACCATTATGCGCGCCAATATTAGTCCTAAAACCAAAGGTCAAAGGCAGTTGGAAATAACTAGATCGCATCTGCAGTGTGCAAGCGCGATCATTTTTGCACGCATTAATGGCTGTTTTTAATGCCGTGTTATTATTAATCCATGAATTGCCCACTACCATTAACCCTAAAAAGACTCCGGCATTCACACCATGACTTCCGCTCTCAAAGAAGTTAAACAAACCATCTATGCCCGCTCCATAGATCACGCTGTTGATGCCATGGCCTGTTTTAGAGCCCTCTCCCCAGTTGTAACTAAAACTGCCATAGTAGCGCAACCCCCAACGCTTCGAACTCCCAAAGAATTGTTTGTACCCCATTTGCACATTCACTCCATAGAGATTAGAATTGCTGTAGCAGTGTTGCATAGCAGGAGAAATGCCATAGCGTTCTTTTAAAACTTTCTGAAGAGCTTGAGCAAGCACGGAAACTTGGTCCGCATCAGATTGAATAGCCGCGCTAAACTTCCTCCTTTGATTAGGATTATCAATAAGAGGTTGTTGGTTGGAGGACGCACTGGTGAGTACATTAAACAGCGTAGAACTTAGAGTGTTAGCCGCATTCTCTAGGTTAGAGACTTGGGCTTGTAAAACAGCAAGGCTAGCCTGACCCTCATCATGACTTAAAAGCAATATACTACCCATCCCTAAAGCTTGGGCAGCTTGCTGGCCAACTGTATTAAACGCTTTATAAGCTGCCTCAAGCTGGGGGTTTTGAAACCTGTATGTTTGATAACCCATCATAGCTCGACCTGCAAAATTACCCAACTCGCTAAGCATATTCCCTATAACTTTATTAGGCGCATTAGGTGTTTCTTTTTGAGCACTTTCGATAGTGTAAGCTAGCCATGCGGGCATTAATTGTTCTGCGTTTTTTGGTAGTCTGCTTTGGCCATATCCATATCAAGATTTTTTCCATCCCAATCGATTATTTGATCTAAAATTTTCTCAGTCTGTTGAAATGGATTATTTACCGGATCCTTAAATGGTATGTCGCCCGCTTGTGGTGCGTTCCACTGGTGCTTAGAAGGGAACGCCTTATTAAAATTAACCGCCGTATTTAAAGCCTGAATGTCCGTTTTGCTTGCCACATTGTCTTGCAAGACATTAGAATATTGAAATCCTGCTTGTATGTAAAACCCACTGCTTTCTGCACTCAAACCCACCGCTAATACCGCCAATAAAGCTAGCCGCATAAACAGACACTCCTACCATTGTAATTTTGGGATTATAATCTCAGAATAGTAGCGTATTTGATAAACACTTATTTTAAGCTTAGAAAACTCTAAGCCTAACCCCCTAAACTCTAATCCCGCAAACTATAGGGCCTAAAGTCTGTGTACGCGTCTGTGGATTTGTCAAAAAAGCGGGCGTTGGCGCGCTCTAATCTCTCTTTAATCTCTATGCTGGTCGCCTTCTCAGTGTTTTCTTGATTGCTTTTAAAAACAATGCGGTACTTAAAGAGCTCCAACATGTCCTTTATATCGGGGATACCGGTAACTCTTTTCATGTTAGTGAGCATGACGATATAGTGATGGCCGTAGTCTTTGGCGTTAGTTAGAGAAGCTTTCCATTGCGCCAATCCTACGCTCTTTCTATCATGCAAATCCTGCGCTTCATCCAAAGAATCAATGAGAATAAAGCTCCCCGGCTCTAAATTTTCCTCAAAGATTTGCGCGTTGGTGTGGGTGGCTTGTATGCCGTAGGGCTGGATCTGGTCTTGAATTTTTGCAAGAGCTTTACTAGCATTATAATAGTAAAGTTTTTTGCCCAAAGCATGCAAATTTTTACCCAAAATCTTTAGCCATGTTATCTTAGCCTCGTCTGCGCCCACTAAGAGCAAGTGATCGCCCTCTTCAAAGGGTAAAATAAATTCTCTGCCCTCATAATCCACGCCTACGCCCAGCTGTAAGCTCATGTCTTGCAAATGAAGCGCTTGGGGCATATAAACGGGTTCTTCGCCATTATAGAGCTTGCGATCCTCTAGGGGTTTTGTGCCCCGTTCCCTAGCTTCTTCTATGGTTTTTGCAATGAAATCAGGGAGCTTTTCATTAGCGGCATAGGGGATACTTGTGTAAGTCATTAACGAGTCGTCTTTTTGCTCGCCTACAGAGCTATAAATGCCTATCTTGGGCTCAAGACGCGTGGCCGCATCATTGCCCAAAACAGAGAGACTATCGTTTGTTTCGTTTACGGCTAAGGCCATGCGGTTACCAATTTGGCCCAGTATTTCCTTAGGAATTTGGCCTCCCACCATAGTTTGGGTGGAAAAAACCATGTGCACCCCATAACTGCGCCCTTTTTTAAGCAAATTAACCACCAAATTTTTTATCTCCTCTAACTTTTTGCCTTCCATGAATAGGACCTGAAACTCATCAATAATCACCACAAATCTAGGCAAAGTATGGGTTTGTCTATAGCCTTTAAAATCCTTTGCTCCGCAATCTTTAAACAACTGCGCACGGCGCGTCAACTCTTTATTAAGCCACTCTAAAAAAGTGATTCCATAGGCCACGCAAGCCTGCACACTCACCAACTGAGCGTGCTCTAGGGTGGGGTTAGCATAGGCGTTAAACTCTACCCCCTCTTTGTAATCTAGCAGGAATAAACGCAATTCATCGGGGGAATAGTAGTAAGCTAAATTCTGAATGAGCACATTTAAAAAGTTAGATTTCCCGCTCCCACTGCGCCCACAGACTAAAGTATGGTGCTGGGTTTGATCGCCTCCGATCTCAAATAGGACCTCTCGATGGTTTTTATCCCACCCAATGGGCGCACGCACAATATAAGTGCTCTCTTTGTTCCAAAATTCCCCTTCTTGTTGCAGTTCGCTCACCTCGCGCTTGATCTGATTGCGCCCATCATAGTAGTCAGCTACCTCTTTAGCAAAGGCGTTTAAATGCGCGGAGTTTGTGCCCGTAGAATCGTGTAGGGCTTTTAAACGCAAGCGTTCAAAGGCAGGAGTGCTCTCAAACCTCTCAGCGTATTGTTCTAAGAAACGATCTAAAAATGCCTCTTCTTTGCTACGCTCTTGCTTTTCGCTCAAGCTATAGACAAAACACAGCACCCCATTAGCCGCGCCAAAGCGCACCAAGCGCTGTAAGTAGCCCCGACTTTCCGCATCTAAAGCGTCCACCCCGCTTAAAAACAGGGCGCGTACCTCTAAGCGGTCGGTGTTATGGCGGTTGTAGTCCATAAAATCCTTATAGCCTGCTAATTTCTCTTGTAAATTCGTTTTCAGGTATTCATAAAGGTCTTTTAGGGCTTGCTTGATCTCCCCGCCCTCTGTGAGGATTTTTTGTTGGTAAATAAATTTGTGATCTTTTTTTAAAAGCCGCCGTGCGAGTGCAAAGACTCCGCCTAATTGCAACGCATCCACTAAGACCACTTGTAAATGAGTGAGGGGGATGGTAGAGACCAAGCGCAAAAAGGCTTCGCGTAAAAATCTAGGCGTGTTTGGACTATTGCCATAGAGAGCGGGCGGAGGGAAGGGGTAAACTTTAGGGATAAAGAATTTTTCAAAGCTCTCTTCTAAGCCTTGTGGGGTGTTTTCGCCCACTTCCAACACGCCTAAAGCTAGAAACTCAGGGTAACTTTGGCTTTCATTAAGGTGTAATTGCCCGCCTAGTTGGGGCTGACTCTCTCTAATATTATCTCTAATTTTAAGCAATCTCTCTTGACTCTCTTTAAGAGTAAAAAGCGGGCTGTGTGCAAAACGCACTTTGTGCAGGGCTTGGTCTAAATCTTGTAGGGCAGCTAACATGGTCTTCCTTTAGGGTTGTATGTTGTGGGCTTGTTGGACTAAATCACGCGCTTCTTCTAAACGCCTCGTGATACTCTCTTTATTGCCAATCATCTCTAGTTCAAGATTTTCAAACTGATTGGCCAAATGGCGCATTTCCTCAATCACTTCTGTGCTGAGTTTATGCCCTAGGTCGTCATTCATCGCCTCTAAGAATAAATCTTGCAAATGTCTTATATGCGAAGCACTGCCTTCATAATGCATACAAAGCTCCTAAGATTCTAATTTTTTAAGGAAAAGATCAAAGGCAATCAAGGGTTTTTTAACCCCCGTATCCGTGTCTAAAAACAGCACTTGATCAGTGCTAGTATTTAAGATAAACAGCCCGCCATAGCCATCACTGCCAAAAAAGATTTCTGGTGCGTCTAAATGCGCTTTGAGCTTTTGCATGAAAAAAGCAAAGGTGCATTTGCCCTCTGTGTTGAAGTTGAACACATTTTTAAAGGTGTAGCTCTCTTGGCCTAGTGTGAAGTTGCGTTTAGCAGGGATGGCGTTATTAGCCCGCTGTAAAAACGCGATAAAGGCAGGGCTAAACTCTAGGCCGCATATCTTTTGCGCGCTCTGCAGGGCGTTTTCTTCTAGGGGGATTACAAATCCCCAATTTGGGTTTGCAGTTGAGGGAGTATTTCTTTCCATAGAGGGTATCCTTTCGTGTGGGGGACAGATAACAGCACTTCTTCGCGCACTAATTGCATCGTGCCTAGCGGGGGGTTGGGATCAAAATGCCAGAGATAGCCCTTAGGCGTGATGCCCTTATTGATCTGATCCTTGTCCTCATCGCTTAATATGTCTTGCAGGGCTGTGCTTGTAGCTAAGGCTTTTTGCAGGGCTTTGAGCGCATAAAAGCAGAGCATGGGTTTTTCATTATCTAAGGTCTTTAAATCTAATTGGGTGCTAAAAAGTGCCGGAAAAACGGGCAAATTGAGATCGTTAAAGGGAGTTTTAAAGGTTTCATCCTCAGACACTATAAAACCCTCTTTGCGCTCCTCTAAGAAAGCGCGGTATTGATCGTGAATGGCTTGAATTTGTGTTTGCTTGATGAGAGGGTCTAGCTGGGATTCTAGGCCTTGTAATTTGTCATAGAGTTTTTGAATCCAAGGGGGGATCATATACTCCTGCTCGATGATAGCAGAGGCTTTGAGCGCGCGCATGCAAAGTTCATGGTGTTCTTGCCCATAGGCCAAGTGCAAAGTCCGACTTTGTTGACAAAACTCTTCGATTAAAATCGTTTGGATACGCCTAAGCTCCTCTGTGTAAATTTCAACCGCCTCCTCTAGCAGGGCGACCTTTTGCTCCCATTTTTCGCGCTTTTCAACGGCAATATTAAGAGCGATTGTAGCCGCCCACACCCCCCACTCTGTGGCGATGGCGATGGCTAATGCGATTTCACAAGCAACCTCCCACGCCCTAGCCCTAGCTAGCCCCTCCTTTGCCTCTTGCAAAGCCTTCTTGGTCTGGGCTAGCTCCTCTTTAGTTTCCCCATAAAAGGTTTCTAGCTCCTGCAAAAAGGCGCGGGTTTCTTGGTATAAATGCTCCTGAAAATCCTCAAAACGCTCTAAGAGCGCGCGCACCTGCTCCGTGTCCACATTGACAGGCATACTAGACTCCTAAATAAGTACGCGTCTCTTCAATCTTGCGTCTGAGCCAGCGCACTTGCTCCTCAGCCTGCTCATCAAAATGCTTTAAAAAGCTCTCCAACTCTTTAAGCACTTCCTCGAATTCCCAATACTTAGCATCGTCCCAGGTATCCCCTAAAGCGCGGAAGTGTCCATTCAAACTGCGCACCATTTCGTTGAGATCGTCCATAAACTGCTGGAGATGGTTGGTGAAGTCCTCAGTTTCATCTGGGTCCATAAATGCTTGTGCCATTTTTTACTCCTTAATAAAATTTCCCACCCCACCACCCTTAAAATTAGTGGTTGGTTTCGTGTGTTGTAGGGGGTTCGTCCCCACCTTGTCTACCTAGCTTGCAATTTGTGGGTTGTGGACTCTGAGGTTTGAGGTGTTTTTTGCCTCTAGCCTCCTCAAGTCTTTGCGTTTCTTGCATTTGCTCTACCTGCCATTCTGATTGCGCACTATTGGGCAACACTTTAAGGTTTGTGCTCTCTTGAGGACTTAGATTGGCGTTAGTGTAAAGTATGTGGCTATCCCTAGCCTCCCCCAAACAATGCCCTAAACTGTCTTTCAAACATGCCTTAAGATTGTGCTGTGTGTAGAGGATATTAAGCAGATCACAGAGCAAACTAGCCCCCCACACACTCCCCTCTAATTGGGGTTTAAAATAGGGCAATGAGGTTGGATCGCACCCTTCCTCCCATACAAAGCAGAAATCCCGCGCCTTGCACGGATCGATATTATAAATCTCTATAAAATTCGTAAAAAAATCCGCTCCTGCCTCCTGCATGCACACAAAGATCAAGCCACCTTGTTGGGTGCGCTTAAACACCCCCACCTTTTGATTTAGGATTACAAAAACATAGGCATACATAAGAGCTCTCCTAGACTTTTAATTGTACAAGGTGTTCGTCCTCACAAGAATCCCCATCCATAGTGAAAACCCCCACAATCACACTATCCGTATTGACCCGCTTGATTTTAATTTGGTAAATCCCCTCTTCATAGTCCTCTTCAAAGTCAATCGGTTCTCTGTGCGCTTGATCGATGGGCAATTCGTTTGTGGTGGCAAGAGGTTTATCGGTGTAATAAAGCTCTAGTCTTGATCCCCTGAAATTCTTACCAAATTCCACCCACTCCCCGACAACCATTTCTTCTTTTTCTAAGATCAAATGGAAGCAATCCCCTTTTTTGCGCCCTAAGTAGAATTTAAAGAGAGGGTCTTTGCCCGGGCAGACATCCTTAGAGCAGATATTAATCCCTCCGCCGTATTGATTGCGTCCATCCAAGAGTCCAAAAACGACTCCCGTTTTACAAGTTACGCGTTGGTGTGGATCGGGTTCGGGGTCTTTGTTGGTTTTTTCTTTAATGATCGCATCGGCTTGGGGTGTGCCTAAGGGGGGGTAGATGATAAAATCAATGGTGGATTTTGACTCCGCCTTTCTTTTGGCTGCCTCTTCTTCAAAAAGCATTTTTACTAAAGGCGAGCGGCTGGAGTTCCCGCCTAAGAAAATATGCACCTCATTGGCATCTTTCATGTTAGGCGCGGCCACGCGTAACGCCTCAAAAAAGTTGACAATAACCCCTCCGATTTCAGTTTTTAAAATCTTTAATAATTTGGTACGATTCACGACAAATTGCGCGCTTTTTGGCTCACCTTGGCGGTTGACTAAATTTAAACTAATTTGTTCTTCCTCTAATTCATCAGCCTCGATTTGTTCCTCATCCAAACCATGTAAAAAAGAGCGCAGTTCTTCAGCGATGGTCTGCAAATTGCGCCGTCCCTCGCGTTTGTTGTCAATAAAAGCGCGCAAGGTATGTACATTAGTTACGCGCGCCTCGTAATTGGGCGTAGCGATCACAAAATCTTTTTGGCGCACTTCCTCCATATTGTCTTTAAAGACTTCTAAAGCCAAGAGTTCTAAAAGGTTTTCCCCGCCTAAGTATTTTGCACCCCCTTCGTTAAAGTGGTGCAAATCGTAGTCCTTGTCCTCATCTGCGCTTTTTTGCCAGTAACCAAAATCAAAATCTGTCGTGCCCCCGCCAAAATCAAAAACCCCATAATTGATCGCTTCTGCTCCCAAATGTTTCAGTGTGAAACCAAAGGCTTGCAACGCGCTAATGGCATAAGCGACTGGTTCGCTCACCTTCATCTCCACGATCATTTTTTCTACACGGGTTTTTTCATTCTCTCTTTTACCCTTCACATAGGGGTCAAAAATACCTTGAGGGAGAGATTTTGTTAACCCGCGGATAAAACTCTCTTTAATGTGTGTAACTTGTTCCTTTTCGTATTTGGCAGGATAGGATAAAAGATAGGTCAAATGCGCCCCCTCAGGGTTGCCTCCCATGTTGTTGATATAACGCCCTAAGAGATAAGCGTAAATCTCAACAGGGTCGGGTTTGTTTGCGCCATAGTCGGTAATATCACCCAAATCCCAAGCGATTTCCTCCTTGTCTTGTACCCGCACTTCATTGCCCGTTGTCCCTGCCCATTGTTTGAGTTTGTAGAAAAAGCGGTAATAGTGGTTGCCTGTGGCTTCTTTAAAATGCTCAAAAGCCATGTGTGAGATGCTCAAATCCTCTATATCTGTAAAGGGGCGTTGCTCTAGAGCGTTGTAATCTCTTAAGAATTTTTTATAATCGTAAAATTCCATGAAAGTAGGGTTTTCAAAATCCGCTTCTACCACCTCTTTTTTAGTGTCTAATGTCCCAATGGCAAGCAGAATCTTACGGCTATTCGCGTCTAAAATTGCTGCTGTGGTGCTCTTAGTGCCAAAGTCTATGGCGACCACTTCAGCCTTGCGATTAAAGACATCTTGGTCATTTAAGGGGTGGCGGGTGTTGAGGGTGTAGCGTTCATCGGCGGTAGGTTCAGGGAAGCAAAAGGTGATGGTATCTTGGTTATTGGTATTTGGGAGATGGATGTCCCAATGCCCAGCATTAGGGTCTTCTAAGAGATTGTGATTGTAGGGGTCTAGGTTGATCGCCCTCATATCCACTTCTAAGAGCCATTGTTTGAACTCCAAAAACGCCTCTTTGCTTAGACGGCGCATTGCGTTGTTTTGCCCTAAAATTCTCTTAGCGCGCGCTAATTCTTGGGGGGTGATACACGCTTGGCTAGCGCTCGTATTGTCTTGCAACCACGCTAATTCTTCTATAAGAGCGAGCAATTCTTTAGAAGGGTCTTTAGGATTGGCTGCACAAATACTATCGATCAATTCTAACAGGCGTTGCTCGCCCTCGCTTGCCCCTCCCCCTTTTTTGGTCTTGATCTCTTTGCGGGTGAGCTGAGCGTTGCGCTTAATATGTTCGAAATCTTTTAAAAACTTGCGATCTTCTGGGCTGAGTTCTTTCAACTTAAGGGCTATGGGATGGTTGATAGGCAAAGTGATACTAGAGAGGGTTTGGCGGACTTTATCATGTTTTAAATTTAAGGGATTCATGGGTTGTTCCTTTCTAAAAATAGAATTTCTGACTAATTGCTTGATCTGATCTAGACGATCTAAAATATGCCTAACAGAGGGGCTGATCCAATGTCTTTTATGCTTAGACATGGATTTTCCTAGTTGATAACCTCAACAAGGCTTTTAAAAATATTAGAGCCCTGCTTGTAGCCTACAAAGTGCACTTTGGCTATTTTGCCCCTTGAAGGTTGTCTAGCCTCTGGGGTGGCATGTTCTCTAGGGTTATAGCTATCCCCCTCTTGCACTTGTAGGCGCGTGATCTTTGTTGAAGACTCCAAAAGGGAAAACAGGGCGTTAAAAAAGGCGATTAAGGGCTGGATTTTAGGTAAATCCTCGCGGAAGTACTGGATGTCCTCAGCAATGCACTTGAGTACAAATAAGCGATCTTGTCCTAGTTGAGAGACAAAAAGGTCGTCTAAGGTGGCATTTTTGTTAAT
Organism: Helicobacter felis ATCC 49179; assembly: GCF_000200595.1. NCBI lineage: Bacteria > Pseudomonadati > Campylobacterota > Epsilonproteobacteria > Campylobacterales > Helicobacteraceae > Helicobacter > Helicobacter felis. The sequence goes on along the minus strand of NC_014810.2, from coordinate 168,063 downwards.
CTCTAAGCGTTCCAACAAGCGATCGCTGCCCTTAGCTAAATTAAGCAAGTGCACAAGAGAGAGGTTTTTATAGCTCTTTGCCTCCTCCTCATAAGCTTTTGCCTCTTTAAGCTGGTTTTTTAAGTCTTGTTTTTCTTTATTGAGTGTGTCGTTTGCACTTCGAGCTTGTGTTAGCTGGCCGTTTAGAGTCTCTTTTGCCCTATTGGCTATAGTAAGCTCTTCGTTGAGCTTGTTATATTCGCCTTGCTTCTGGGTTAGTTGTGTTTCTAACTTCTGCTTTTCATTGTTTGCTTGTTGGAGTTGCTTTCTAACGCCATTCTCCCCATTTAACTCTGTATCCAGTTGATCCCGCTCTGTTTTAAGTTTTGCACACCTCGTTCTTAAACCCTCCTGTCCATTTTCTCCATCTAACTCAGCGGTGAGTTTTTGGCATTGCGCCCTTAAACCATTTTCGCCCTTTAGCTCGTTTTCAAGTCTTTGGTATTTTGCCCTTAGCCCCTCCTCTCCTTCCTTGCCTTCTAGTTCGTCTTTGAATTTATCTCTTTGAGCTCTTAAACCCTCCTGTCCATTTTCTCCATCTAATTCTGCTCTGAGATTATTTAACTCCACAAAGTGTTGTTGCTGTTCTGTCCCTAGTTGCTTTTTGAGATCAGCAACTTCTTGCTTTAAGTTCTCTTTGTCTTCTGCTGAAAGTTCATCTTGCAATCGCTCGATTTTAGTTTGGCTTGGGAGATCCTGCTGTGCTTTTAACCCTGCAATTTGAGCTTTTAAAGCCGTGAGTTCTTCATGCAAGGTATTAATACCCTTGCTTAATTTTTTTAACGCTTTGCAAACTTTACATTCATCTTTCTTTTTACCCATTGATTCTCCTAGTTTGTGGTGTCCCTCTTCTTTAAGGGCACTTTCTAACTCTGCGAAGAGTTGGAGAACATCTGGAGAATCTTGAGTAGAAGAGGTTTGAGGCTGTGCGCCCCCGCAAGATGCTTGATTATAGTTATCGATTGTTTCTTGAAGTTGGGCTTGATTTCTAGGGCGATCTGTAGAGGCTTTAGACGAGTCTACCCCCCCCCCCCCCCAGATTGATGCACCTCAACGATAATCTGATTCTCTATTTCTTGCAAGTTTAAAAAGCAAGTATATTCGCCTATAGAAAACCTCTGACTTTTTTCTTTGTCTTCACTTAAACTATTCAATCGGTAAATCAATCGTGTTAGCAATATGACCTCCTTAAAATTAAAACCCAAAGTCTAGCACAAATTTTTTAACTTACCCCCCCCCCCCCCCCGCAAAATCCCCTGCACACTGGCTAAGTCCTTATCTCCGCGCCCGCTCAAATTCACCAGCATAAGCGTTTCTTTTTGGCATTCTTGAGCGAGTTTGTGCGCATAAGCTAGCGCATGCGCGCTCTCTAAAGCCGGAATAATCCCCTCGCTTTGGCTTAAATGCACAAACGCCTCTAAGGCTTCCTGATCACTAATAGCCACATACTCCGCGCGCCCACTCTGTTTTAAATAGCTATGCTCAGGCCCCACACCCGGATAATCTAGCCCAGCAGAGATACTATGACTCTCTATTATCTGCCCTTCCTCATCTTGTAAAATATAACTCTTACACCCGTGTAAAATCCCCACACTGCCCTTACACAAAGTCGCTCCGTGTTTGTGCGTGTCTAACCCTAACCCTCCGGGTTCAACCCCTATTAGCCCCACGCTTTTATCCTCCAAAAATCCGGCAAAAATCCCAATCGCATTTGAGCCCCCACCCACGCACGCGATCACGCTATCAGGCAATCTGCCCTCTTTTTCTAAAATTTGCGCTTTTGCCTCCGTGCCGATCACGCTTTGAAAGTGTTTGACCATGCGCGGGTAGGGGTGGGGCCCGGCTGCTGTGCCTAGTAGATAATGCGTGCTAGGATAAGAACTCGCCCAATCTCTCAAGGCTTCATTGATTGCATCCTTCAAGCTTGCGCTTCCACTTTGCACACCCACCACTTGCGCGCCCAATAAGCGCATGCGAAAAACATTAGGCTCTTGGCGTTGTATGTCCTTTTCTCCCATGTAAATCACACATTCTAACCCTAACAACGCGCAGGCGATCGCTGTGGCTACTCCGTGCTGTCCTGCGCCCGTTTCAGCGATCACACGCCTTTTGCCCATTTGTTTAGCCAGTAACGCCTGCCCTAAGGCTTGATTAGTCTTGTGCGCCCCCCCATGGATCAAATCCTCGCGCTTGAGATACATTTTTACCTTAGGATTAGGGCAAAAATTTTTCACTAAAGTTAGAGGACTAGGCCGCCCTACAAAATCTGTTAAAAGGTTATTAAATGTGGCTTGGAACTCTGAATCTTGCAGGCAATCTTCAAACGCCTGTTCTAACTGCTCTAAGGCGGGCACTAATAACTCGGGCACAAAAGCCCCTCCAAACTCTCCAAAATAACGATCCATCAATACTCCCGTAACATTTTTGCCACTTGGGCGATTTTTTGCGCGCTCTTTTTACCCGGCGCGCTCTCCACTCCTGAGTTTAAATCTAAACCCAAAGCCCCCACGCCAACCGCCTTTTCTAAATTGCTCGCATTCAAGCCCCCGGCTAACATAAAGGGGTGTTCTAGTCCCTCTAAGAGTTCCCAAGAAAAAACAACCCCATTACCCCCCGCCCTAGCCCCCTTGCTATCATAGAGCACCAAATCCGCATAAGTAGCGTGCGTGTCTAGTTTGTGCGCTTTGGGTGCGACACGCACCACCTGCCACACCGGGCAAGTCAAAGAGGCTTTGAGCAGTGTCATTTGTTTAGGGCTGTAATTGCCATGTAATTGCACCGCCTTTAACCCCAATTTGTAAACCCTCTTAATGATGGTTTTGATGTCAGTTTCTACAAACACCCCTACAAAGTCAAGTTTGGGCACTTTTTTAATGAGTTTGGCAGCCTTTTTGGGAGGGATATAGCGCGGGCTGTGAGGATCAAAGATCAAACCGCCATAAATAAAGCCACTCTTATACACTGCCTTAGCGTCCTTGACTCTTTTGAGCCCACAGACTTTATTTTCCCCCAAGATGAGCTTTTTACATGCCTTTTCTAGGTTTTTTTGCGCCATTAAAGAGCTTCCTACTAAAAAGCCATCCACTGATGGGCAAAGTTTTTTAACATGGGCATGGGTGCTAATCCCAGATTCGCTGATGACAAGCTTATCCTCTGGGATTAACGCCCTGAGTTCTAAGGTGGTGTTCAAATCCACTTTAAGAGTTTTGAGATCGCGATTGTTGATCCCAATGATGGAGGCGTTTAAATCTAGGGCTCTTTTGACTTCGTCCTTATTGCTCACCTCAGTTAAAACTGCCATTCCTAACGATTTGGCTAGATCGCTAAGGCTCTTGTAGGTCTCACTTTTGAGCGCGCTCAACATGAGCAAGATCGCATCTGCGCCCATATAACGCGCCAAGCGCACCTGAAAGGGGTCGATGATGAAATCCTTGCACAAAAGGGGCTTGCTAGTGTGGGTGGCTACAAGGTGCAAGTTCTCAAACGAGCCTTTAAAATACTTTTCATCGGTGAGCACAGAAATACAAGTGGCGTATTTTTCATAAATCTTAGCGATTTTAGCTAAATTAAAGGGGCTTCGAATCAAGCCCTTAGAGGGGGAGGCTTGTTTGCACTCTAAAATAAAGCTAGTGCGCCTCTCTTGCAGGGCTTGGTAAAAATCTCTTTGGGCAGGTTTAAGATTTTCAGGCAGGTTATAGCGATTCTTTAGGGTTTGTATCTCTAATTCTTTATGTTCTAACATAGTTTTTAGCAAGTCATGCATGGCTAATTTCAATCATCCTTTGTAAATGGGTGTAGGCTTGTTGGCTTTTTAAGTGCTCTTTGGCTAGTTCAGCCCCCTCTTTAAAATTATTAGCCCTGCCTGCTAGCACCAACACCCCCGCGCTATTGGCAATAACACTCGCCTTTTGGGCGGGCGTGCCCCCCCCTTGCAATAACTCTAAACAAATACGCGCGCTCTGCTCTATGCTCTCTACTTGGATTGCCTCTAAGGGGTAACTCTCTAAGTCAAAATCACTAGGGTTTAACTCGTATTGTTGTATTTGCCCCTCTTTGAGTTCACAAACTAAAGTCGTTCCATGCAGAGCGATTTCATCACTGCTAGCACCATGCACCACTAACGCCCTCTGCACGCCCAAATTTTGTAAAGCCAAAGCGAGCGGGTAGCAGAGTTTGGGATCATACACGCCTAAAAGTTGGGCTTGTGGGCGCAGGGGGTTTAGCAAAGGTCCTAGCAAGTTAAAAATAGTGCGGGTTTGCAGGGTTTTTCTTAGGGGCGCGGCTTTAGCAAAACTGGGGTAGAAAAGGGGAGCAAAGAGAAAGGCAAAATGGGTTAAATCTAGGCTTTTAGTAATCTGTTTAGCACTTAGACGGATATTAAAACCTAGCTGTTCTAAAAGTTGCGCGCTTCCGCTCCCACTAGAGCTATAATTGCCCGCCTTAGCTATTTTTACGCCCAAGCTCGCGCACACAAAGGCACTAATGGTGCTGATATTAAAGCTCTTAAGCCCATCCCCACCTGTGCCACAATTATCCACCACTTCAAAAGGGTAGCTCAAACTCTGCCCCTCTTGCAAGCACGCTTGCACCGCGCTAGAAATCTCTAGGGGGCTCTCCCCCTTGCATTTGAGCGCGATGAGTAACGCGCTCAATTCAATATCGCTTAAATTTCCCTTGAGAATGCCTTTAAACAGCGCGTCAACTTGGGAGGGTTGTAGGTCTTGCTTGGCGCAAAGATGGTTGAGTAAATCCACAAAAAGGGGCATGTTCTACCTTGAGAATAAAGCGCGATTATAGCACAGGCGCATCGAAGACTTGCTATAATACCCTCTTTTGGAGAATGTATGCGAATCTTTATTATTCATTTATCTAAAGCCACTTGCACGCAGTGGGGGCTTAAAGAGCGCAATATTGAAGGCTTATTGCAATCTTTAGAGCAAAACAAACATCCAGTTGAGGTCTTTGAAGCGATCTATTCTCAAACCTCAGAGGGTTTACATCCGCTCGTGGCTAAACACCTACACCCCTTTTTTATCCACCCCAGTGTGCAAGCCTCCACGCCTAAAAATTGGCTGTCTTATTTGCAAGCTTGCTGGTACGCGTTCCAACAAGAGGGCGTGCCCATGAGTTTAGGAGAACTGGGGTGTTTTGCTAGCCATTATGCCTTGTGGCAGCGTTGTGTCGCTTTGCAAGAGCCCATTTGTATCTTAGAAGACGACATTGCTTTAGAACCCCACTTTGTGGAAAATCTTGACTACATCGAGTCTTATATACCTCGCTTGCATTGGGTGCGTTTGATGCATTTATTTGACTATCCTTTGGAAACAACACCCATTCTTGGCGTGTTTGAAATCAAACCATTCACTTGGGGGAGTGGCACGCAAGGCTATATCATCACTCCAAAAGCCGCCTCTAAATTTTTAAAGGCCAGTCAAAAATGGGTCATGCCTGTAGATTGTGTGATGGAAAATACCTATTTGCATGGGGTCAAAAATTATGTGATCAAGCCCTTTGTGATTCGTGAGAATAGCACTACAGGCAATATCACTAGAGATCGCAATGTTACCTGCCCTGCGCCTCTTAGATTCTTTAAAAAACTTCACCCTTATTATGTCAGATTCCAACAAAGAAAATAGGGCGCACGAGGCACTGCTAGAATGGTATGAGTGCTGCGGGCGTAAAGATATGCCCATCCGCCATTTGCATGGTCCTAACGCGCCCTATGAGGTCTATATCTCTGAAATCATGTCCCAACAAACACAAATTGGCGTGGTTTTGGAACGATTTTTTGACCCCTTTTTGAAGGTGTTCCCTACCCTCAAGGCTCTAGCCCTAGCCCCCCTAGATCAGGTGTTATTATTATGGAAGGGTTTGGGTTACTACACAAGGGCTAAGAATTTGCACAAAAGCGCGCAGATATGCGCACAATTATACGGGGGCAACTTGCCCAAAGATTACAAGCTTCTACGCGCTCTGCCCGGGGTGGGGGATTATAGCGCGCGCGCGGTGCTATGTTTTGGATTTAAAGAGGGAGTGGGGGTGGTGGATGCCAATGTGGCTAGGGTGTTGTTGCGCTTTTTTGCTATCACGCCTAAACAAAAGGGATTGGCCTCTCTTTTGCAGAGCAAAGCGGATGCTTGGCTCAATACAAATAACCCTTTTGATCACAACCAAGCCCTCATCGATTTGGGGGCGTTGGTGTGCACGAAAACCCCTCAATGCCATTTATGTCCCTTGAGTTTTGCATGTCAGGGCAAAAATAACATTCAAGAGTTTAGCCTTGCTAAAAAAAACCCTAGCGTTCCTCTAAGTTTACTTTGTGGAATCTGTGTGCAAAAGGGGCATATTTATTTGAGCTATAAAGATGAGGGGCTTTATGCCCATCTTTATCAAATCCCGCTACTGAAAAATCAAGAAATAACCCCTCTACCCTTTCTAGGTCAAGTGCGCCATAGCTACACTAAATACCGCGTGCGCGCACAGGTGTATCAAGCAAGCGTGCAGGATTTACAAGAAGCGCATTTGCAAAGAATAGCCCTAGATCAGCTTAAAAATATCCCCATTAGCGCGCTCACGGCTAAGATTTTAAAACTCGCGGGGCTTTAAACTAACTCATGTTATAACGGGGAAACCCAAATCAACTTTTAGGATGTGCTATGCAAAAAGAAACGAATGGGTCTCTTGGACGCAAAAAAATTTACAATCCTCAATCTGCAGAACCTGCTAAAGATCGCCGCATTTTTGGAGGCAACCCTACAGGCATGTTCGATCTCAACCAGATCAAATACCAATGGGCGCATAAGATATGGAAAACGATGTTACACAATACATGGTTTCCAGAAGAAGTGAGCATGCATGGGGATAAAACCCACTATCTTAAACTCAGCACGCAAGAAAAAATCGGCTACGATCGCGCCCTAGCCCAGCTTATTTTTATGGATAGCCTGCAGACTAATAACTTGATTGATAATATCAACCCTTTCATCACTTCCCCAGAAATTAATCTGTGTTTGGTGCGCCAAGCCTACGAAGAAGCCTTGCACAGCCATAGTTATGCGGTAATGGTGGAGAGTATCAGTGCTAATAGCGATGAGATTTATGAAATGTGGCGCACCGATGAGGCATTGAAAAATAAAAATGACTGCGTGGCGCAGGTTTATATGGATTTGGCACACACCCAAACAGAGCGCAATTTGCTCAAAGCCCTTGTGGCCAATCAAATCTTAGAGGGCATTTATTTTTATAGCGGTTTTAGCTTTTTTTACGCGCTAGCTAGAAGTGGGAAAATGCTAGGTTCTGCGCAGATGATTCGCTTTATCCAGCGCGATGAGGTTACACACTTAGCCCTCTTTCAGAGCATGATCCATACTCTTAAGAAAGAACGCCCCGATCTCTTTAGCAAAGACCTAGTAGAGGAAATTTTAGAGATGTTTAAAGAGGCGGTGGATTTAGAGAGCACTTGGGGGAGAGTCATCACTCAAGGCGAGATTTTAGACCTCAACCCTGTTACTCTGCGCGCTTACATCGAATATCTTGCAGACACGCGCTTGCATGCTATTGGCTTGCCTAAAATCTACCACACCAAGCACCCCATGCGCTGGGTGGATCAATTCTCTAGCTTTAATAGCCAACGCTCAAACTTCTTTGAGGCTAGGGTGAGCAATTACTCTAAGGGCAGTTTGAGTTTTGAGGGCTTTTGATGCACCGCATCCAAAACGCGCACATGTGCGCAGACATCGCCAAGCACTTCCCCCTAGAAGCTCCCATTAAAGAGGCAATTTGTGCGATCCCCCGCGCAGAATTTGTCCCCTCTAAACAACTTGCCTATACCCTAGACGCTCTTCCCATGGGCGCAGATCAATTTATCAGCTCCCCTTTAACCGTGGCTAAGATGACGCAATTCTTACAGCCCTATCAAGTGGATAGCGTGCTAGAGATCGGCTGTGGAAGCGGGTATCAAGCGATGGTGCTCTCCAAACTCTTTAGGCGGGTTTTCACCATTGAGCGCATTGAAAAACTCCTATTAGAAGCCAAAGAGCGTTTTAGAAAACTCAAAGTTACCAACATCCACACCAAATTAGGCGATGGGCAACAGGGCTGGGAGCAATACGCCCCCTACGATCGAATCTTGCTCTCAGCTTGTATTCCAGCCATCCCCCAAGCTTTGAGCGCGCAGTTAGAAGAGGGGGGGTTATTAGTCGCGCCCATTGGCAATCAGCAAAGCCAGCAGATCACCCGTTTTGTTAAAAAGAACGGGGTTTTGATTGTGGAGAGTGTGCTCGATCAATGTCTCTTTGTCCCCATTGTAAGCGGGGTTGAAAGAGGGGTTTAGGCGTGCAAATCGCTAAAAACTACATGCTCAACGCGGCAGGTCAGGTCTTTTTCTCTTTTTTTATCGTTCTTTTCTTTATTGCCTCCATTGTGATGCTCATTAGCATCGCCACTGTAACACTTGTGGTCAAACTAAGTGCGCTAGACCTTTTGCAACTTTATTTTTATCTTTTGCCCGGAACTCTCTTTTTCATCATCCCCATTACCTTTTTTGGGGCTTGTGTGATCGGCTTGGCACGCTTATCCTACGACCATGAGCTTTTGGTCTTTTTCTCTTTAGGTATAGCTCCTAGGCAAATTGTGCGCGCGTTTTTGCCCCTTTGTTTGGTAGTGAGCGCGCTCTTATTGGTGTTTTCTTTGATCTTGGTGCCCGCCTCCAAGAGTGCGTATTACTCCTTTTTGCGCGATAAAAAAGAACGAGTCGATGTGAATATCCAAGCGGGGGAATTTGGGCAAAAGCTGGGCGATTGGCTAGTATATGTGGGCAAGAGTCAGAACGGAGTTTTTGGCGATTTGGTGCTTTTCTCACATAGTGGCTTGAGCACAGAGAGTTTTATTATCGCCAAAGAGGGGCGTATCCGCAATCAAAATGGACTCTTTGAGTTGGAATTAGACCATGGTAATGCGTATTTTGCGGCCAAAGGGCAGGTGCGCAAAGTGCATTTTAAAGAACTTATTTTAAAAAATAAACCCGCTCTCTCTGAGCGCAAGGATGCGGCGTATTTGTATGGGCATGATTTTATAGGGTATTGGGGAAAAGCTTTTGGAGCCCACCCCAATGCGCACCAACAACGCCGTTTCACTCAAGCCATTTTAGTCGCCCTTTTCCCTTTAGCCAGCCTATTTTGCATCCCTTTATTTGGGATCGCTAATCCGCGCTATGCTAAGAATCTCTCCTATGTCTATGTTCTCATTACTACGGGTATCTATTTTTTGCTCATGCACATCATCAGTCAAGATTTCCCTCTAGTGGGCACAATTAGCCTGCCCATTGTGTGGATGTTGGGTTCTTATTGGCTTTACCGCTACAAGGTGGTGTGTTCTTACTAATGGGGCGTTTTCAAATGCTCTTGGCCTATGATGGGAGTGCCTTTTATGGCTATGCCAAACAGCCCAATTTGCCCAGTGTAGAGGGCGCGCTTGAGAGTGCGCTATTAAAATTAGGGATTTCTAGCCCCATTTTATGTGCCGGGCGCACAGATAGGGGAGTGCATGCCCTCTGCCAAGTGATTTCTTTTAGCACGCCTTTAAGCCTACAAACCCTGCAAAGACATCTCCCCCCTAAACTGCCTGCCCCTATTTTGTGTAAAGGTATACAAGAAGTCCCCCTAGATTTTCATCCGCGCTTTGACGCCACTTGGCGACTCTATCGCTATATATGCACGAACATACCCCCCTCTCCCTTTTTAAGCCGTTTTATCGCCCATTGTGCCTATGGACCTCTTAAGCTTATTCAAGAAGCCCTAAATCTCTTTGTAGGCACACATGATTTTAAATTCTTTTGCAAACGCGAAACACGGCACACACAGCGCACGATTCATAGTACAAAGGTTTATCAGCGCGTCCTATACAACCACCCATGCATAGTCATAGCAATACGCGCCCCCTCTTTTTTGCGCGCGCAAGTACGCTTGATGGTAAGCGCGGCTTTGGCGCACTCTTTAGGCAAATTATCCCTAGAGGATTTAAAAGCCCAAATTGCCACGCGCGCGCGCCATCATCACCTTTTAGCCCCCCCACAAGGGCTTTATTTGGCACGTGTCGCTTACCCGCCATTTGCAATCACTTAATGCAGGTCAATTACAATCCTTTATCTTATTTTAAGGAGCTTGCTATGACCCCCCATGTGATTCTTATTGACATTCAAGAAAAACTTTTTCCTGTGATGTCCCAAAAAGACGCGCTTTTGACTAATTGTCTCAAATTCTTAGAAATCGCCAAAGAATTAAAATTTCCCATTCTAGCCACAGAACAAAACCCCGACAAGTTGGGCACAACTCTAAGTGCGCTGGCTAAATACCCCTTTAGTGTTGAACAAAAGCAAGCCTTTAGTGCTTATGAGGCTTTGCAAGATAAAATCCCACAGGGCGCGCCCCTTTTTATACTGGGCATTGAAGCGCATGTTTGTGTCTTGCAAACCGCCCAAGATTTTTTAAAAGCGGGCTTTACCCCCACACTTTTAGCCGATTGCACCAGTTCTAGGGATCAGAGCAATAAGCAATTAGCCCTAGATCATCTAAGAAGCTTGGGGGCTAGGATTCTCTCTAGTGAAATTGTCGCTTTTGAGGCCATGCGCACCTACACACACCCTAGTTTTAAAGCCATCTCTAAAATCATCAAGTGATTTTTAAAAGTAGGAGGGGGTTTGCATTGAGGTTTACACCCTTAATACTTGCTATTTATGGTAAGAATTTTTAGTAAAATTACTTATATAAGTTGATATAACTTGTATCAAGTTTTGGATTTAAACGCCCAAAAAAGGCATATTTTTAGCAATATTTTAAAAAGAATGCTAAATTTTGTAAAATTTATGCTATACTGCGCCCAAATTTTTAAGAAAGGAAACCATGGGTGTTAAAAAAGAGTGGCTCTTAGAAGCGTTTATTAAAACCTATTTAGATAGCCACGCGCCTGTGGGTTCTGAAAGTTTGCGTTTAGCGCTCAAAGAGAGGCAAGATACGCAAATTTCTTCGGCCACTATCCGCAATTACTTTAAAATGCTCACTAATGATGGTGCGATGCGCCAAAGCCATACCAGTAGCGGGCGTATCCCCACTAATGGGGCCCTTAAAAGTTATTGGCGCGCTAAACTTGATTTAAGCACGCCCTTAGAAGTGGATTTGCAAAAATTACAAGAAGCGAGCCAACGCTATGAGATTTTTAGTGTGGTGGAGCGTTATAAACAAGCGGTATTGCAAGCCGTCTATAACCACAACGATCGTTTCTTAATCTTGGATTTTGAGAGCACACAAATGTTGCTTCATTACAACAAAAAATTAGAAATATTTATCAAAGACCTTATCGGGCTAGAATGTAAGGCCATTCAAAACATCGCCCTATCTGTGTGCGCGACCAGTTTAGCCAAACAGATAGAGGCGTGCTACCAAGAGCAACTTTACTTTGGACTCTGTGTGTTGGCAAAACTCTTACAAGCCATCAACTCTAAAAAACTAGAGGGGTTGTTTTTGGAGATTGTAGGGGGGAATCTATTTAGACATTTAGAACAAGGTTTGCACTTTGAAAAAATATTACCCTTAGGATTCTTAGGGGTGTTGCGCCCGATCAAAACCCAAGATGAAGAGATGAAGATGTTTTGTGTGGGTGGACTTGAACAGGATTTTGAGGGCTTTTATCATTCTATTAGAAAGGTATCCTAATGCAAGATATAGGTTTAAAAGACAAAGACGATTCAAAAAACATGGCTTCGCAGGTGGAGCAAGAGGCGGACTATCAAAGTTGTGAGGAAACCCACACCTGCCCCGTAGAAACTGCACAAGAACCTGCGATCGACTACCAAGCCAAATTTAAGGAAGCTCAGGATTTGTATTTGCGCACCCATGCGGATTTTGAAAATGTCAAAAAACGCCTAGAAAAAGATAAATCGATGGCACTAGAATACGCTTATGAAAAGATCGCCCAAGATTTATTGCCCGTGATCGACACCTTGCACGCGGCTTTGCAAAGTGCCAAGCAGGAGGGAAGCAGTGCCATCTCTGAGGGCTTGGAGCTCACTTTGCAAAAAATGCATGAGGTGTTGGCTAAACATGGCATTGAATGCGTGGAGTGCGCTTCTGATTTTGATCCCCACTTGCACAATGCGATCATGCATGTGCAAGCCGATCACAAAGAAGAGGGGCAGATTGTCGAGGTTTTCCAAAAAGGCTACAAGTATAAAGAACGCTTGTTGCGCCCTGCGATGGTGAGCATCGCTAAAAATAATTAAATTCAACACAAAGGATCTAAAAATGGCAAAAGTCATTGGTATTGACTTAGGAACAACAAACTCCGCGATGGCGGTTTATGAGGGCAATGAGGCAAAGATTATCGCCAACAAAGAGGGTAAAAATACAACCCCCTCAGTGGTGGCTTTCACTGATAAGGGTGAAATCTTAGTGGGCGAGAGTGCCAAACGCCAAGCGGTTACCAACCCAGAGAAAACAATCTATTCGATCAAACGAATCATGGGCTTGATGAGCAATGAGGATAAAGCCCAAGAAGCTAAAAAACGCCTGCCCTATAAAATCGTGGATCGTAACGGGGCTTGTGCGGTGGAAATTGCAGATAAAATTTACACTCCCCAAGAAATCTCAGCCAAAATTTTAATGAAACTCAAAGAGGACGCAGAGAGTTATTTGGGTGAATCTGTGAGCGAAGCGGTGATCACCGTGCCTGCTTATTTTAATGACAGCCAAAGAAAAGCCACCAAAGAGGCCGGCACCATTGCAGGCTTGAATGTGTTGCGTATCATCAACGAGCCCACTTCAGCGGCACTGGCTTATGGGCTTGATAAGAAAGAGTCTGAAAAAATCATGGTTTATGATTTGGGTGGGGGGACTTTTGATGTTACTGTGCTTGAAACTGGGGATAATGTCGTAGAAGTGCTAGCCACTGGGGGGGATGCTTTCTTGGGTGGAGATGACTTTGATAACCGCATCATTGATTTTATCGCCAAAGAGTTTGAGAGCGAGAATGGCATCGACATTAAAAAAGACATCATGGCGTTGCAACGCTTGAAAGAAGCTAGCGAAAACGCCAAAAAGGAATTAAGTTCGGCTCAAGAGAGCGAAATTAACCTGCCCTTTATCACCGCAGATGCCAGCGGTCCTAAACACTTGGTCAAAAAGATCAGCCGTGCTAAGTTTGAGAGCTTGATTGATGATTTGATTGAAGACACCATTAAAAAAATTGATAGCGTGATCCAAGATGCGGGTTTAAGCCGTGGCGACATTGCTGAAGTGGTGATGGTGGGTGGCTCTACGCGCATCCCCAAAGTGCAAGAACGCGTCAAAAGCTTTATCAATAAAGAGTTAAATAAATCTGTTAACCCTGATGAGGTCGTGGCTGTGGGGGCAAGTATCCAAGCAGGCGTATTAAAGGGTGATGTGAAAGATGTCTTACTGCTTGATGTTATCCCTTTAAGTTTGGGTATTGAAACTTTAGGCGGGGTGATGACTAAGGTCATTGAAAAGGGCACCACCATTCCAGCTAAAAAGGCGCAGATTTTTTCTACCGCTGAGGATAACCAACCCGCCGTGTCTATCTTAGTTTTACAGGGTGAGCGCGAATTTGCTAAGGACAATAAATCTCTGGGTAAATTTGATCTAACTGGCATCTCCCCTCAACCAAGAGGTATCCCTCAAATTGAGGTTACCTTTGACATTGACGCAAACGGGATTTTAACCGTTTCTGCTAAGGATAAAAATACTGGTAAATCCCAAGAAATCAGGATCACCGGTTCTAGCGGCTTGAGCGATAGCGAAATTGAAAAAATGGTTAAAGACGCAGAGTTGCACAAAGAAGAGGACACCCGCCGTAAAGCTGTGGTGGAGCTCAAAAACCAGGCCGAGAGTTTGGCGCATGAAACCAAAAAAGGTCTTGAAGAGCATAAAGCCAATTTAGAGGCTGGCGAAGTGGAAAAAATCCAAAACGCTTTGAGCGACTTAGAGGCAAGTGTTAAAAATGAGAACGCCACTAAAGAAGAGGTCGAGGGTAAAATCAAAGCCCTAGCTGAGGCATCCAAAAAGCTCACCGAAGCGATGATGCAAAAGGAGAAAAATCCTCAGTCTGCAAAAAAAGATGAAGATGTGATTGACGCTGAGGTGGAGTAATGCTAGAGCACTTAGGGGCGTTTGAAGCCAAACAAGAGGTTTTAGCCCTAGAGTTGCCAAGCCTGCAAGATGGTGTCCACGCCCTAGAGGGGGGCTACTATGCCAAGTTAGAACAGGGCAAAGTAGTTTGGCTCATTGATGATCGTTGCGATCACATGGGTGGATGTTTGCGCCCCTGCGGGGGGGGGGGGGGGAACTTGCCTGCCCCAAGCATTCTTGGAAACTTGATTTAAACACTTTAACTTATCAAAATGGGAGCACCAAAACTCCCATCGATCCTACCACCTATACTCATAAAAACAATACCCTAACCCTATACAAACCCAGCAATTTGCACAACCCCTTTAAACCCACCACAAGAGGCAATTTTAGCCTGCGTTACCACAACCATGCCTGTGTATCCCTTTATGGCGGAGGGTTGCACATTTTAACCGATCCATGGCTACTAGGGTCAGCGTTTCTAACTGGGTGGTGGCATGCCCATCCTAGCTCTGAGCAAGCTCTGCAGGCCTTGCAAGAAGCGGATTTGATCTATATCTCTCACAACCACCCCGATCACCTCAGCCCTCAAACTTTAGAGTTAGTCAGTAAAGATACATTGATCATTTGCGCTAATTTTGACTCCAAAAGCACACAGAAAGGCTTGCAAAATTTAGGCTTTAAGAATGTGATCCCCTTAGATTTTAAGCAGATTTATCAAGTCTCTGAGAGCGCGCAACTTGCACTGCTTAAATCCGGGGATTTTAGAGATGATAGCGGGCTGTATTTGTGCCTAGAAGGGCATGAAATCATTTTGAGTGTGGATAGCAATTTTTTAAACCAATACATTTTGCCCCAAAATTTAAGCCTATTGTGTAGTGCCTTTGCTGGGGGAGCGAGTGGTTTTCCTCTCTGCTTTGAAAATTACAGCCACGCAGAACAAGAGAGTATTTTAAAGCGCAATTTAAAGGGTGCTTTTAAAGGAGTGGAGGATTTAATGCAGGTTTGTCGCCCTAAAGCCTATATGCCCTACGCAGGGATGTTTAAAGAGAGGGCACAGCGGGATAAGATGATAGCCCAACGCAACCATAAACACTGCCCTAAAGATTATGAAAATCTTTGTAATGCTGTGCAAGCGCGCTACCTTGAGCCCAGACCTGACACCCTTTATAGCTTTACTTCTAATGGAACAAATCAACAGGAAGTCCCCACAACTCTATTAAATTTACCTGAGCCAGAAGTGGAGATTCAAAAGCTTAAAGAAACTTATCATTACGACCCAATCAAACTCATCGCCTACTTAAAAGAGGCTAATTATCACGATCGGCAGATTGTATATTTTGTGCCCACTAACGATGATTTTAGCCAAGAGCTAGGGGCTAAAGTTGTGGCAGACTTTTCTACTCAAAGCTTTAGAACGCTTGAGCCTGAAGAAACCATGCTAGAAGCCAAAGAAGGCTTTAAAATCATGGTGCTTAAAATGCGGGCAGAAATTTTAGCCTTAGTTGTGGCGCGTAAACTCCCTTTTGAGGATTTTTCCATCGGGTTTCATTGCCGTGTGTGGCGCAATCCAAATGTCTATGAAAGCGCGTTTTGGTTTCATTTCACCAATGTGTGTTGTGAGGGTTTAGGGGCGCTTGCTAACTAGCAAAAATATAGCTTGTTAACCTTGCATTAGGCTCAACTCTTTAAAATTAGAGTTTTACTTCTACAAAAAGGATTGCTATGTCTAACTCGGCTCATTGGTGCGGGGGGGGGGGGTAACTCTCTCTAATTTCTCTCATTCTTCCTTGACTTCTACTTTTCATGCAAAGGAAAATGCATGAGAGAGGGGCTTGTTTCTTTTTATATTGGTATCGCGGTGTTGGTGTTTATCTATCAATTTGTGTTTGTTTCTTATGGAACGAGTGCTTATGAGATTGGTCATGACTTTGGCATGGCGATTTTTTGGCCATTCCATTTACTCAAATCATTCTTTTAGTGGAGTTCTCATGAAATCTCTTTTTGTATTATTACCTTTGGCATTTTTGCTAGCAGGATGTGGTAGAAGCAGTGAGACTGGGGATTACATACGAGGTTGCCAGCGCAGTGGCCTAGATTACAAAACCTGTTCTTGTTTGGCTGAGAAAATTATAGGCGATGCCACAGAGGAAGAATTCAAAAACGAGGCCTTGTTACGCAAGAGAGCAGCCAATCCGGATCCTAAAATCCTTAGAAAATGCATCGGAAAACAAGACGCTAAGGAAATGATTAGCCGTGCCTTAATCAATCAAAATGTGCCCAAATCCACCGCAGTCTGTCTTGCCAAAAAGTTTTTAAAACAACTAAGCGATGAGGAAATAGAATTATTAGAAACTCCTTCCTTTGGTCCGGTTGAAAATCAAAAAGTTGAGGCGGTGCAACATAAAATTCTACAACTCGCTCAAAGTGGAGAGATAGAATCTTGTAAATAAAAGCTCTAGGGTTAAAATTTAAAAAGCGGTTTAGTATCCATGCCTCAAAATCACGCTATGATGGTGCTTTTCTTTAAAGGCAGTTTATGGAGTTTCAAATCGATGTGATCGATGAGGTGCGCGCAAATATTAGAGGTTTAGAGAACGACTTAATGCCTTTAATGGCGCATTTGGGCAAGAGCGGGGGAGTGGAATTGGTTTTAGTGGATTCAGAGCGCATTCAAGAGCTCAATAGAGATTACCGGGGAGTGGACAAATCTACAGATGTGCTAAGTTTTCCTATTGAGATGCCTGCTCAAAATTTATTAGGCAGTGTGGTGATCAATGTGGAATGCGCCCAAATGGAGGCGCAAAAGCGCGGGCACAGCCTGCTAGATGAACTCAGACTCTTATTTTTGCATGGTTATTTGCACTTGTTGGGCTACGATCACGAAAAAGATAATGGAGAACAACGGGCCTTAGAAGAAGAGATGATCCAAGTCTTCAATTTACCCTCTAGTTTAATTGTGCGCGCTGAAAATCTTTAAGGGTTTTTAGGGTGCTGGTCCATTCAGGGCCAAAAAGTGCCGGGCGCACCAGCGGGGGGATTTTTAAAAGCCTGCAGGCTTCTTTGTAGACTTTAGGCAGAATTGGCATTGTGCTCAAAAAGGTTTTAACCACATACACCAAGCCCCCCCCAAGTCCAACAATATAACGGCTATTTTTAGAGACAAACACCCCATTAAACCCTCTTTTCTCTAATTCTAGGCGTTGTTTGTAGCTCAAAAGATAACCTAGTTTTTTTAATAAGCGATCGATATAGTAGAGATTTTGCCCCCCTGCTTTAAAAACAAAACCCCCTTCAAGTTCAAGGAAATTTAGGGCCGGATAGAGGGCGTGCTTTTCTTGTTCTAAGGCTTTAAAACTGCGCACTAACCCGCTTGCAACTCCGGACAGATTTAAAAAGGGGGTGGCTAGAGTGTGGCGGATCAAATTGCGCTTAAAGTGTAAATCTGAGTTGGTGCTGTCCTCAAAATAGCGGAGTTTGTGGCGGTGCAAATAATCTAAAAGGGCACTCTTGGGCGTGTAGATAAGGGGGCGGATTAAGTGATAGTTTTTGCGCTTTTCGCTTGCACTAAAGCCTAGCAAGGTTTGCAAGCTCGCTCCTTTGCCAAGTTGCATCAAAAGCCATTCTAGCTTATCGTTCAAATGGTGGGCTAGGATTAAATGGGTGTAATTAAAGGTGTCCATCATATTTTCAAAAAATTCATAGCGCGCCTTACGGCATTTGGCTTCTAAATTCGCCCCACTAAGTTTTGCTCCCCCCACATGCACGCGCTTTTGATAGAGTTTGCCCAAAGTTTTAGCATGCGCGATCTCTGCACGCGTTTGCTCTCTTAAGCCGTGATCAAAAATGGCTAGATCAAAGTTTAATCCATGCTCTAAGAGCAGATGAAACAATGCCACCGAATCCCCTCCTCCAGAAAAACCCAATAACCCCCGCCCTTTTTGCAAAGCCTCCAATTCCTCTAAAACAATTTGCATTTAAGCCACATTTTTATTTCTACCAACTAGAATTTTCAATCCATTGTCCCACTTGCTCATTTTGTTCATCTTAAAAAAATAAGGGAAGCCCATGTTAGCGTTTTTAGCGCGTTTTTTTCAATTTAAAGAGCGCAACACCTCTTTTAGTGTCGAAACCTTAGCAGGTTTGACCACCTTTGTAACGATGGCTTATATTGCCATTGTTAATCCTGCTATTTTGCAAAAAGCGGGCATGGATTTTGATGGGGTGTTTGTGGCCACTTTATTGGCTTGTGTCGTGGGCACTCTGATTATGGGGCTAGTGGCTAATTATCCCATCGCTATCGCTCCTTCTATGGGCATGAACGCCTATTTTGCCTTTGTGGTGGTTCTTGGTATGGGGGTTGCGTGGCATAGCGCATTGGGCAGTGTTTTTATCGCTTCTGTGATTTTTTTAATCCTCTCTTTAACTGGGTTTAGAGAAGCTCTCATTAAATCCATCCCCACCTCTTTAAAGGCCGGTATTACCGCAGGCATTGGACTTTTCATCGCCTTCATTGGCATGCAAAATGCGCATTTGGTCGAGTCTTCTAGTGCGACTATTATCACTTTGGGCAATTTCTCCCAACCCATTGCCTACATGTCGCTCATTGGTCTTTTTATCACCATCGTTTTATTGGTCAATCGTGTCCGCGCGGCCATTTTCTTAGGCATTCTCATCACCGCCTTTTTAGCCTTTTTATTAGGGCATTTAAAACTTCCCGATCATCTCTTTGAATTGCCCAAACATATCGACACCACTTTTTTTAAACTGGATCTTCTAGGCGCGCTCAAGCCCGATTTAGGTGCGGTGATCTTCACTTTCTTTTTAGTGATGCTCTTTGACACGACCGCAACTATGATCGGAGTGGCCCAACAAGCAAATTTAATGCAAGGTGAGAAATTTTTAAACGCCAAAAGCGCGCTTTCTGCCGATGCGATCGCTAGCGCAATAGGGGCGCTTGCAGGCACTTCGCCCACTTCAACCTACATCGAATCGGGGGCGGGGGTGAGTGTTGGGGGGCGCACGGGCTTTACTTGCGTGGTGGTGGCTTTTCTCTTTGCCTGTTTGCTTTTTTTAGCCCCCCTAGCCAAAGCTTTAGCTAGCGTGCCGGCCATCACTTCCCCAGCTCTTATTATTGTAGGTTTTATGATGATGAGCCATTTAAGTGAAATTGATTGGCAGGACTTAGAAGAAGCCTTGCCCGCTTTCTTTGTGCTCTTTTGGATTCCTATTTCTTATAGCATTACTAATGGAGTGGGTATTGGTTTGATTATTTATCCGCTCATTAAAATTTGTCGGGGCAAATTTAAGCAGGTCCACCCCCTGCTCTATCTCTTTGGAGCTTTATTTGCGGTGCAGTTTGCCTTAGACGCGCGCGCTTAAAGTCCCTTTTGACTTCCCAACCCTGCGCATAAAAGAGCCATTCCCTCGCTTGTGAGGGTGAGGGGGTTGGGCGTGCTGTAAATCTCTCTAAGTTCAAATAACTCTCTTTCTCTTTGAGAAAAGCCCCCCTCAGGACCAATCATCACCCCTTGTTGTAAATCTTGCAAACAAGCACTACTATGTGTGCCGTGCAAATCCATGACAGCGGCTTTAGGGTAGGTTTTTAGGGCTTGTTCTGTATTTTCCAAAAATTCTAAAACCATCAGATCGCTACGCCCGCATTGCTGGCTAGATTGAATCAAAATCTTTTCAAATCTCTCTAGGTGGTGCTCAGGCCTTTGGTCTTTTTGGCTGTAGTCAGCATAGAAAAAACTAATTTTACACACGCCCATTTGGTTTAGATAGGGCAACACTTTTTCGACATTCTTAAGCGCGATGATTGCCCAAAGCAGATGGGTTTGATGCAAAGGAGTTTGGGGAGTTTCTTGGCTTTGGACACAGCGTAGGCGGGCGTATTTCTTATTAATTTCCATTTGTTGATAAAAATAAAGATAATTGTCTTTGAGGTTGCGCAGGGCCAAGAGAGTTTGTGCTGAGGTGCGCCGACTCAAATACAAATGGCGGTAAAGTTCCCCCTCTATAATCAATTCCAACTCACCTGCCTTAGGGTGGTAGCTAAATTGCATGCGCGCTCCAAGTTTTGCGCCCATTTTAACACATTCTCTTTTATAAGGCATTTCTAAGAGTAATTGCCATAGTATAAGTGTTTCTAAAGTTACTAGCTCCATCAAAAAGAAGTTAAGATGTCTACTTTGGTCTTTCCAACCTCAGAATTTGCTACCCTATAATCTTAATCAAGACACATAGGATCATCGAGTGTTGCCCTCTAGTCCCAAAGAAGCTGTTGTTTTATTAAACATGGGCGGGCCTAATCACCTAGATGAGGTCGCGCTTTTTTTGACTAATATGTTCAATGATCCCTATATTCTCTCTATCAATCCTCCTAAATTGCGCAAGCTCTTGGCTAGTTTTATCACTAAAAACCGATTGCAAAAGTCCCAAGCCATTTACCAGCGTATCGGGGGCAAATCTCCTATTGCCGCTTTGAGCGCAAAACTTGTTGCCAAACTCAACGCCCTAGACCCTAGCCGTCATTACACTTATGCCATGCGCTACACCCCTCCTTTTGCCCGCAATACTTTTCAAACTCTGCAGGCTGAGGGTTTTGAACGCCTTAAATTATTTTCTATGTACCCCCAATATTCCACCACAACGACACTCTCTTCTATGCAAGATGCCCTGAGGGCTCTTGAAACTCTCAATTACACACCCCAAATGGCGCGCATTGAGAGGTTTTACACGCATGCCCTCTATAATCAGGCGATTTTAGAAACCATTTCCAACACCCTTGTCAAACGACCCGCCAAAGATTTTGTGCTCATTTTTTCTGTGCATGGTCTGCCTACAAAAGTGGTTTTAGAAGGCGATCCTTACCAAGCGGAATGCTTGCACCATGTCAGTTTGCTCAAACGCGCTTTTGTGCGCACCTCTTTACGCTTTAAAGAGGTTGTATTGGCCTATCAATCCAAAGTGGGGCCCATGAAGTGGCTAGAACCTAGCACGGAAGCTATGATCGAGAGATACCGCCAACATAAAATCATCATTTATCCTCTAGCCTTTAGCATCGATAATTCAGAAACGCTTTATGAACTGCAGATTCAATACAAATTCCACGCCATGCGCTTGGGAGTGCCCGAATACTTGGTGTGTCCTTGCTTAAACGATCAATCCAGTTTCGCACGGGCAATCATTGATATTTTAAACACTTCCCCCGCTCCATTAAACCAAGAATTTACTCCTCAAGATTACAATGAAAATTTATCTCACTAAAAGGATTTATATGCGTTATGTGTTTTTAATGTTGCTCAGTTTGATCTTAGGAACTCAGGTGAGCATGGCTAAGGACGATGAGATCAATGAGGATATGATCAGTTCAGGCACGGGCTTTTCTAAAGAAGCCCAAGAAGAGGCGAATAATTTAGACAAACAAAGTTACGCCGGCCTAGAAGATGTGTTTTTAGACACTAAATTTATCACACCTAATGGCAAGTATATGTTGCTTGTCTTTGGTAAAAATGGGTGTTCTTATTGCGAGTTGCTTAAACAGGATATTAAAAAACATAGTAATCTTAAGGATTTTATCAAAGCCCATTACAGTGCTTATTACATCAATATCAGTTATTCTAAAATGCACGCCTTTAAAGTGGGGATAGGCAAAAAAAGCAAGGAATACAAATTCCCCACCTCAGAATTAGCCCAAATCTACGAGGTTAACTCCACTCCCACCATCGTATTTGCCAACCCTGAGGGCAAGACCATTTATGAACTTCCCGGTTACATGCCCTACAAACAATTCTTGGCCGTTTTGGAATTTGTAGGTAAGGGTTTGCACAAAGGAATTAGCAATGACAAAGAGTTTATAGAAAAATTGCGCGATTATATCCGCCAACGCACTAGGGAACTCAATGCGGCTTAAAACACTGCTTAACTTTTTCTTTGCCTCCTTTTGGACGGCAATCCCGGTGATGATCACTTATGCTACCGCCTGCGCGCTAGCGACTTTCATTGAAAATGATTACGGCACTCCAGCCGCCCAAGCGGTGGTCTATCGCACTTGGTGGTTTAATGCTTTGCATGCTTATTTGCTTATTCTTGTGATAGGATCTATGATCGCCTCTAAGGCCTTACAAAGAAAACGATGGGCGAGTTTGTTTTTTCATAGCGCTTTAGTGATCATTATTATAGGTGCGGGTATCACGCGTTTTTTTGGCTTTGAGGCGACCATGCATATTAGAGAGGATGCCACAAGCAACACGATCACCACCACAGACACCTATTTAAATATCCATATTGCCAAACAAGGCGCATCACCTCTAAGTTTCGCGCTCAAAAGCGCGCTTTCGCCCTTTTCTAAACACCTTCCCACCCAAACTTTAGAAGTTTATGGAAAACCTCTGCGTATCGAGCCTTTGAGCGTGCGCAAAATGACCACTCAAAAGAAGGATAACCGCGCGCTTTTAACCCTTAAAGTTAGCTATGAGGGGCAGAGTCAGACTTATCAAATCGTGGGGGGGAGTGGGATTGTGAGCGAGGATGTGTTAGCAGATTTTAAGGGCGTGCAAATTGCTATCAATTGGGGAGTAACCACCAAGAAACTTCCCTTTGCGCTCAAACTCAAACGCTTTGAGTTAGATCGCTATCCCGGGTCCATGAGTCCCTCTTCTTACGCTTCTGAGGTAGAAATTTTAGATGCAAAAGGCGCGCTCATCAAACCCTATCGCATTTTTATGAATCATGTCTTGGATTATGGCGGGTATCGCTTTTTTCAAAGTTCTTACGATCGCGATGAAAAGGGCACGATTCTCTCCGTCAATAAGGACCCGGGCAAAATGATCACCTATATTGGCTATGCGGGCTTGATCTTGGGCGCGATCGCCTTGCTGTTGGGGCGCAATGGGCGTTTCCAAAAACTTTCCGTGTTTCTCAAGGCGCAAAATATCACCGGGATCTTTTTGCTTGGCATGTTAGCTTTAGGAAGTGCGCATCTGCGCGCGCAGGAAGGTCTTATTGACATGCACGGGGGGAAAAGCACGCCCACACCCCTAGACAATATGGGCAAGGCGAGTCTTGAGAAGAGAAAAACAAAACTCTTGCATGCCGCTATTATTAAACGGATGAAAAATCTTAAAGCGCATTCTAAAGGGCAATTAGGATTGTTCCAACAGCTCCAAATTCAAGGTTTTGAGGGGCGGATCAAACCCCTAGACACCTTGAGCATGGACCTCATCCACAAGATCACCAAAGAAGATGGCTTTAAGGGGATGGACAATATTCAAGTGTTGCTAGGCATGATGCTCTATCCGGATGATTATAAGAGTATTAAAATGATCTATGTCGCCACACCCCGCCTGCGCCAAATTCTAGGTGTGCCTAAGAGTCAAAAGCGGGTGGCTTTCATTGATGTTTTTGGTCCGCATGGTTATAAGTTACAAAACTATGTGGAAGAAATCAACCAAAAAACCCCCAAAGATCGCGATACTTTTGATAAAGATGTCTTGCATGTTGATGAACGCGTGAATTTAGTTTATATGATCTTTAGTGGGGCGATTTTAAAAATTTTCCCCGATAAAAGCGGGAATACTTGGCTCTCCCCTGCTGATGCGATCAAAAGCCAAGATTTAAATTTAGCTAAAGAAGCCAAGCATTTTTTGCGCGCGCTTTTTGTGGGCTTTGATGCAGGCGTGGATTCTAACAAGTGGGAGGATTTACACAAGACCCTCAAGGCTCTAGCCACTTACCAACAAGAACACAGCCCTCTCTACCTCAAGCCCTCCAAAGTAAATGCGGAAATCTTTTTAAACCATAGCAATTTTTTTAACACCCTTACTCTGCCCTACTTGCTCTTAGGTTTGCTCTTGCTCGCCGTGGTGTTGGTGGCTACCTTTAAAAACAAGCCTCCGCGCGCGTGGGTGCATTGGGGATTTTATGTTGTGATTTTGTTGCTAGCTTTAGCGCACACAGCAGGGTTATTATTGCGCTGGTATGTAAGCCAACACTCCCCATGGAGTAACGCTTACGAGTCCATGCTCTATATCTCTTGGGCAGCCATTATCGCCGGATTAATTTTGCGCTCCAATCTAGCCCTATGTGCCTCTAGCTTTTTGGGAGGAATCGCGCTCTTTGTGGCGCATTTGGGCTTTATGGACCCCCAAATTGGCAATCTCGTGCCCGTGCTCAAATCCTATTGGCTCAATATCCATGTTTCCATTATCACGGCTAGCTATGGTTTCTTGGGTCTGTGTTTTATTTTGGGAATCTTAACCCTTCTCTTGTTTATCATGAGAAGTCCCAAAAGAGCCCATGTAGATAATACGATCCTCTCTTTGAGCGCGATCAATGAGATGGGGATGATTTTGGGACTTTTAATGTTGAGTGTGGGGAATTTTTTAGGCGGTGTGTGGGCTAACGAGTCTTGGGGGCGGTATTGGGGCTGGGATGCTAAGGAAACTTGGGCGCTCATCTCTATTGCGGTCTATGCGGTGATCTTGCACTTGCGCTTTTTACGCTTTGAGTTCATGCCCTTTGTTTTTGCAAGTGCAAGCGTGGTTGGGTTTTACTCCATTTTAATGACTTATTTTGGGGTGAATTACTATCTCTCTGGCATGCACAGCTATGCCGCTGGCGATCCCCTGCCCATTCCTAGTTTTCTGTATTTCTTTGTGGCGGGCACAATTCTACTCATCGCCATGGCTAGCAGGAAACGCCAATTAGTGATGCCTAAGATATGAGATACACGCTCATTAATTTTAAATGGCTACAATAGGACACATTCTATTTACTAAGGGAGTATTATGGCAACTAGAAAAGAGCATGATTTTATCGGCGAAATGGAGATTGACGATAGCGTCTATTATGGAATTCAAACCATGCGCGCGGTGGAGAATTTCAATATCACCCATGATAGATTGCTCAATTACCCTATTTTTATCCGCTCCTTTGCGCAAGTCAAAAAAGCAGCCGCTTTAGCCAATGCAGAACTGGGTCTGATTGATATTAAGATTAAAGATGCCATCTGCCACGCATGTGATAGGATCATTGATGGAGAATATCAAGATCAATTCGTAGTGGATATGATTCAAGGCGGGGCGGGCACAAGCACCAACATGAATATGAACGAGGTGATCGCCAATGTCGCGCTAGAATATTTGGGGCATAAAAAGGGCGAATACCAGTATTGCCACCCCAACGATCATGTCAATCGCTCGCAATCCACTAACGACACCTACCCTAGCGCGCTCAAAATTGCTATTTACGAACGCCTAGATCACATGACTCAAGTATTAAAAATGCTCAAGGACGCATTTGCTAAAAAGGCAAAGGAATTTGCCCATGTGCTCAAAATGGGGCGCACCCAACTTCAGGACGCTGTGCCCATGACTTTGGGTCAAGAATTTGAAACTTTTGTTTCTATGGTAGAAAAGGACATCCAGCACATCTTAGATGCGCGCAACTGGACTCGTGTGATCAACTTGGGCGGAACGGCGATTGGCACGGGCATTAACTCCCACCCCGATTATAAGCGCATTGTAGAAAAAAAAATCCAAGAGGTTACAGGCAGACCCTTTACTATTGCCCATGACTTGATTGAGGCAAGCCAGAGTACCGGATCTTATGTGCAAGTGAGTGGCGCGCTCAAACGCGTAGCGATCAAACTCTCTAAAATCTGTAATGACTTGAGGTTACTGAGCTCTGGACCGCGTGCAGGCTTGAATGAAATCAATCTCCCTCGCATGCAACCGGGTAGTTCGATTATGCCCGGCAAGGTCAATCCGGTTATCCCCGAAGTGGTCAATCAGGTTTGTTTTTCGGTGATTGGTAATGACTTAGCCGTAGCGATGGCAGCTGAGGGCGGGCAATTACAACTCAATGTCTTTGAACCCGTGATCGCCTATAAACTCTTCCATTCTTTCTTGATGTTGAATCGCGCGATGCGCACTTTAGTAGAGAAATGCATTAATGGGATCACTGCCAATGAAAAAATCTGCCATGACTATGTCTTTAATAGCATTGGCATTGTAACCGCGCTCAATCCGCATATCGGCTATGAAAAATCCGCCTCCATTGCCAAAGAAGCCCTAGATACTGGCAAGTCCGTGCGCGATATTGTGCTAGAGCGCAAATTGCTCACACAAGAACAACTCGCTGAAATTTTCCAACCAGAAAACATGGTCAGCCCTCACATTTTTAAAAAGCATAAAGACTAATGCAGCTCCTGCCTCTTGTATTTGCCGCCCTTGCTTTCAGTTTGCACGCAAAAGTGCGGCCCCGCCTCCTCTCCCCCCTGCCTCCAGCCACCCAAAGCGTGATGCCTCTTGATCCATGCAATGACGATTGCTTGAAAAAGCTCTACGCTGAGGGGCAAATATTTTCTTTTATGGCGCGCACCTCAGAGGTCCAACTCAACGCTCAAGATTCCCAAATTAGGGATGATTACGCCATTACAAATGATATTCTCAATCCACGCCCCATTAGCACAACTCAAAAGATGGGTGTGGAGTCCAAAAGAGGGGATATTCCCTACAAGGTCGCTTTGTTAGTGCCCAGAGATGTGGTGGGCAAATATAGCAATACGGCCATTAATGCAATTTTGGCCTATTTGGCACTCAAAGAACAAAATTTTATTTTTAAAGTTTTTGATAGCAGGCAAGAAGATGCTGATAGTCTGAAACGCGCTTATAAAGATATTGCCGCTCAGAACTTCCCCTTTGTTATCGCCTTGCTCACTCAAAATGGTGTGCAAAATCTCATCGCCCAAACCCCTCTCACTCTGCCAATCATCATTCCTAGTGTGCATAAAAGCCAACTCCAATGGCTCATCGATCTCCCCTCTGCTTTGAGTTTTGCGGGCATTGATTTTGCTAGGCAAATGGCTATGTTGGTGGATTTGAGCCAACGAAAACCCCTTGTGATCTACAATGACGATAGTTTCAGAGGCGAGATGTTGGCTAAGAGTTTGCGCGATTTGGGCGCGCCCGTGCTTTATGAGGACACCATCACCTTTAAAAAGGCGAGCAGTTTTTCTTTTGGACTAAGAGCTCAAGCCAAATATCTTAAAAACGCGGTCGTGATGCTCAACACTCCTGTGGTTAAGACAGGGCTTCTTCTCTCTCAAATTAGCATGCTAGGCAGAGGTCCTCAAATGTTGCTCTCCTCACAGATCAATTTTAACCTTTCGCTGTTCATGCTCACCCAACCTAAAGATCGCCGTAATCTTTATATTGCCAGTGCTATTGGCAAAATCAACCCCTATTTAGACCAATACGCTTCGATTTTAGGCGTGAATTTGGCCTATGATTGGATCGGATATACCAGCGTGGACGCTTTAGAAAACATGTTAGTGCGCACCTATGGCATCCAGGCGCGTTATTTTTCTGAGCCTCTCTTAAATGGACAAGTCATTTACACCAATACGATTTACACGCCTAAAGATTTGAGTTTTACCCCCATCACTTTTAATCGCCCCCCTGTGAGTGAACCAACTCTGTTATTAGAAGAACAAAATGATGAGGAAGAAGAATAATGCAAGTAATCCTCAAACACGCCACCCCTCTTAATTGTTGCTATGAGGCGATCCGCACCTGTTATCAGAGTTTTGCCTACAGCGATGGAGGCGGGCGCAAGGATTTAGAACTCATCGATCGCGTGGCGAATAAATACCGCCACAACTCTACCCTAGAACATCTCTTTTATAATTTTGAGATCATAGATATTAGTCGTGCGTGCTTGCAAGAACTCGCGCGCCACAGAATGGCAAGCTTTTCGGTCAAATCCAGCCGTTATACTTTAAGCGAACTCAAAAAGCAGGAGAGTTTTTTACCTTTGAATGCGCAAAATTTGGAACGCGCCCAAAAATTTCTTGTCTTTACAGGTGTCGAAGCAGTGGATCACGCCAGTGTGCAGGCTTTAGAAAATCTGCGCCTTCTCATTATCAACCATGTTAAAAATGACTATGCCAAGTTTGCCATGCCAGAGAGCTATAAAACCAGTTTGGCTTTTAGTATCAATGCGCGTAGTTTGCAAAATTTCCTCTCTTTGCGCACGGACACTAAAGCCCTTTGGGAAATTAGGCAACTCGCCTTTGCACTCTATGATGCCCTACCCCAAGATCACCAGTATTTATTTAGCGCATGCCTCAAGGATGCCCGCTGAAGCTCCATTTGGTTGATACCTTTAGCCTTCTTTTCAAGTTCTATTTTCATCTAAAGGATTTGCGCACTTCTAGCGGGACTAGCACGGCGTGGTTGAGCGCATTTGTGCGGGTGGTGCAACAGGTCTATAAACTCAAAGCCGATCATCTTGTCTTTGCCCTAGAGAGCAAGGATAACCGCCGTAAAACCCTTTGCCCCACTTATAAAAGCAACCGCACCTCGCCCCCCGGACTTGAGGAACAACTTCCTATTATCTTTGAGTGGATAGAGGCGATGGGACTTGATTCTTTTAGCATGCCCGGTTATGAGAGCGATGATGTGATCGCGAGTTTGTGCCATGTTTTCCCTGAGGCAGAGGTGCGTATTTTGAGCGTGGATAAGGACTTTTTCCAATTAGTAAGCCCGCGCGTGCTCCTATGCGACCCTAGTAGCAATACGCTTAAAGGCATAGAGGAATGCCTAGAAAAATACGGCATTTATCCGCACCAGTTTATAGAATATCAGGGCTTGGTGGGAGATAGTAGCGATGGCTATAAAGGTGTGGAGGGGGTGGGTCCCATTTATGGGACTAAACTCATCCAAGCTTTTAGCACTTTAGAGAATCTATACTATGCCCTAGAGACAACGAGTATTACAAATCCCAAACTCCCGGCTAAAATCCAGCATGCGCTCTTAAGAGATAAAGAACAAGCATTTTTAAGCCGCAGATTGGCTAAATTAGAAAGCGGTCTTTTTAACCACCCACCTACCCTAAAGCCTTTTCCTCAAGAAAACCCCTTATTGCGCATTGCAGATGCGCTTGAGCATTATGAAATGTTTGCGCTCTTGAAGCAAATCACGCCCACATATATCCCTAAAACCACCCCTATTTTGCCCCCACAGCACACCACTCCGCCCACTTTAGAAATTCTAAATCAACTATCTACATGCGCTCTCTATCTGGACTTGCAGAGCACAACACTAGGAATTTTAGGGTTAGAACCCGTTAGCTCTTTTATGCTCCTAGATTTACATGACCCACAAGCCCCTGCGTGTGTGCAAAGACTTTATGCATGCAAGTTGGTAGGTTACCAGATTAAAGAACTCTTTTTATATTTTAAACAACGCTACCAGCTTGACCTGCCCACGCATTATGAAGATGTCGCCCTGCTAGCATGGCTACACAATTCCAGTCTCGAACCTCAAATGAGCGCATTAGGAAGGCTATTTAGCTTGGAGAGCTTTAGCAGTAAGCCCCACGCGCCTTTAAATGCCGCGCAGATGGAGAGCAATACCCGCCTCATCGCTAGGGCTTACACGCACTACAAAGACACTCTAAGCCCCGATCTCCTGCAACTCGCCCGCGAATTGGAATACCCTTTACTAGCGATTTTGCTAGAGATGCAAGCGCAGGGCTTTAGCCTAGATTTGGCGTATTTTCAAACCTTAAAACAGGAGTTCGCACAGAGTTTAAACACTCTGCAAAATCAAATCCACGCCCTAGCCCATACAGACATCAATGTCAATTCCACCAAGCAATGGGCGCATTTTCTCTACCAAGATTTGGGCTTGCAGGCTAAGGGGGTTAAGAAAATTAAAACCGGGTTTTCCACCGATGAGGCCAGCCTAAAAGCCTTGCAAGAAACCTATCAAGGCGCGCGCGTGCAAGGTGTAGAGGTCGCTACGCTTTTAGACGCGCTTTTGGGCTATCGCGAACTCTTCAAGCTCCAATCTACTTATGTAGAGCCCTTGCTCACTCAAAACCAACATGGCAAAATCCACACCATTTTTTACCAGCACACTACTGCGAGCTCTAGGCTAAGTTCTGCCCACCCCAACCTGCAAAACATCCCCATACGCACGCCCTTAGGCAAAAAAATTGCCCATGGGTTCATCCCCAGCGCGCCCGATCTGCTCTTACTGGGCGCAGATTACTCCCAAATTGAGCTAAGACTCTTGGCGCACTTTAGCAATGACACGCACTTGATACAGGCATTCTTGCAAAATCAAGACATTCACCTCAACACCGCCCTAGCCCTTTTTAACGATCCACACAAACGCCATGCTGCCAAAAGCATTAATTTTGCGCTCATCTATGGCATGGGTCCTAGACGCTTGGCAGACACCCTTAAAATTAGCCAACAAGAGGCTAAAGACTATATCGATCGCTATTTTAACGCCTTTCCCACGATCAAAGACTTTTTAGACCAGCTCAAAGCGCGCATTCTCCAAGAGGGCAAAATCACCACTCTTTTAGGGCACCAACGCCATTTTGACTTTACAAACGCCACACCTAAACTCCAAGCCGAATACCTGCGCGAGGGGATCAACACCCTTTTTCAAGGCAGTGCTAGCGATCTGGTTAAACTAGCCATGCTTAAAATCCATGCGCACATTGCCAAATACCCACGCGTAAAAATGCTCGTGCAAGTCCATGATGAGATTATCTTAGAGGTTCCTAAAACTCAGGTATCCCAAATTGCCTTAGAAATTAAAACCATTATGGAGGGAATCTACCCGCTCAAAGTCCCCTTAGAATGCCATACAAGTTATGGTGCTAATTGGGGAGAGCTCAAGGATTCTTAAGAGCATATGACCAACGCGTTAAAAATATCAAGGGTTCGCAAATGGTTGATCAAGTGGCAAACCCGCCTTTTGAGTAAAAAACTCAACGCTCAAATCCTGATCTTGGGCGTATTGGCCTTTTCTAACAATTTTGACCTAGAAGCTCAATTGGAGGAGTTAAAGACTTATGTCTATAGGACAATGCCCCCTAGACTTGCGCCTAAAATCTTTGAAAGAATTGTCGTGAATGTGGCGGATTATCGCACTAATGAAGCTCTCTATCTTAAAGATCGCGCCCGTGTTTTTGAACTCTTGGTGCAAAATATCCAGCTTTACCGCTTTGTGTTGGATATATGGGAGGGCGATTCTTATAAAAACCAACTTGATATTCTCAAAATTGCCGTGCAAAACGCCTATGACAAACGCTATCATTTAGATAAGCAGAGTCAGCGGGCACTCCTCTACCAAATGCGCCAGAGACTCCTTTAGCTTAACTTAAATTCAGTTATCTATAAACTTTTGGTGCTAGAATGCCCGTTTTGATATTGATACAAGGATTGCAATGCAACTCACCAAATCCATGAAAAACACGCAGATTAAGCGCAATTGGGTGGTGCTCGATGCCAAAGATCAAGTTTTTGGCAGACTTATCACACACGCAGCCACCTTGCTTAGAGGCAAACACCGCCCTTATTTTACCCCCAATGTAGATTGTGGGGATTTTGTTGTAGTGATCAATGCGAGTAAGGTCAAATTTTCTGGCATGAAATTGCAAAATAAAGAGTATTTCACCCATTCGGGTTATTTTGGAAGTACTAAAAGCAAGACCTTAGAAGAAATGCTTGAGAAAACTCCCGAAAAGCTTTTTTATTTGGCTGTGCGGGGAATGTTGCCCAAAACTAAACTTGGGCGCGCCATGATTAAAAAATTGAAGGTTTACAAAGATGAAAAACACCCTCACACAGCTCAAGTTTCTAAGAAGGATGCCTAATGAGTAAGGTTTACGCTACAGGGAAACGCAAAAGTGCCATCGCCAAAGTTTGGTTAACCTCTGGAGGTGGGACTTTGGACATTAATGGGATGGATCTTAATGCTTGGTTGGGCGGGCATGAGTCTATTAAGATGAAAGTGATGCAACCTTTGGTGCTCACCAAACAAGAAGGTTTGGTAAGTATAAAGGCAGTGGTTTTTGGGGGAGGCTATAGTGCCCAAGCAGAGGCTTTAAGGCATGGAATTTCTAAGGCTCTCAATCTTTATGATGTGGCTTTTAGGGCAATTTTAAAGCCTAAAGGATTACTCACCCGCGACTCTAGAGTTGTGGAGCGTAAAAAATATGGGAAACGCAAGGCGCGCCGCAGTCCTCAATTCTCCAAGCGCTAGAGTGTATGGGGAAAGTGTTTTTGGTGTCTTATTGGGGGCACTGGACACTTTCTTTGTAGGTTTTCTGATAGCCGTGTGTTTTAACCAGTAATTGGGTGGCCAATGGCTATCGATCTTCATAAAGACTCTATTTTTAAGCTCTTTTTTTATTATTTTATCCCCCTCGCCTTTTCAATGATTTCTCTCTCAACTTACTCCATGATTGATGGCATGTTTGTGGGGAATAAATTGGGAAAAGAGGCTGTTGCAGCTATTGGAGTGTGTTGGCCAATATTCCCTACCTTGATTGCCTTTGAGTTGCTTTTTGGGTTAGGGGCGGCCTCGATTGCTTCTTATTTTTTGGGAAAAAATCAGGCCAAACGCGCGCGTTTAGTATTTAGCTCCATCTTTTATTTTGTGGCTGTAAGCATCACTTTAATTAGCTGGAGTTTAGTGCCCTTTAGCGATTTTATTGCCAAAATGTTAGGCAGTAGCGATTTACTCTTGCCCATGGTGTCCATTTATCTTAAAGTGATTCTCATGGGGGCTATTTTTATGGTCCTACACCCTTTGGCTGATGTTTTTGTCGTCAATGACAAGCGGCCTGCACTGGCTATGATTGCCATGCTCATTGGTTCTTTAACCAATGTGCTTTTTAACTACCTCTTGCTCTATGTTTTTGAAGTGGGCATTCATGGCAGTGCTATCGCCACAGTTACCGGACATGCGGTGGGCTTTTGTGTTCTCATGTCTCATTTTTTACTCAAGAAGGGTCAACTTTACTTCGTGCGCCGTTTTAACTGGGCGAGCATTATTTCCTCTACCAAAAGCGGTTTGCCTCAAAGTGTTTCAGAACTCAGTGCTGCCATCGTGATGTTACTCTTTAACTGGACTATCATGAAAACCGTAGGAGAGAGGGGGGTTTCCATGTATGCGATCATTATGTACAATGGGATCATCTTTTGGACAACTTTACTCTCCATTGGTCAAGCCATTCAGCCCATTGCTAGTTTTAGTCATGGGGCGGGGTATTTAGATCGCCTGCAGACAGCTTTTGTTTTTGGCTTGAAAATGTCGCTTTGTATGGGGATTGGACTCTACATTGTTTTTTATTTATTCGACCACTATCTGATCAGATTATACATAGACCAAGAACGTATGGTAGAAGATGGCTCCTTTGTGCAAGACGCCAAGCACGCCATGAATGTTTATTATTTGGGACACATTCTCTTAGGAATCAATCTCTTCTGCGCGGTGTTTTTTCAATCCATCCAACGCACTAAAAGTTCCTTTTTAATCACTGTTTGTGAAACAATTCTTTTTATTGTGATTTTGCTCCCCATCCTCAGTCATTTTTATGGTTTGATGGGGATTTGGATCACTTACCCTCTTTCACAATTTTTGGCTTTAATAGTGGCAATATTAGTGATTCGCTATGAAATCAAGAGAGGAACTTTAGGTTCTGTAAGTTGGTTTAAGAATAGGCTAGGTTAGAGTGTTATAATTAGCGCATGCAAATTAAGACTAAAATCCGCAGAGAGGGTGTGCCTTCGCTTGCCTACGATCAAGGAGTGGCCACCTCAGATCAGTTCATAGAGGTCTGCCTTGAACCTGTCCTTTATGAGCAGACAACTTTTTATATCAAAAAGCATTTTAAGGAGCATGTCAAATTTAAACACACTCTCATTTTATTAGAAGACCAAAGCCTAAAAAAAACCTACTTGCTTAACCGCCTCTTTTACGCCAAATATGCGTTGCATCCCTTTTATGACCAATTGGACGCGCAACTGCTCCTAGAAAAGATTTTGGCCCATGCGCATCTTCCTGTGGTCTTTAAAGAAAGTCCGCACCCTCACGAACACTACGCCTCTTTTTTTGCTCTAGTGCATAAGATTGAGATTCAAGCGATTTATTTGCACTCAAGAGTGGTTTTCTACTACACACACTTTATAGCAAGAGAGTTTTTGCAAAGCCTTTTTGCGCCCCATATTCTGCTAGAAACTCCCTTTGAAGATAAGAGCAACAAAAATGACTTTTTGCATGAAACCCACGCTCACCTGGACGCGCTTGAACCTCTCATGGCTCTTCAGAACTCTCACTTTAAACACGCATGTATCCACTTCATTTACCCCACTCAGGCTCTTTACTTGACAAGACAAGAAGAAATCATTCTAAAAGCTTTGCGCACACTTGGATTAGGAGTGATGCACTCAAAAGAAGAAATCAAACACCGCTACCTAGAGCTGGCTAAACTCTACCATCCCGATGCCTGCACAACAAACTCAAGCCTCTACAAGCAACGCTTTTTAGAAATTGTAGAAGCTTACGGAATTTTAAAACAACTTTAAATCAAACCCGCTCTATATTCTTGAATCATGTGAAAAATCTCATCTTTAAGATGCAATTTCTTCTTTTTAAGAGTGGAAACTTTGAGATCATCTGCGTTGTGAGTCTCTAAAGTGGAGATCTCATCATCCAAAGCATTGTGTTCCTCAAAGATTTTATTAAAATGAGGATTTTTATTTTTCAATGCCTTGATTTCATCTCTATATTCGTGGAACATGCGCCATCCTTATACTAACATATTGTATAGGCATTATAGTATAATGGGCTTTTTCATCGGCTTAAAAGGGAATTGATGGGGCGGGTGTTCGTTGCAATTTGCATGTTTGCATTGTTGTTGATAAACTTAGGGAAAGCGCAGGGCTTTAAGGATTATTTGCGCTATAACCTTGGCCTCAATCTTTTTATCATGGATCACGAAGGTTCAACTCCCTACTGGTACAATACCAACACCACTTTAAGCACGCGTTTAACTCCAGAGGTGGGTTTTGCTTTCAATTTAGGTTCTGTAGAGCAAAAGGTGATGGTAGGGGCTTTTCTTTTTCAAAATCTCCACACTTATCAAATGAATTTTCCCTCCAAATGGGGCCCTACTATTTATTACCAAGCCAGAGGACGCTCCTTTAATTTTTATGGGGGTATTTTTCCTAGAAAATACCTCATTGGCCATTACCCACTCAATGTCTTTTCTCCTTATTATTGGTTTATTGATCCTAACGCGCGGGGCTTTTTGCTCCAATATAATCCTCCCAACAACCCCTACAAAGATACCCATGTTGAAGCTGAGTTTTTGCTCGATTGGTTTGGAGGGAATTGTTACACCTGTAAATATGGGCGTAATTCTTTGGGCAATGCGATGGATCGCTTTAGTTTTACGGCTTATAGCGAACTCTCTGCTCTCAAAAGGTTTTTTATTTTAGGAGGTAATGCGCAACTTTTCCATGTGGAAGATCAGTTTCTGCTCAACTGGCCATCTCTCCCTCATGTAGGAAAAACTGCAGGCTCTGTCTATCTTTTAGACAGATTTTACTACCAGCTTTATGCCAAAACCGATTTGCTCAACGCTCTTCCCTTCATGCAAAAATTAAATTTATCACTAGGTGTTTTGGGCGACTTGGAGAGATTGCGCCAAAGCGATATTGACGTGCCTTTCAAGGTAGGCACAGGCTTATTTGTAGAAGGCCACGCCCAATATAAAGGCTTTGGTCTAAGCGATCTGCTCTTTGTGAGCAAGCATGGCGAAGATTTTTTCTATGACAGATACGGAAATGTCAACCTCATCTGTTCAAAAGATTACTGCCCCACTCCCATTTATCGCGGTGTCCCCTTTTTCCAAGCACCCCTTTATAACCGCTTAGATATTTATTACGAATTTAGAAGTGCTTTTGCGAGCATCAAAACCCAATTTGTCTACAACACGATGAGCGATTACAGCCAAGTCTACGATTCTTATCAGGTTTATTTCACCATCTCCCTAGACAGCTACGACCTCTTAAACTTCCTCCTACGCAAGCACCACTAGGGAAACCCTTAGGGTTTTTTAATCCTTTAGTTGTTCAGGAGGCGTGTGCCTTAATCGTGTGATGGTTTCTCCACCTAAACCGCAGTTATCTGTATGGATTTCAT
The DNA here is from genome assembly GCF_000200595.1 of Helicobacter felis ATCC 49179. NCBI lineage: Bacteria > Pseudomonadati > Campylobacterota > Epsilonproteobacteria > Campylobacterales > Helicobacteraceae > Helicobacter > Helicobacter felis. The sequence goes on along the minus strand of NC_014810.2, from coordinate 131,864 downwards.
CAATAATTACGATCGTAGCCTCCCTTTTTTTGCCCAAGATGTCAACAACCAGATCGGTTACTCCACTAATAAGCGCGCGTTTTTGCTCCGTAGTAGCTCCTCCATGCTCTTTAGAGATACGAATGTTAATATATGGCATCAATTTCCTTTCTATATTTTTATGCTAAAAAGCGTCCTGACTTTAACACACCACTCTTGCAGGCAGACTTAAAAATTATTCAAACATCTTTAGAAGGCACTTGCTTGAGTATATAAGTGAATACTAAGCCCTTGTTTGATCCTGATAATACAAGCTGTGCAAAACTTTAACCTCTTCCTCTTCCTTGTAGCCATCAATCATAGAGCGCAACGCTCCCTTGATCGCAAACAAGGACATGTATAAATGCACGATGAAGAATCCCACCATCACTAAACCTAAGAAATTATGCACCAACGCGCTCAAGCGCAAGAGCGAGATTTGATAAAGTCCAAAAAAGCTAGCGATCGCGCTCAAGTCCACCGTGTTAAAATACAAAATCCCCCCACTAGCAATCATCACTAGCCCGCCCAAAGTGGCGATCCAAAACCACATTTTTTGCCCGGCGTTGAATTTATAAGCGGGCACGGATTTTTTCTCTTTGGAAAGATAGCCTCCCATGATCACTAGCCACTTGATGTCTGCTAGCCTAAAGAACATGTCTTTAAGCCACATGAAGAGCATGGGTAAGACCGCCACCATGAACACCACGCAACCCACGCTATGCGCGATTCTACAAAAGCGCACAAACGCCCCGCCCCCCAAAAAATCCCCAAAGATCATAATCAACCCGGTGGGCACAAGCAAAATAAAAGACACCCCCGCGATCCAGTGGATGATGCGGTTAAAAAGCGTGAAAAAAGGGATTTTTTGGTCGCTGTGCTTGAACTGCTTAGGTCCGATGACGAGATAATGCAAGAGAAATCCAGAAGCAACTCCTAGCACCACCGCTAAAAAAAGCCATAAAAAGTAATGCCCCTGCCAAAGTGTCCAAAGCTCCCCGAGCTTGCCCGTGTCCCGTTGTCCATAGGGCAAAATGCCCAAGATTCGCTCTTGGTCTAAAGGGAGATCGCGCGCGCTTAAAACCCCCACACCCATAAGATACAAGATCGCTCTCATCACAACCTCCTTTAGGGTATCGCGCCCTCTTTTTGGTGATCGGCTTTGGTTTTAAAATCCTGCGCGTTGGCGTATTTAGCCATGACTCGTTTTCGATAAATATTGGCAATGCTCCCCGCATCGCCCACCAAGAGGGCGTTAGTCGAACAGGTCGCCGCACACATGGGCACTTGCCCGCTGGCAATCCGATTCACTCCATATAATTCCATTTCTTTTTTGGAGTGGGTGGGCGCAGGACCGCCCGCACACATGGTGCATTTGTCCATCACCCCACGCACGCCAAACGCCCCATCTCTGGGGAATTGGGGCGCACCAAAGGGGCAGGCATACAAGCAATACCCACAACCTATACAGGTTTCTTTATTGTGTAAAACAATCCCATCTTCGCGGATATAAAAGCAATCCACCGGGCAAACCTGCGCACAGGGCGCGTCCGTGCAGTGCTGGCAGGCAATGGAGATAGATTTTTCCTTGCCCTCGACACCCTCATAAAGGGTGATCACCTTGCGCCGATTCAAGCCCACTTCTAGCTCATTGGAATGCGAACACGCGACCGAGCAGGCAAAACAGCTAATACAACGGTTGTCATCGCAATAAAATTTCATGCGGTTGGCGTTGGGGATTTGTTTTGTGGGGGTTAGATCTGCCATGTTAAGCCTTTTCAATACGGCACAAGCCGGCGTTAAACTCAGGAATCTGGGTTACAGGATCAAAGCCATAGTTGGTAACGGTGTTAGAGCCCTCGCCTCGTGTGTAGGGTTTTGTGCCCTCAGGGTAGCGGTGCCCTAAATCCACCCCCTGCAATATGCCCGCAAAACTATAGGGCATACAGATTCGATCTGGGGTTACCGAGTGGCTAAAAACTGCCTTTACCTTAATTTTAGTGCGCTCTGGCGAATGTATCCACATCATATCACCATCTTTAATCCCATGTTTGAGGGCTAAATCTGGATGGATATGGCAGAACATCTCGGGCGTGATAGCAGAGAGGTATTTGCTAGTGCGCTCCAACATGCCCGCTCCGCTCAAATTCACCAAGCGCATGGAAGCCATAATAATAGGGAACTCTTTAGCCCATTCTTCTTGGGTTTGCTCGCTAATAAAGCGCACATTCACCCTAAAGTTATTGATCTGGTCTTTGATCGCGGGGTATTTTTTTGCCAAATCGGGGCGGGGAGAGTGCAGAGGTTCGCGGTGCAAGGGGATTTGATCGATAAAACTCCATACAATGGCGCGCGCGCGGGCATTCCCATAGACACACACGCCCTTTTCATCGCATTTTTTCTGAATAAGCCCGCTAGTATCCACCTTCCAATTATCCCCCATAATCGCGCGCTCGTGGTCGGTGAGTTTGATCCCTAGCACCTTTTCAATGTTTGCTTTGGTGATTTCAGGGTAACCGCCCTTGATGGCTGAACCCTTGATTGTAACACTCTTATCGGCTAGCAAGTTCTGTCCCTTGTACTCCTCTCCAAAGCGCGCCCTAAAGCCCATTCCACCCTCTTTGGTCGGAACGCTAATATCATAAAGAATAGGGGTTCCGGGGTGCTCTGGTGTCCATGCTGGCCAAGGCAAGCCATAATACTGCCCTTTCATCGGACCATAGCCCTCTTGGGTGATGTAATCAAACATATGCCAGTTTTCTTGCTGGGCTTTGAGACGCTCGGGTGTCCAACCCCCAAGACCGATCACTTTCACCGTGCGCGCGATCTCTCTAGTGGCATCTTCGGGCCATTGGAAATTTTTGCGCACCTGCACCAATTCCCCATTTTTATCAAAATCACAGAGCATGGCCTTGGTGTATTCCTCATAAAAGCCAAATTTCTTTGCCATTTCAAACATGAGTTCGTGATCTTGCTTGGCTTCATAGAGAGGTTTAACCACTTGGCTACGCCACTGCGCGGCGCGGTTGGTGGCGACCACAATCCCCTCACATTCAAATTGGGTCGCGATGGGTAGCACATAGAGATTATCTGTGCGTTCCGTTAAAATCGCCCCCTCATTCAAAAAGGGCTCGGCAATGACCAACAAGTCCAGCTTGTCTAGTGCCTCTGCGATCTTGACCTTGTGGGCTAGCGAGCTGATTCCATTGCCCTGCACCCAAAGCCCCTTAATGGGTGCGCTGGAGTGGGTGGGGTTTTTTTGCAAGACACCCTCATACCACAAGGAGACGCTAAAGCCCTTTTTGAACATCCACTCAGGCGTAAAAAAGCGCTTTTGCAAATATTCATAATCCACGCCCCAGCATTTGGCATAATAACGCCAACTCGCCTCGCCTAAGCCATAGTAGCCGGGCAGATTATCTGCCAAACAGCACATGTCCGTTGCCCCCTGCACATTGTCATGCCCGCGCACAATATTACAACCTCCGCCCTTTTTACCCATATTGCCTAGCACGAGTTGCAAAATGGAGAGTATGCGCGTGTTTCCACTGCCCACGCTGTGTTGGGTGATGCCTAGAGCCCAAGCAAGGGTAGCTGGTTTTGCTTGCGCAAACACACGCGTAGTTTGGATGAGTAAGCTAGCCGGCACACCGGTAATGTCTTCCACCACTTCGGGGGTGTATTTTAAGGCTTCTTTTTTGATCTCCTCGATCCCAAAGGATTGGGTTCTAATGACCTCTTTATCTTCCCACCCATGTTTAAAAATCAAATGCAACATGCCATAAATAAAGGCGATGTCAGTCCCTGAGCGAATCCGCACATAAATATCTGCTTTGGCCGCGCTCTTAGTGAAGACTGGATCGATCACGATGAGTTTAGCGTTATTGCGATCCTTAGCCTGCAAGAAGTGCTTAAAGCCAATAGGGTTACTCACCGCCGTATTAAGCCCGATCATCAAAATCGCTTTAGAATGCCCGACAACGTCCCCAAAGTGGTTTGTCATCGCACCATACCCCCATGTATTCGCCACACCGGCGACTGTGGTGCTGTGTCAAATACGGGCTACATGATCGATATTGTTCGTCCCATAAAAGGCAGCAAATTTACGCCAATAATAAGCCTGCTGGGAGTTCATCTTAGCACTCCCCATAAACATCATGCTATCAGGTCCGTATTTTTCGCGCATAGCGATCATTTTGCTACTAATCTCCTCAATGGCCTGATCGTAGCTAATGCGCTTCCACTTGCCTCCCTCTTTTTTAAGGGGGTATTTTAAACGCATTTTGGATTTGACTAAGTCAATCTGATCCACGCCCTTACAACAGTGGCTGCCCGCGCTAATGGGGTGATCTTGGGCGACATCTTGGCGGATCCACACCCCATCTTTAACCTCTGCGATGATCCCACAGCCTGCTGAACAGATACTACAAATGGTTTTAACTCTTTTGACCCCCTCATGAGGATCGATCACACTCTCTTTTTTGCTACTTTTAGTATTGGCAAAGGCGAGAGTTGCGCCCGCTCCTGCCCCAACCGCACCCATTTTTAAAAAGGAACGCCGACTTAATTTTCCCATGTTACTTCCTTTCTCAAATCACCACACACTTTTGTAGAAAATCTCCCAGGCGGGGGTTTTGTGGTAAAGAATTTCTTTCTTATTGCTCTTGCCCACCACCACACCATTACTATCTGGGTCTGTGTTAGCAAAGGGTTTTTCGGGCATGGTGGCTAGCAAACTCTGCCCGGCTAAAGCCCCTGCCCCCAGCATTCCTAAGCGTTTCAACGCCTTGCGCCTATTCTCTAGCATAGAGCCTCCTAATGCAGGTTGAAAAACAACCTCTCGTGTTGGATAAATGCACCTAAGGTTATAGCGTAGTTTTGGTAACACACGCTTTTTTCATGCGTGCTGATAGCCTCCAAGAAAGCATCGCTAAAAAGGTGAAAAAAGTCTTTGAAGAGTTTTTCATGTAGACTAAAAAAGACGGAGTCTGTAAGAAGTTGTTGTAAAAAGGCGTTCATCATCAAAGTCAAAAAGGCGAGATCGTCCTCAGCGGTGGGATAGGGGAGGGTGTGGCTCTCTAGGCGTAAGCCTGATTGTTTTAAAAGCGCGATCGCCTCAAGGCGTTTTTTGCCATTATCCTGCCCTTCCAAATAATAGGACGCGCTCAAGGGCACGAAATCATAGCTAGGAGAGAACAACACTGTGTTTTGTTCCTCTCTAAAGGACTCTAAACCCTGCGCCAAAAAGGTGTCCAATTTTTGCCACGCGCACCCGCTCTCAAGATCAAAGGGGTAGTTTTTAAGGTGATTGACCAAAGTTTTTAGTTCATTAAACACGCTCTCCTCTTGCACAAACACCACCATATAATGCCAAAGGCGGTAATATAGCGCGCGTGCGGTAATGAGATTGGAATCTAGTGGATTCATTTTAAAATAGAGTTGATATCTAGCATGTCTTCGAGCATGATTTTAACCTTGCAATCAGGACAGGCGTATAGTGTGGCAATTTTACGCGCATCTCCTTGAAACTTGGGAGTCATGATTTGGGCGATCTTGTGCACGCTTTTAGTCGTGCCAATAGGTTTACCACACATTTTGCAGGTAAATAAGCTGTCCTTCGCCATAATCTTAGGGACAAAATACGCCGGGTTTAACGCGATTCCATCGCGCTCCAAGTGTAGACAATTCTTTTCAGGACAGGTTGCCTCACAATACCCGCAAGTGGTGCACAAACTGGGGTTAAAGAGTAAAGTATAGGCGTTGCCATCTACACTCAGCGCTCCGGTATTGCACGCCCCCACGCAAGAGAGGCAAAGGGTGCAGTTGTCTTTAATTTCTATGTGCCCATAGCGGATAAACTCCCCACACCCCACCTGCCCATAATCCCCCTGCTCTATCAAAAAGCCCAAGCGTTGGGCAAAAAGATCTCTTTTCGTGCGTGTTGGAATAGTGGGAGGTGTGTAGGGGGAGCTTAGTGATTGCGCGTCCTGCAAGCACGCTTGCAATTCTTCTGTAGTGCGCGCCACTAAAATTGCCTCTTGATGGCAAAGGTGCGTATAAATTTCATTGAGCAGAGCGATACTCTCTAAAGTGCCTATGCCCAACTCTTGGGTCGCATAGATCACGATCTGGCTTCCACTCTCTTGCACCCAAGTAAGCAGAGCGACCTGCTCTAAGATATTTACATTTAAGCAAAGGGGTAAGACCTCTTTTTTAAGCGGAGTGTTTGGCAGTTCTGCTTTGCAATCGATCAAAAGAGGGATATACCCCCTGTAGAGTTTGGCAACTTCTTGCATGCACTCTAAGTTAAAGCTAGAATAGCTTAAGCTCCCGCTAGGACACACAGCAATGCATTTGCCACAATCAATACAACTCTGGTGATCGATCACCAAATGACGGTTATCCTCACATTCTAAGTCTTTCTCTCGGGCGATTTGTGGGTCTAATTTGCTGATGGCTTGAGTGGGGCAGACTTCACTACACTTTCCACAACACTCCACGCGCCGTTGGTGGTATTGGCAAATCTCTTTATTATAGTTAAAAAACTCGATCAAAGAGCCCTCTTGAGTAGGGGTGTATTTGGTGTGGTCGAAATCAAATTGTAATCCATGCGCCTCGTAAAGTAGACTGAGACTTTGGGCGAGTTCTAGGGGAGTTTGTGCGCTATTTTCTATAAAAAAATTTACCTCCTTAGCCACCCTCTTAGTTCCCTGCAAAGCCACATTGCACACTACGCACTCTATGTCTTGATCGTGTTCTAAAACCTTAATGTGATCGTGCAACACCACATCCGGGTAAGTAGAGTTTTTCATATAAATAAATTCAAACATGAGAATATTTTAAGACATTTAGTTAAACGAGCGTTGTGCTTGATGCCAAAGTTTTAGTAAAAACTCCCAAAACTCCCAAAACTTTAAGCCCCTCCTAAGCTTTACAGCTATATAATGCGCTTTTGCCTAAGCAAATGGGGGTTGCAGTTAATCCTGTAGCTCGAGCATTTAGTTTAGTGTTTTTTGATGTTTCATTGTCAATAGCCTATGTAAAGGTAAAAACTACAAAGCCAAAGAATTATACTCAATAAGGCGGTAGAAATCTTATCAAGGCAGTTTAGCGGATATGCTAACTGAAACAAACAAGATATTTAAGAGTAGATGGTGGATGCCTTGGGTAGTAGAGGCGATGAAGGACGCACTAGACTGCGATAAGCTGCGTGGAGCTGTCAAGAAGCTTTGAGGCGCAGATGTCCGAATGGGGCAACCCAACTTGCAGCAATGTAAGTTACTCTATTTAGAGAGCGAACCTAGCGAAGTGAAACATCTCAGTAGCTAGAGGAAAAGAAATCAACGAGATTCCCTCAGTAGTGGCGAGCGAAAGGGGAAAAGGGCAAACCGCGTGCTTGCACGCGGGGTTGAGGACGACAACATTCAAGGGGATTGTCTAGCAGAGTTACTTGGAAAGGTAAGCCATAGAAGGTGATAGCCCTGTATGCGAAAGACAAGCCCTAGATAGTCGGATCCAGAGTAGGCCAGGACACGTGAAATCCGGGCTGAAGCCGGGGAGACCACTCTCCAACCCTAAATACTACTACTACACCGATAGCGCACAAGTACCGTGAGGGAAAGGTGAAAAGAACCGTGGGTAACGGAGTGAGATAGAACCTGAAACCATCTACTTACAATCATTCAGAGCCCTATGATTTATCAGGGTGATGGACTGCCTTTTGCATAATGATCCTGCGAGTTGTGGTGTCTGGCAAGGTTAAGTGAAAACGAGCCGTAGCGAAAGCGAGTCTGAATAGGGCGCTTTAGTCAGACGCTGCAGACCCGAAGCCAAGTGATCTATCCATGGCCAAGTTGAAACGAGTGTAACAGCTTGTGGAGGACTGAACCCGTGCCCATTGAAACGGGCTGGGATGAGCTGTGGATAGGGGTGAAAGGCCAAACAAACTTGGTGATAGCTGGTTCTCTTCGAAATATATTTAGGTATAGCCTCAAGTCATAACAAGAGGGGGTAGAGCTCTGATTGGGCTAGGGCTGCTCGCCGCAGTACCAAACCCTGTCAAACTGCGAATACCTTTTGTTGTATCTTGGGAGTCAGGCGGTGGGTGATAAAATCAATCGTCAAGAGGGAAACAACCCAGACTACCAACTAAGGTCCCCAAGTTCTATTCTGAGTGGAAAAAGATGTGTGGTTACTCAAACAACCAGGAGGTTGGCTTAGAAGCAGCCATCCTTTAAAGAAAGCGTAACAGCTCACTGGTCTAGTGATCATGCGCTGAAAATATAACGGGGCTAAGATAGACACCGAAGTTGTAGATTGCTCTTTTAGAGCAGTGGTAGAAGAGCGTTCTGTGCAGCACTGAAGGCATACCGGTAAGGAGTGTTGGAGCGCACAGAAGTGAGCATGCAGGAATGAGTAGCGATAAGATGCGTAAGAATCGCATCCGCCGTAAATCTAAGGTTTCCTACGCGATGTTCGTCATCGTAGGGTTAGTCGGGTCCTAAGCCAAGTCCGAAAGGGGTAGGCGATGGGAAATAGGTTAATATTCCTATACCAATTAGGGTGTGCGATGGGAGGACGCATAAAGTTAGGTGAGCTAGCTGATGGAAGTGCTAGTCGAAGGGTGTAGATTGGGAGAGAGGCAAATCCGCTCCTGTATTTGAAACCTGACAGGCTCTTTAAGGTCTTCGGACCAAGAAGAGAATCACTGATACTATCGTGCCAAGAAAAGTCTCTAAGTTTAGCCCTAATTGTCCGTACCGCAAACCGACACAGGTAGATGAGATGAGTATTCTAAGGCGCGTGGAAGAACTCTCTTTAAGGAACTCTGCAAACTAGCACCGTAAGTTCGCGATAAGGTGTGCCTACGCAAGTAGGTCTCAGCAAAGAGTCCCTCCCGACTGTTTACCAAAAACACAGCACTTTGCCAACTCGTAAGAGGAAGTATAAGGTGTGACGCCTGCCCGGTGCTCGAAGGTTAAGAGGATGGGTTAGCCGCAAGGCGAAGCTTTGAATTGAAGCCCGAGTAAACGGCGGCCGTAACTATAACGGTCCTAAGGTAGCGAAATTCCTTGTCGGTTAAATACCGACCTGCATGAATGGCGTAACGAGATGGGAGCTGTCTCAAAGAGAGATCCAGTGAAATTGTAGTGGAGGTGAAAATTCCTCCTACCCGCAGCAAGACGGAAAGACCCCGTGGACCTTTACTATAGCTTAGCACTGCTAATGGGAATGCCATGCGCAGGATAGGTGGGAGGCTTTGAAGCAAGACAGCTTTGGTGCTCTTGTGGAGCCATCCTTGAGATACCACCCTTGGCGTTTTTGTTAGCTAACTGGCTTATGTTATCCATAAGCAGGACAATGCTTGGTGGGTAGTTTGACTGGGGCGGTCGCCTCCTAAAAAGTAACGGAGGCTTACAAAGGTTAGCTCATGGCGGTTGGAAATCGCCAGTTGAGTGTAATGGCACAAGCTAGCTTAACTGCAAGAGAGACAACTCAAGCAGAGACGAAAGTCGGTCATAGTGATCCGGTGGTTCTCGTGTGGAAGAGCCATCGCTCAAAGGATAAAAGGTACCCCGGGGATAACAGGCTGATCTCCCCCAAGAGCTCACATCGACGGGGAGGTTTGGCACCTCGATGTCGGCTCATCGCATCCTGGGGCTGGAGCAGGTCCCAAGGGTATGGCTGTTCGCCATTTAAAGCGGTACGCGAGCTGGGTTCAGAACGTCGTGAGACAGTTCGGTCCCTATCTGCTGTGGGCGTAGGAAAGCTGAGGAGAGCTGTCCCTAGTACGAGAGGACCGGGATGGACATGCCACTGGTGCACCAGTTGTTCTGCCAAGAGCACCGCTGGGTAGCTACGCATGGTTGTGATAAGAGCTGAAAGCATCTAAGCTCGAAGCCAACTCCAAGATAAGCTTTCCCTGAAGCTCGCATGAAGACTACATGTTTGATAGGGTGGGTGTGTAAGTGCAGCAATGCATTTAGCTAACCACTACTAATAGAGCGTTTGGCTTGTTTGGTTGATAAGGTATCACCGCCTTGTTGAGTGTAATCAAAGCTTTGTAGCAAACTGGAGCGTAGGTTATTGACAGCTTGAGGACAAAGTGCTAGAATAGCGCGTTTGTTCTTGAGTGGGTGTTGTTTAGGCTTAGAGCTTTTAAGCTTGGCAACACCTAGAAAAGCTTCTTGCTTTTCCCTGTGTCCCTAGTGGAGAGGAAATACCCAGCCCCATCCCGAACCTGGAAGTCAAGCTCTCTAACGCCGATGATACTGCCCTTTGCAAGGGTGGGAAAGTAGGGTGATGCGGGGGAGATTTAAAAGTATTTAACAAAGTATTTAACAGTGTGTTCATGTGTTTTATAGGATGAAATGAGGGGTTTTTGGTTTTACTCACTGCTTAGTTTTTGGGTCTCGTGCGCCTAACAAAAAGAAAGGGCATTAAGTTATGATTAAATCGTTGTTAAAACATTGCGTTTCTTTAGGGTTTAGGACAATGTGGCGTTTTTTCCCTAATCTGTGCAAAACTAACTGCCTGAGAGCTCTAAAGGCTCTGCAGTGGTTCGCTCAACGCGATCGGGACTTGCACATCAAAATTTGTAGTTTATGTAGCTTAGACGACATGGTGCTTTGGAAACAAATGGTGGCTAAGTTGGAAATTTGGTTGCAACAAAATGGTATTAATATGGCAACATTTGTATCCCTAATCCCTAAAGAAAACACTTTTTATCGTTTTGAAGAGATTTATCATATGTTTGCTGATGCTCGCCTCACTCATGCCGAACATATAGAATGGGTTATTTTTAACTTAAAATTTTTAGAAAATTTACAGGTGCGCACCGAATCGGGGTGTAGAGATTTCTTAGATTTACAACAAGTGAGATTCCATACATTAAAAGACACTACGGGGGGGGGGGGGGGAATACCACTTCTTTTTAAAAACCATGCGAGGTTTTACCTATCAAGAAGGTTTTCTATGGTTAGAAATTTCCTTCACAAAGGAAAATACCTCTAAGCGTCTATACGCTTCTCCGCTGTGTATCACCCCCCAATTGGACTTGCTCATCACTAGTGTCAAGGGTGAAACTTTAGTGAAAGGTGAGGCGCAAGTAGACCAAGAATGCATTAGATTTTTAACCAAGCATTGTTGTTGCCACCCTGCCGCTTTTTTGGTGGAATTGCAAAAGATCCTCACCCGAATCTTAGGTCTAAACAAAACTTTAGGAATCCCCAATGCAGCGCAAGTGAGTTATGTTAGGTATGCGGGTCGCCGGAGACTTGTGCGCGATTATGATGATTTTTTTATGAAACGCGGAGCAGACGAGGTGGATTTGGTAGAGATTGGAGGGCGCACTTACTATAATCTCCCCCATGCCCATAGAGACATCACATATTACCCCCAAAAAAAACGCTCGATCCGTAAAAAACGCTGGCAACTCTTGGATACTATAGAAGAAAATTTTAAAAACATGTTACACAGACATGACTAAAAACATAAAAGTCAACCTAATAAAGCCAAAGCACAGGAGCACAAGGGCAAAAGCTGGTAGTTAGATAAGGCGGGTTACACCCTTTGCAAGGGGGGGAAATTAGTATGATGTGGGGGTAGGGTATTTTTAATTTTTATACTAAAACTTCTTAATTCCTCATTGATTAAAAGTAAGTAAAAAGTCTTTAAGCTCTTTCAAATTTAATAAAAAGCTATAATAATTTTCTCATTTTCTAAATATCGCTCATAGGTTTAAAGGAGATGCCATAAAAAAGTTTGTATTTATAGCTTCAATTCTTGCCCTACATTCAAATCTTGGAGCATTTGATAAACAAATTTTACAAACCAAACAAGCCACAGGAATCAATTTGCCACAAAGCGAATGGACTAAGCCTAAAGCATTGCAAGATGATGGCTATATTGATGAAAGCAAGATGCCAAAGAATTCCAAGTATTCTCAATTAGTCATCTTGGGGAACAAGATTTTGAATGAAACCACATATCATGTAGGACCTCAAGCCAAAGATCCAAAGAAGCGTTTTGCAGGAAATAATCTTTCTTGTTCTAGTTGCCACGCCCTAGGTGGAAGTATGCCTAATCATGCAGGGTTTGTAGGCATTTATGGTCGTTATCCACAACATAGCCCACGCTCCGATGCTGTAGTTACACTTGAAGAGCGCATCAATGGTTGTTTTGAAAGAAGCATGAATGGAAGAAAGATGCCCATTGATTCTAAAGAGATGAAAGCGATGGTAGCTTATATGCATTGGATTTCGCAGGGTATTCCTGTGGGTGCAAAAACAAAGGGTCAAGGAGTAGGAAGAGTCGCATTTTTAAGCCGTTCAGCCGATCCTAAGAAAGGAAAAGTTGTTTATCTGGAAAAATGTGCGGCTTGTCATCAAGAAAATGGTCTAGGGGTCAAAAATAAAGAAAGAAAGGGTGGCTACTATCTCTACCCTCCTCTATGGGGCAAAGATTCTTATAATACTGGCGCAGGTATGTATCGACTTATCAAAGCAACTTCTTATATCAAAACAAATATGCCTTTGGGGAATCCAACACTGACATTAGAAGAAGCTTATGATGTCGCAAGCTATATTAACTCTCAAAAACGCCCCATCAAGAAAAATCGAGAAAAAGATTTTCCCGATAAAAGAATCAAGCCTTTGGATATGGATACTGGATCATATGACGATCCATTCCCAACAACACAGCACAAATATGGACCTTACGACAAGATGCAAAAATAATCTAAAACCTTATTTGGCAATTTAGCAATATGGAGGTTTCCTCCATATACCAATCTTTCCCATTCACATTTATAACAAAGTAGCTTCCCTTGCAAGGGTGTGATTGGTAAAAATTGTTTTGTTTTTTTAGGACTTGGCTTTCTGCATTCAAATTTCTTTAAGTTTTTATGTGTAATCCTTGGGGCTAAAATTATGGATTTTAGGGGACTAAAGTTAAGGATAGGGTAAGGGTACATAAATATAAAATTAGGAGGTTTTGATGTTTATGGATGTTTCAAATGTCCCTTTTCAAGAATTTTGGCACATGCAGATTCACCAACAACACATGCAGGTAAAATGGGATGTGATAGATGTGCGTCAAATTTTAGAAAAATATAGCTTCATTGGTCTAGCGGATCGGAAAGAGGGAGAAGAGCAAATTAGAAATTTCTTAGAGGTGATGCGGGTAAATGACATTGTAGCGATCAAACATGGGCAAGCACTCGTTGCTCTAACACAGGTCATCGGCGGGGCGTATGACATTAGAAAAGATCGCGCATTATGTTTTAGCGAAGAAAAAAAACCCTTCAGTAGATTGGATGCATTACAGGCGACCCGTTAAGATTTTAGATTGGGCAAGTGAGGGGCAGACAATCCCACAAGGAAGAGGCACTTTAAACAAATGCATAAGCCCGGGGGCAGAAACCTCACAGATTATTATGAGGTGGTATGAATAAGGTAGAAGAATCCTTAAAAGCCAAAGGTCAAAGGGTGGTTTTAGTTTAAAAATCTCTCGTTGCACCTCCCTTGCAAAGCTGATCAAGCGGGCAGTGCGCGGAGGTTTGTGTTCTTGTTTCTCTCTTGCTTCTTTTTAGATTTTTTCTTCACTTTGGCGTTGTGTTTTTCCTTATTTGTTTAAATAGAATGCAGGGCTCTGTTTGTTTTTAAGATGACTTTAGTCTTGCCCCGTGTGCTATGTTATGATTTTAGGATAGCATAAGTGGCATTTTAATAGACTGCCCCTCATTTATCTATAAGAGGTCCAAATGCAAAATCGTTGTGATGTAAAACAAGTGCTATTAGTGGTATGCCTTTCTGTATTCAGCATATCGTCTTTATGGGCAGAGGAAATCACAAACAAAGGGAGAGTTTGGGGGGGTGCTATTGGAGGTGGCATAGGAGGTGTTTTAGGGTGCTGGGTTGGCTCCTATGTATGGAGTCCTCTTGTAGGTGGATCACTGGGGGCTTTAGCGGGTGTGATCATTGGGAGGGAAGTAGGCGAACGCGTGCAAGATTTTTTCTCTCCTCCAAAACCCCAACGCCCAGAACCTAAACCTGTAAGTGGACCAAAGCCAGCTTGGGGTTGGGATTTTAGTGGGTTTGATCGCCCTATTCCTTAAGGAGCTAGTATGAAAAACCTAGTGGTGGTTTGTCATGTGGGTGAAGTATTTATAAAAGTTAACTCACGCTTAGAATTATCTCTTTAGTTTTAAGGCTTTTTTGCTGTGTCCCTTGGATTTGTTACGCTCTAGCACTATCTTTAAAAAACCTCTTTTATGTATTCTGCTACAAAAAAACGCTTAATCCAGAGTAAAAAATAGTTTTAAAATTTAACATTATTTTTAAATGACTTCGGCTAGCATGATTACTTCTCAAATTTCATAAAAAGGTGGTTTTATGGTTTTCAAGAAGACAGCGGTAGTTTGTTCTCTCTCTCTCTCTTTGCACATCCCTGCTAAATGCTGAAGATAGTGGGGGATATATACAGGGTGGGTTTCAGTATTCAAATTTTTCGGGGGTCAATACAGGAAACTTTACATCTTGGTGCGTAAATTCAAATTTATGCAACCAATCAAATAATACTTATCATCTCCCTAAAACCACAACTACGACTTACAATGGCAATCTTTATGGGGCAAACATCCAACTTGGATACAAACAATTTTTTGGACAGAAAAAACATTTTGGATTGCGCTACTATGCCATATTTAGCGGACAAGGGGGGAGTGGTAGTCCCTCTTATGGTTCTAGCACTCCAATCTCAGAACAAATGGGAGTAAACCAACCCTCCGCTAATCTATTTTATGGAGTGGGTATAGATGCTCTCTTTAATTTCTATGAAAAAAATCACCGCACCTTTGGTCTTTTTGCTGGCGTGATGATTGGGGGGAGTAGTTGGTTGATGGGTGGAGATACGGCTGAAAATGGGGGTTGTCGTTGGCAAAACTCATCTCAAGGCAACGCAGTTGGTCCTTGCTTCACCATGAACAACTTTTGGAAACAACAAGCAAATACGGCAAGTGAACCCAATAGTGGGGGCGAAGCTACTTTCTCACCTACTTTCGTGCAATTCATTGTCAATGTGGGCCTTAGAACTAACTTTACTAAACATCAGGGATTTGAGTTTGGTGTGCGCATCCCAACGATTAATGATCCCTATTTTACAGCAACAAACACAGCTAGTGGACTTAATGGTCTTTTGACAAATTATGGCAACCCCGGCGGTTCAGATTCTAGATACACCATCACCTTTAGACGCAATGTGGCCCTTTATTGGAACTATGTCATTAACTTCTAATGCACACACTCCTTATAACTAAAGCCAGCACCGATTTTATTTTAACTGAGAAAATTTAGGATGTGGCGATAACATTGGTGGATGGTTTAAGTTGGGGCTAGGTGGAATAGAGGATTTTGAAATGCGGTGGGGTTAAAACAAAAAGATTCGTTATATAATTTGATTCGTGTTGTAAAAGTATTTGAGCAAGAAATGGAGGACTCTTATGAATACTCTTGAGAAAATTGTATCTTTTGCTGTGAGTAGTGTTCTTATCGTTTATGCAGGGTATTACTTATACCAAGGTGTTTTTCAAAAAGATGCAGGTCAAAAAAACAAAGAAAGAGCGCACGAGATGTGTGAAACATTAAAACAAAAGGGTCTTGCATTTATGAAAAATCAAGAGTGTCAAAAATAAAACCAAGTGTCTTACCAAATAAGTCCAATAATTTTAAAATCCTTGTAGTTTTCACGCACAAAGGTGTAGTCGTTATGACTCAAAAATATTTATAGCGCAACTTTTGGAAACGCAGATTTTCTAAGAAAAGAGATTTTTTAGCCGAATACATAGCAGAAGTTTCCCCTCCTTGCCCCCTCCAAAGGCTAGGCTAGATTACATCATACCGCCCATGCCACCCATACCGCCCATGCCACCCATATCAGGCATTGCAGGAGCTGGTTTATCTTCTTTGACTTCATGCACGGTAGCTTCTGTAGTCAAGAGCAAGCTAGACACAGATACGGCGTTTTGCAAAGCAATGCGCGCCACTTTAAGAGGATCAATAATGCCTGCTTTAAACATATCCACATATTCGCCATTGCTTGCATTAAAGCCATAATGCGCTTCTTTGTGTTTTTCCACTTCATTGACCACCACGCCACGATCATAACCCGCATTAGCTGCGATTTGCGCTAAAGGGGCTTTAATAGCGCGCTTGATAATTTCATAGCCCACTTTTTCATCTTCGTGCAAATTTAGGTGCACTTTTTGGGCTGCACGGATGAGAGCTGCACCCCCACCAATCACAATGCCTTCTTCAACAGCCGCTTTAGTTGCAGATAAAGCATCATCCACGCGATCTTTTTTCTCTTTCATTTCCACTTCAGAAGCCGCGCCTACTTTGATCACGGCTACGCCACCGCTAAGTTTGGCTAGGCGTTCTTGGAGTTTTTCTCTGTCGTAGTCGCTGGTAGTGGCTTCGATTTGGGTTTTGATTTGGGCGATGCGATCTTTCACATCGTGGGCTTTACCTTTGCCATCCACGATAGTGGTGTTGTCTTTATCGATCACAATGCGTGCAGCCATACCTAGATCGCTCACATCGGCATTTTCTAGGGTTTTGCCCAATTCTTCAGAAATCACTTGTCCGCCAGTCAAGATCGCGATGTCTTTAAGCATTTCTTTACGGCGATCGCCAAAACCGGGGGCTTTCACCGCTGCCACATTGAGCACACCCCTGAGTTTATTCACTACTAAAGTAGTAAGGGCTTCGCCTTCGATGTCTTCAGCGATGATCAATAGGGGTTTGCCCTCTTTCATGGTGCGCTCAAGCAAGGGCAAAATGTCTTTCATGCTAGAGATTTTCTTATCAGTGAGGAGGATATAAGCGTTTTCTAGCTGAGTGGTCATTTTTTCGGCATTGGTTACAAAGTAAGGAGAGAGGTAGCCACGATCAAATTGCATACCCTCAACCACATCAAGCTCGTCCTCAATTCCCTTAGCTTCCTCAACGGTGATCACGCCATCTTTGCCCACTTTTTCCATCGCATCGGCAATGAGTTTTCCGATTTTTTCATCAGAGTTAGCCGAAATGGTGGCTACTTGGGTGATTTCTTCTTTACCACCTACTTTTTTGCTAGATTTTTTTAACTCCGCAATGATCGCTTCGCTAGCTTTATCCATACCGCGTTTAACCTCAATGGGGTTAGCCCCAGCGGTGATATTGCGCAAGCCCTCTTTGAAAATGCTGTAAGCTAGAACGGTTGCGGTGGTGGTGCCATCACCTGCGGCATCAGCAGTTTTGCTGGCCACCTCTTTAACTAGCTGTGCGCCCATATTAGCCACAGGACAGGCTAGTTCGATTTCTTTAGCCACGCTCACACCATCTTTAGTAATGCTAGGCGCGCCATAGCTTTTTTGAATAAGGACATTGCGTCCGCGAGGTCCCATCGTAACTTTCACGGCATCGTGAAGTTGTTTGACGCCTTCAAAGAGTTTATTGCGTGCGCCATCGGAAAATTTGATTTCTTTAGTTGCCATTTCTAATCCTTTGTAAAATTTGAGTTAAGTGTAATTGTTCTTAGTGATTGTGGCAGCAGTTGCCCTCGTGTTTATGATCGCCTTTGTGGTGTCCATGCCCATGACAGCAAGAATCCACCACGCCTAGCACATCTTCAAGTTCTAAAACCATAAATTCCTTACCATCTAATACGATCTCTGTGCCTTTGTATTTGCCAAAAGCCACCACATCGCCTTCTTTAAGGCATTTGCAACCTTCGCTGATTTTATGGCTCACTGCTTTCACTACGCCCATTTGGGGTTTTTCTTTCGCATTGTCAGGAATAATAATCCCAGAAGCGGTCTTTTTTTCTTCCTCTAGTCTTTCAACTAGCACTCTTTCGCCTAATGGTTTAAACATCGCGTCTCCTTATGCAATAAAATTAGCACTTAAAAAAATTAAGTGCCACGATACTAGCAAAAAAACTCGATTAAGTCAAGACTTAGGACAAGTTTAAAATATTTTACTAATAAAACTTTATAGTTAAAGACTAAAGTTTATTATTGATTATTCTATCAATAATCTTTTTGACAAATAAGTTCATCTTAGCTACTATGCGCCCATGATCACCCAAGAATCCCTAGAACAGCTTAAGCAGGTTGCTGACATTGTGGCTGTAACGCAAAATTACCTAGAACTCAAGAGGGCGGGTAATCTTTATGTGGCTATCTGCCCTTTCCATAATGAAAAGACCCCTAGTTTTACTATCAATCCCATGCGCAATAATTTCAAATGTTTTGGGTGTGGCAAGTATGGCAATGCGATCACCTTTGTGATGGAATACGAGCAATTGGATTTTGTAGAAGCGGTGCAAAAGCTCGCCAACATGTTTTCTATCTCTTTGCAATACACCACCACCCAACCTAAACACCCCCAAGAATTAGACCTCTTAGAGGAAATGACGCGTTGTTATGAGGGATTGCTAAAGCACCACAAGGAGGCGCAGGATTATTTAGCAAGTAGGGATGTGCAGGCTAAAAGTGTGCAAGAGTTCCGTTTAGGCTTTTGTGTAGGATCGCGGGTGTTAGAGCAGATTCAATGCCAGAGATTGGATAGGCAAGCCCTTTTAGAGCTAGGAGTTTTAGGGCAGGATGAGAGGGGGAGAATCTACGCGCGCTTTCATAACCGCCTGATCTTTCCTATCCATAATCCCAATGGAAAAATCGTAGGTTTTGGGGGGCGGATTTTACAACCCCAAGCCAATGTAGCTAAATATATCAACTCCCCTCAAAGCGCGTTGTTCAATAAGTCTAAATTACTCTATGGTTATTTCCAAGCACGCCAAGATATCGCCAAAAGCCAAAAACTCATCTTAACAGAAGGGTATTTAGATGTGATCTTGCTCCATCAAGCCGGCTTTAAAAGCGCAGTTGCCACTCTAGGCACAGCTCTAACCGAACAACACTTGCCCCTCATTGAGCGTTTTAATCCGGATGTGGTGGTGGGTTATGATGGGGATAAGGCGGGCAGAGCAGCTGCGCTTAAGGGGGCTAAAATGCTCGCACAAGCCAATAGATTGGGGGGGGTGGTGTTATTTGAAAATGGCTTAGACCCAGCAGATATGATTACCCAAGGGCAGGTGGAGGGAATAAGCGCGCTATTAAACAAACCTATCCCTTTTGCTGAGTATGTAATACGCGCCATTTATGAGCGCATCGATCGCCTTGACCCCTTGTTTAAACAAAAAGCTTTGCAGGAAATGTTGGATTTTATCCAAACTCTCTCTCCACTACTGCAAGCAGATTATCGCGACACCATCGCACATCTTTTAGGCATCCCACCCACTCTTGTATCTGTGGCACGCCATAAAGAAGCCCAGCCTTCCAAATGGACAAATGCGCCAAAACTCCAACAAAACGAATCCAGATACGTTACAGAAGCTTTGATTCTCAAGTATTTAATAAGTGATCCAGCTTTATTGGAGCGCGTGCGCCCGTTCTTAGAAATGGCGTTCTTTAAGGTTTTAAACAATGAATTGCTGGCCTTATTAGCGGGCAAACACCAAGACCCTAGATTACTCCATATTCTTCTAGATTCAAGACTACCTATGCACGAACATGGATTTAAGGAGGAGTTTATCAAATTTTTACTCGTAAGTTATAAAGAGCAACGCCAACAGATCAATACGCTCTATTCGAATTTAGACGCTAAGGAGCGCATGCAAATGTTTATAGATTTGGGTATTAAAATAAAACAACTAAGGGATAGAAAAGGAGACTATTATGAAAGCCTTAGCCTTATTTAGTGGGGGATTAGATAGTTTATTATCCATGCACTTGGTGGCTTCTCAAGGGATTGAGGTGATCGCCCTGCATTTTAATATCGGGTTTGGGGGCAATAAGGACAAAAGAGAATACCTAGAAAAAGCTAGCGCGCAAGTGGGTGCGCAGTTGCTTTTGTGCGACATTCAAGAACAGTTTTTTGATGAGGTGCTTTTTAAGCCCAAATACGGCTATGGTAAATACTTTAACCCCTGCATTGACTGCCATGCCAACATGTTTAGGCAAGCCTTTTACAAACTCTTAGAATTACAAGCGGATTTTGTGATCAGTGGGGAGGTTTTAGGGCAAAGACCTAAGAGTCAGCGCAAGGAGGCGTTAGGGCAAGTCCAACAACTCGTGCGCAATTTTGGGGCTGAAGAGTGCTTTGATGGGATTTTGGATCGAGAGGGTAACAACCCTAATAAGCCCCAATTTTTAGATCAACTTTTACTCAGACCCATGAGCGCGCAACTACTAGAGCCTAGCTTTATGGAAAAACAAGGCTGGCTAGATCGTTCTAAACTTTGGGATGTGCAGGGGCGTAGTCGTGTGCGGCAACTAGCCAAGATCAAAGAACTTGGGCTAGAGCATTATGAAAACCCTAGCGGGGGGTGTCTGCTTACAGATTTGAGTGTGAGTCAAAAACTTAAAGACCTCCAAGCCCACCGCCAAAACACCCAACAAAAAATGGTCGTCCAAGATAATTTGCTTGTCAAAGTGGGGCGTTACATGGTGGTGGGGGGGGCGCGCTGCGTGGTGGCACGCAATGAGCTAGAAAATACCAAACTAGATATTCAACACCCCTTGATGGATCGCATCGAATTGCTAGATTGCAAGGGACCATTAGGACTGGTAGAAAAACACGCCAGCATAGAGGAAAAGAATTTGGCTGCGCGCATTGTGCTAGGGTATGGTAAAAGCCAAGCTGATACACTCTATCGTGTGCAAGTAGGGGATACAGTGTTACATTTAAATCCTCTGCATAGAGAAGAGGCACAAAAATATCTTTTCATGGGTTGAGAGTGGATATAATGGCGCGATGAGGAGCTAGAGATGGAAAAATTTATCGGTTTAGGGGTTGTGGGAAATTTTGCAAGGCATTTAGAACAAGCGGGTGAAATCCATACTTTCATCAATATGAAGCACATTGAAAAAGACGCACCTAAGGGGCTTTTTCCTTTTTATCTTCCTTATGATCAGGGGTATTTGGGGCGTTATTGCATGGATAATCACCGCATTATTTTGACTCCAGAAATGGCGCATTTGCATGTGCAAGCCGAGCCAGAAATCGCCCTAGAATGTGAAATCCTTTATGACAAAGAAGGGTTTGTAAAAAGCGTGGTGCCCAGCCATTTTATGGCTTTTAATGATACTTCGATTCGCAACTTGCAGGCAGACAAACTTTCTCAAAAGAAAAACTTTTCTAAAGGGTCTAAGGGTATGGGTGAGAAGTTGCTCATCGATCGCTTTGTTTATGGGGGAGTGTGCAATGATTATTCCATCGCTTCGTTCTTAACTAGAGAGGGCCAAACTCATGTCTATGGGGAAAATTCTAAATTGGTCAAATACGAGTATTTCTACGACAAACTTTTAAGCTGGATTGTGGAAATGTGCAACACTCAAAAAGAAGAGGGAAGTTTAGAAGATTTGCAAGAGGTGTTGCGATCCCAGCACTTAACCTCTAAATGCATCATCACTATTGGAGCAACCCCCTACATGCCCTTTGCGCAAGAAAACTTTTTACAACAGGGCGATGTAGTAACCATCATCGCTTATAACCACCGCCGTTATAGCTTTGAGCACATTTTTGAAGTGGTGTCTAACCAACAGCTGGGCGTGGCCCGTCTTAAAGCTGTGTCCTATATCCAACAGGAGGTCGTATTAGAAGACAATTCACTCTAACATCTTGCGACTTAAAGTCCTCGTAGCACCAAAAAGCTACTTGTGAACATTTTTTAAGGGTGTATAGACTAACGATAGGTTATTATTACATTCTCATCTTTATAAACAGGTAGTAAACATGAAAGTGAAAGAAGGCATAAATCCTCAACAAGAATTCAATAAACTCAAACAAGAATATTGGCAACAGGAAAGTGTTTATTCCCTCTACCTTAAAGAGAGTAAACGCAATCTCTATGGTTGTAGAGACATCGCCACTCGCCACCAATTCTTTATCGATCGCATGCGCGCTTATAAGCCATTGAGCGATATTTATTTGCGATTGCGGGAGTTTTCCAAACGCCACAAGATCGCTATGCACCAAATTAGAGAGTCTTTTGAAAAATTCCGCCGCACCCACAATAACACCTTAACTTCTGTCAGGCGTTATGAAGTCAAAATTCAAAAAATCAAAGAAGGCAGATCCCCCTCTGATTGGGATTAATACAAACCAATCTCAAAAGTGCTTTTGGGGACACACACCCCGATTAAACGCGCTTGGATGCTTCGATCGTGCAAAGCGTGTAGGCACTCTTGCGCCTCTTTAGCCCCTATGGCTACTAGCAACCCTCCAGAAGTCTGCGCATCATAAAAAAGTATATTAGGGAGTTTACTTTGGCTCTGCACACGCGCCTGCAGGGCTTTTTTGTTGGCAACACTTCCTCCCGGATACACACCTTGTTTAGCTAATTCCAAAGCCCCTTCTAAAAGGGGGATCGTGCCCGTGTTGATCTCTATGGAAATTGCGGGATTAAGCATTTCGCACAAATGTCCCACTAGCCCAAAACCGGTTACATCCGTGCAGGCATGCACGCCAAAATTTAACAAACACTCCATAGCACTAAGGTTCAATGCCGCCATGCTAGCGATCGCTTGGGGTGCTTCTTTTAAGATTTTGCGTTTTAGCGCGGTGGTGATGATCCCACTGCCCAAAGGTTTAGTCAAAATGATCGCATCTCCCACCTGCGCGCCATCATTGCGCCATAAAGATTTTTGCACAGCCCCGGTAATACTGAGCCCGTATTTCTGCTCCACATCAGCTAGACTATGCCCACCCAAGAGCGGGCAAGCGCACTCATTAAGTTTGTCTAAAGAGCCTTGCATGATCGCTTGCACACTCTCCAAGCTCACATGTTCTTGATCCCAAGCCAAAATACTTAGCGCGCTGATCGCACGCGCGCCCTTAGCAAAAACATCACTGAGCGCATTCGCCGTAGCGATCTGCCCATAAGTATAGGGATCATCGACTACAGGGGGGATCACATCCACGCTTTGCACGAGCAAGGAGCTTCCCACTTGTATCGCTCCACAATCATCTTTATCGCTGAAGTCTAATACAACGCCTTTTAAACGAGGTTGTGTGAGCTGGGCGGTAATTTGTTTGAGGTCTTCCAGACCCACCTTAGCCGCTCAACCCGCACAGCGTACAAATTGGGTTAATGCTTTTGCCAATATCTATTCCTTTGTGATGGTCTTAGCCTTTGTGCCCACTGCTGTCGCTCCGTTGGGCAAATCTGAAACTACCACCGCATTCGCGCCGATTTTGACATCATCCCCGATCGTGATAGCCCCTAAAACCTTTGCGCCCGCTCCCACCACCACGCGATCGCCCAAAGTGGGGTGGCGTTTGCCCTTGAGCTTGCCCGTGCCTCCCAAAGTTACCCCGTGATAAATGGTTACATCATCGCCTATTTGGGTGGTTTCCCCAATCACCACACCCATACCGTGATCGATGAATAAGCCCCGTCCAATCTGTGCGCCCGGGTGGATTTCTATCCCGGTGATAAAGCGCACCAACTGCGAGAGGGCACGGGCGATAAAAAAGAATCTACGCTTGTGCAAAGCGTGGGCTAGGCGGTGAGCCAACAGGGCATGGATTCCCGGATAGAGCAACAACACCTCCCATTTATTGCGCGCAGCGGGGTCTTGTTGCAAAGCGCGCTCTAGGCTATAATCCAAGTCCAGCATCATAAAGTCCAGTGGAGATGTATTTTTCTCCTCCATCAGGGGCAATGGCTAAGACGGATTTCCCCTTGCCTAATCTGCGTGCTACCTGCAACCCGGCAAAAATGGCTGCCCCTGAAGAAATACCCACTAAAATCCCCTCCTTTTCTCCAAAGAGTTTAGCGGTGTGCATCGCATCGCGCTCATCTACGGCAATCACCTCATCGACTACGCTTTTATCGTAATTACCCGGCACAAAGCCCACGCCGATCCCTTGAATCTTATGCGGGCTGTGCGTGCCTCCGCTTAAGATGGGCGATTGGGCGGGTTCTACCGCAATGATCTTAGCGTGGTGATTCTGCTCTTTAAATTTGCGCCCCACGCCTGCGATCGTGCCCCCCGTGCCCACACCCAACACCACCGCGTCTACATTGGGTAAATCTTTTAAAATTTCCTGTGCCGTGGTGTCGTAGTGTTTTTGGGGGTTAGCGGGGTTTTCAAATTGTTGAGGGATAAAATAGCCCTCTTGTTGTCCTAGCTCTAGGGCTTTATCAATCGCCCCCTTAGTGCCCTTTGCCCCCTCTGTTAAAATGAGTTCCGCCCCATAAGCCCTAATGAGTTCGCGCCTCTCAATGCTCATCGTCTCAGGCATCACAATCACCACTCTATAACCCTTGAGCAGTCCCATCAAAGCTAAAGCGATTCCCGTATTCCCACTGGTGGGCTCAATAATGGTCATTCCCTTAGTGAGTCGCCCGTCCTTTTCTGCTTGCTCAATCATTCCCAAAGCGGCACGATCCTTGACACTCCCACCCGGATTAAACTTTTCTAACTTGACAAAGAAATCCGCCGAGCCCTCTTCTAAAAGGTGGCTCGTTTTCAAAACGGGGGTGTGCCCGATGAGTTCCAAAGCATTCGTATAAACCATTTTCAATCCTTCCTATACAAGATGCCCATGAGTAACACAAAGAAGTTAACTTCTCTCTAAAAAGAGATCCTTTTCGCTAATTTGTACCCCTTCGCTCAAAATCGCCGCCCTCTCCACCACAGAGAGTAGTTCACGGATATTGCCATGCCATGTGTAATTGAGCATACATTCCTGCGCCCCCTCACTAAAACTTTTCTCTCCCAAATCATAGGCGCACAGCACTTCTTGTAGTTTCCATTCCGCTAAGGGTAAAATCTCTTCCTTGCGCTCCCTTAAAGGGGGGATTTTAAGCGGGATAGTGTGCAGGCGAAAAAACAAATCCTCCCTAAATTCTTTGGCATTGATCTTTTCTTGAATGTTAGTATTGGTCGCAGCGATGAAACGCACATCAATTTTAATGGGCTTATGACTGCCTAACCTCGTGATCTCCTTTTCTTGGATCGCCCTTAAAAGCTTGCTTTGCAATTTCAAAGGCATCTCGCTGATCTCATCTAAAAACACGCTCCCCTTATGCGCACTCTCAAAGAGCCCTGCTTTGGCAGTGGTGGCGTCCGTGAATGCCCCCTTTTCATAGCCAAAGAGTTCAGATTCCAAAAGATGTTCCGGGATTGCTGCCATGTTGATCGCCACAAAGGGCGCGCCCTTGCGCTTAGAGTTCTCGTGGATAAAGTGGGCAAACACTTCTTTGCCCACCCCACTAGGTCCTTGTAAAAACACGCTCGCATCTGTGGCTGCTGCCTTGAGGGCTTGTTTTTGCACCGCCTCTAAAGCCTGCGAAGTGGCGATAAAAAATTCCTTTTTACAAGCTTTGTTGACGGGGTGGACTTTGTGAAACTCTAGCACCTTTTTACTGCGATAAATAGACTCTAAAAGCAATTCGGGCTTAAAGGGCTTTTGAAAAAAGTCTTTCACCCCTAAGCGAATCGATTCAATGGCTTTGTTGAGTGTGGCATTTCCCGTGATCACAATGGCTTCATAACGCCCCTCTAGCTTGCGTAAAAATTCTAACCCATCCATTTGGGGCATGTTGATGTCTGTAATGATGAGCTCAAAACTCTCATCTAGGGCTTTGAGCGCGTCCTTAGGGCTTTTAAAGGCGACCACCTCTAAATCCTCCTGATCGCTAAAAAAAAGCTCTAAACTCTTGCGCATGTTGATGTCATCTTCCACAATGGCAATTTTCATGCTATCTCCTTGTATAAATTTCAAGCACCAATAACCCCCCCTCTAAGCGCACATTAGCAGGGGCGACCATGCGCAAGGTGGCGCGGTTTTGGTTTTGAGAATGTGTATTAAAGCCACTGCTTTCAATGCGCACTTCGCCTTGATACAGACAATCTACTACCTCATCTTGGTAACTTTTTAACAAAATATCTAGCAAAAAAGGCTCTTGTTTGGGGGGGAGTTTGGGCTCATTGACCGGGATTTCGCATGTATAAGACGCCTTGCTGGTGTGATCTCTTAGCGCGCGCGCGATCCCAAAAGCTTGACGCTGGGCGATTCCATTGTGCACCTGCATGGCATAGGAGATCACAAAATCCTGTGCGCGCAAAAGCCCCATCAGGCACACCAATAAAAAGACTTTACTCGACTTCTTCTTTAGGGCAGGTGCTCGCATAGACCACCTCATCGCTTTCCATCTGCACCAGCTTAACCCCACTAGCATTGCGCCCGGTTTCGCGGATGGTTTCCATAGGCATGCGAATCATCTTCCCGCTTTTGGTAAGCAACATCAAATCCTGCCCCTCATCCACGCTCACAATCCCCACAAGATGACCCGTTTTGGGCGTGATTTTGACCCCAATCACACCCAAACCGCCCCGCCCCTGTGCGCGGTAAGCCCCCGCTAGAGTCTGTTTGCCTATGCCCTTGGAACTCACACTGAGTAACTTTTGCTCATCTGAGCTAACCCCCCCCGCTCCGATCACAAAATCCCCCTCTCTTAGGCGCATGCCTCTAACCCCCCTAGCCACACGCCCCATCTCGCGCACACTCTCCACACTAAAGCGGATACACATCCCCTTAGAGCTGGCCATAAAGAGTTCCTGCACACTAGAGTCGATGATCTTAGCCGTAACTAGCGCGTCATCCTCTTCTAACACAATGGCGCGCACGCCCCCTCTAATGCGCCCAAAAGCGCTGAGTTCTGTGCGCTTGACGATGCCATTTTTGGTAAAAAACACAAGGGATTTATCCGCGTCAAAATCCTTAGTAGGAATGGTCGCCTTGATACTCTCCCCGGGTTGTAAGTCGATCAAATTGACCAAGGCGCGCCCAATCGCATTACGCCCCATCTCAGGGATTTTATACACCTTGAGCCAATGGAGTTGCCCGGTGTTGGTGATGAATAGAATCGTGTCATGCGTATTGGCGATGAAAAAAGACTCGATAAAATCGTCCTCGTGGGTGTTGCCAGAGTTTTTGCCCTTGCCTCCGCGCCTTTGCTGTTCATACACTTTTAAAGGCACACGCTTCACATAGCCCTTATGACTGATGGTTACCACCATGTCCTCATGGGCGATCAAATCCTCAATGCCAATCCCCTCATAATCCTCTTCAATCTGGGTTTTTCTTGGAGTGCTAAATTTCTCTTTGACCTCTAAAAGCTCCTCTTTGATCAAGGCGTTGAGCTTGTCTGCATTTTGTAAAATCTCTTCTAAGAGCGCGATTTTTTCTTGTAACTGGGTGTGCTCTTGCTGGATTTTTTCTTGTTCTAACCCGGTAAGGCGTTGCAAGCGCATATCTAAAATGGCTTTGCTTTGCTCCTCGCTCAAATGGTGGGTTTGCATCAATAAGTCCTTAGCCCCCTGCGCGTCCGCGCTTCCCTTAATCAGAGCAATCACCGCCTCGCTGTGTTGCATGGCAACTTTTAGCCCCTCTAGGATGTGCGCGCGTGCTTTGGCTTTTTCTAGTTCGTGGATGGTGCGCCGAATCACCACACTTTTGCGATGGACTAAGAAGAGTTTCAGCAACTCTAAGAGATTGAATACACGCGGTTCTTTATTATAAATAGCTAGCAAGATAATACTAAAGGTGATCTCCATATTGCTAGACTTGTAAAGATGGTTGAGCACAATTTCAGAATACGCGTCTTTTTTCAGCTCAATGACCACACGCACCCCTTCGCGATCGGATTCATCGCGCACCTCTGCAATGCCCTCTACAATCTTGTCTTTGGCTAGGGTGCTGATCTGCTCGACCAACTTGGCTTTATTGACCTGATAGGGGATTTCCTCAATAATAATTGTCTCGCGGTTATTGTGTTTTTCTACCCGACTCTTGGCGCGCACTTTAATGCGCCCTCGCCCCGTAGTATAAGCCTCTAAAATCCCTGCCTTGCCATAGACCACGCCCCCGGTGGGGAAATCTGGCCCCTGCACGATCTCTACAAGGTCGATCAATTCAGCTTGGGGGTTTTCTAGCACATAAATCAACGCATCGATGATTTCATCGGGGCGATGGGGTGGGATGGAGGTCGCCATCCCCACAGCGATCCCACTGGAGCCATTGATGAGCAAGTTAGGCAGACGGCTGGGCAGAATGTCGGGTTCTTTGAGAGTGCTGTCGTAGTTGGACACAAAGTCGATGGTGTCTTTGTCTAAGTCTCTTAGAAGCTCCTCGCTAGGAGCTGCCATGCGCGCTTCAGTGTAGCGCATCGCTGCAGCATTATCTCCATCGATCGAGCCAAAATTGCCCTGCCCGTCCACTAGGGGCAAGCGCATAGAAAAGTCTTGTGCCATGCGCACTAAGGCCTCATAAACCGCACTATCCCCATGGGGGTGGTATTTACCGATCACATCCCCCACAATGCGCGCGCTTTTTTTATAGGGCACTTTAGAACCCAAACCTAACTCGTGCATGGCGTATAAAATGCGGCGGTGCACGGGTTTTAGCCCATCTCTAGCGTCAGGCAGAGCGCGCCCCACAATCACGCTCATAGAGTAGTCTAAATAACTCTCTTTTAGGGATTCTTCAATGCGGATATCTTCAATCTTGGGTTGCAAAACTTCTCCTAGAATACAAAATAAGCCCCCCATACGAGCGCGAAAAACACCAGAGCGATCAGTTGGGCAGCACTGCCCATATCCTTAGCCTTCTTGGCTAGGGGGTGTTGGTGGGTACCGGTGAAATCTACGGCGTTTTCAATGGCGCTATTGAGCAATTCCACCACCACGCACAACACCCCGGGCAGAACTAAAAGGGCAAATTGGCTAAAGGTATGCGCTACAAAACACGCCCCCACAAAGCCCAAAAGTGCGAGCAACACCACTTGTTTAAACGCCGGCTCGTCATGAAAGGCTGCTTTTAAACCTGCCTTTGAATAAAGCCATGCCTGTAAAATGCGCTTCATGGGTGCACTTTTAGGCTCAAGTGGGGCAAAAACTCCCATGGGTTATCTAGAGAATCTAAAGATTTAAAATGGGGGTCTTTATTGTGCAAAGTAAAACCGAAATGATCTTTTTCATTTTTGGCAAAGGCGTTAAAGGCTTTAATCAAGTCTTGGGCGTGCGTAACCTCTTCTTGCAAGCCGGCTACCATCAAACCCACGATCACGATGCCCTGAAAGGATTTTTGAATATCTGCTAGGGCTTTTTGGTAGTCCTTAGGGTCTTTGAGATCGCCGGATTCTTGCAAGAGGGGCAATAAAATCGCTTTAAAATCCTTGCTTTTCAAGTCCACATCTAGGGTTTCTACATGCGCTTGCAATGCTTTAAGGTCGTTGGTCTGTAAGAGAGATTTAAGATTGAGGGGCTTTTGAGGGTCTTTAAGACGGGCTTTTAGTCCCAGCGCATAGCCTAACTCCCCGGGGGCTTGGCATTGGCTTTGTGTGTGGAGTGTCTGATCTTTGAGCTGGAGAGTGAGAGTGCAATGCGCGCTCTTGGGTGTCCATTTTTTGGCGCTTTGGATCTGTTTGATATCTAGCTCAAACTCCAAGCCATCGTTTTTGACTTGTGCTAATTGCACCACAATAGGGCCTAGATCAGGGTTTTTAACCCCTGCGCTCACGCACTCAATGTGCTTAAAGCCCGAGCACTCAAAGGGGGCAGCGTGGATATGCGCGCCCAAGTGATTCAAGCTATCCTGCAGGGTTTTTTTAATGTCATGGCTGAGTTTAAGCCCCACCCCCAACAATCCCACAACCAATAACGCGCCTGCGATGACAAGAATCCGCAAAAATTTCCTTTTTTTCAAAATGCAATGTCCAATTCTATACTCCCAATATTGTGGTTTCGGGGTTGGTCTTTAAAAGTCTTGCTCAAATCGATCGCGCTAAAGGAAAGCCTAGTGCCCTTGTAGGCAATCGCGATCCCAATCTCAGCATTATAGAGAAAATAGGGCAAAGCGGTGATCCCCCTTGTGGTGGGGCTATTGCCCTGCACAAAAACATCGATGGGTTGGAATTTGCCTGTGGCCCCGGCAAAGATATATAGTGAAAACTTATCGCTCACGGGCATCCCTCCGCTAAAACCCGTGTTGATTTTATTAGGTCCAAAATCTACACTCAGATTATACCCCAAGCGCAACATAGAACCTAACTTAAAATCTGTAATAGCGTTACCCAG
Source organism: Helicobacter felis ATCC 49179 (assembly GCF_000200595.1). Classification (NCBI taxonomy): domain Bacteria; kingdom Pseudomonadati; phylum Campylobacterota; class Epsilonproteobacteria; order Campylobacterales; family Helicobacteraceae; genus Helicobacter; species Helicobacter felis. Next base: position 101,659 of record NC_014810.2, on the reverse strand, counting down.
ATCCATCCCCGCGCCAGCCAGCATATCCACATCAAAAAAACGGCTTTTAAGAAGAGGGACTTTTTGTAGCCAAGAATAGTGAATCTCAAAAATAAATTCATTCTTAATTTGACTTCCCCAACCTAAAAACTTAGGATCGTGCCCCCAAGTGTGAATCAAATCTTGGGTTTTACCTGCTAAAGCCCCCGGCCCTGTCGTGCCCATAGAGATCGCCAAAGTCTCTAAGGTATGCTCACTTCTTTGCAAGATTCCTAATTGTGCGCGCAACCAACCCCCATAGAGATGATCGCCTCTTACTGGGGTGGTGAGTGTGCGGTGGGCTAAAGTTGGAGTGAACATGGTTTGGGTCAAATAGAGAGTAAAACGGCTGACTTTAGGCTTTTGAATCTGTAAACTCAAATAGTCTAGCCATGCCATTTTAGAGTGGCTAAAATCGTATTCCTTGCTCGCCCAGCCGATGCGTGTCCCAGCCGTGTAGTAGCGATCGATGTAGGGATCGATATAGGCATCGTTCTCACTAAGCAAATCGATATATTGCCTTTTATAGGGCACAAGAGAAACCGCGCTCAAGCCGGACAACAAAAAGAGCAAGGGGAGCAAGCAACGCATAGATTTTATTATAGCAAAAATTTATACTTTGACACTTTGATCTTTTTTGTCTAAAAATCAAAAACTAACCCAACCTCCCCCCAGAAATAAATTAAAAACATCTGCTTTTGTAGGCTTTGTCTGTATAGAAACTTTTAGGGGTTAACCCCCCAATATTTTAGAAATTATAGGCGTAGTTCCAATAGAGGGCAACATTGCGTCTAAAAATAACTTTTTCGCTTGAATCAATCCCTCCATCCAAGTATCCATTGCCCTCGCCTTTTGTGTTTTTGATGGTGAAGTAGGGATCGTCGATAGTGGGAATACGCACACCAAATTCAAAGCCCTGATGTTTGGTGAAGTTGGTGCGTAAACCCACATTAAAGATAAATTGGAAGGCGGTGGGGGAGAAAGTGGCTTTGCCTGTTTTTTCCTTAGGAGTGGCACCGGGTGGCGTGTAGGGGTTGTTAATACGATCAGCTTCATTTTTGAAACTTTCGTTCATAGTTGCACAGGCTGTTTTAACCTCTGTCGCTGTTTCTGTCGTTGTTGTCCATTGGCAGTTATCCGGAGAGGTGCTTTTACCCATCAGCCATGTGCTCCCTCCAATCATAAACCCTACAAACATCCCAAAGGTACGGTGATTGCGTTCATAGAAGTTAAAGAGGGCATCCATCCCCACACCATAAAAGAGGTTAGCAGAGGGTTGGTTTAAGATATTAGTACTCCTGAATATACTGGTGACAACCGAGCTAGCGCGCCCACCCTGTCCGCTAAACATACCATAATAGCGCAATCCAAAGTGCTTGCTCTTGCCAAAAAATTGCTTGTATCCAAGCTGGATATCTGCGCCGTATAAATTACCATTGTAGGGGTTTACGCCCACACGACCACCCCATCGGCATGTAGTTGTTGAGCCGGGTAAATAATCCGCACCATGATACTCATCACAAGAAGCACCACTTTCAGGGGCAAAGGTATAAGAGGTGAGATCTTGGGTGCGTTGCCCTGAAAAGTTAGAATACTGGAAACCACCCTGCACATACATGCCATTATCTTCTGCACTCAGAGGGCATAAAGAGAGAAGTGTGGCAACACTAAGGCTTAGAAGTGTGTGTTTGTTGTTTGTTGTTTGTTGTTTGTTGTTTGTTGTTTGTTGTTTGTTGTTTGTTGTGTTAAAAGACACAAGAACCCTTTCACAGCAAAATTAGATTAGAGAGCCTAGCAAACCAATTCTCTAAACTTGTAATTATAGCGAATTTTCATGTTTGCACTGCTAGTATGTAGGATTGTTTTATACTAAGCACAAGGATTATCATGTACTCTAAACAAATCACACAGATTCAAGAATCTAGCACCATAGCCATCACTACCTTAGCCCAAGAGCTCAAGGCACAGGGCAGAGATATTTTGAGTTTTAGCGCAGGTGAGCCGGACTTTGATACTCCAGAGAGTGTCAAACAAGCTGCTATCAAGGCAATTCAAGCAGGACATAGCAAATACACTCCCGTAAAAGGGATACCCGATCTGCTTAAAAGCGTGAGCGCAAAATTCCAGCAAGAAAACCAGCTTGATTATGCCCCCGATGAGGTGATGCTTTGCAATGGGGCCAAGCAATGCCTGTTTAATGTGTTTCAGGCCTTGCTCAATCCTGAAGATGAGGTGATTATCCCTACCCCTTGTTGGGTAACTTATCCAGAGCTTGTGCGCTATAGTGGAGCTAAAGCAGTCTTTGTGCCCACCAACGCAGAGAGCGGTTTTAAGATCACCCCCGCACAGCTCAAAAGCGCGCTCAATGCCCAAACCAAAATCATCGTGCTCACCACCCCCTCTAATCCCACAGGCATGGTTTATTCCAGAGAGGAATTAGAAGCCCTAGCCCAAGTAATCGCCACTTCTAACGCCTTTGTGTTGAGCGATGAAATTTATGAAAAATTAGTTTATGATGGGGCATTTTACGCCTTTGGAGCCTTGTCTGGCATGCTAGAGCGCACCATCACTATTAATGGACTCTCTAAAGCTTTCAGTATGACGGGTTGGCGTGTGGGCTTTTTGGGCACTAAGGATAAGACTTTACTCAAACACATGGTCGCTCTGCAAAGCCATAGCACTTCTAATATTAATTCCATCGCCCAATACGCCGCTGTGTACGCCCTCAGTGGAGCAGTGAATGCAGATGTGGAGCGCATGCGCTTGGCTTTTAAGGAGCGCCGCGATGTGGCTTATGCAGGGATCAATACCGTTGAAGGTCTGAGTTGCCTCAAGCCACAGGGGGCTTTTTATGTGTGGATTAAAATCCCTCATTCTAGTGTAGAGTTTTGCCAAGATTTGTTACAGAGTCAAGGCGTGGCGTTGGTGCCCGGCTCTGCCTTTGAGATGGAGGGTTTTGTGCGCATGTCCTATGCCTGTTCGCTCGAACAGATCAAAAAAGGACTAGCAAGATTAAAGGAATTTATGGAGCAAAGGGCATAAAATTTTTATGCCCGCAAAAAGGAGGGGTTACTGACAATGCACGCCCAATTTAGCCATCAACTTAAAAGTTTGAGGAGCAGGCTTTTCTAGTTCTTGCGCACTAAAACGCACGGGCCCGCGATCGGGGAAAAAGTTCAAGTGTTGCATGCGGCATTGTTTTTTGAGCTCTCGACTCAGTGTTGCAACCTTGTCTTGAGCTTTCTTCAATAACGCATTTTGTAGAGGAGTCCAATCCATATCTTGCATGCTAGGGTAAAGAGCAGGCGTGTTGAGGACAAAAAACCCATTTTGAGTCGCAATCTGCACGATTTTGTTCTTGAATTTCTCATAGCTATCAAGTTTAGAGGTGGATAGATTGCAGATCATCACGGCGTTTAAGCCATGCCCGCTCAATTCTTGTTTGCCATTGAGAAAACTATAGTTTGGGTGCAAATTATAGGAGGTCTGCTGGCAAAAACCACTATCTTTAGCCAACTTATTGATTTGATTAAAGCTCTCCTTGATCGCTTGTTTCTGAGTGGCTTCTAAACTTTTGGCCTCCAAAAGTGCATTGGTGCTGCTAAAAACCAAGTGTGCGCTATAGGCTTTTGGAGTGATTTGTTGGGCAACTTGGAGGGGCATGGTGATTTTGCTAACCTCTCTAAAAGAGGAGTGTTTGCCCAAAACAAAGCGTTCAAAGGCCAAGCCACCCATAAAAAGACCTAAGGTGAAAATCACCGCTATTGCAAGCTTTACATATTTCATTGCGACCCTTTTTATTGGAATTTTAACATGGATTGTCTAAATCAAGGCACTTCAACTGCATCTAAAGTGCGCAGGCGTTCGACCATCTCCTCTACTTCATTATGCCTATAATGCGCCTTGAGATGGTCCAAAACTTCATGCACCATCGTTAAGCTCTCCGTATTCACGGCCTTCTCTAGATCGATATTCTTTTTCTCATTAGTAATCACGCTTCTATGAAGATTCATTTTTAAGATAATCCACTCAATATGGCGCATGACATGTTTTAAACCTGTCTCTAACTCGCGGTTATTTTCTAAGCTCTCGTGACTGCTTTGCACATATTTTTTTAAAAGTTCGTGGAACGCTTCAAAATGTTGTTGGATGCTTGCACTAAGAGAACCCACTTCATCAAACTCCTTGCCTAATTTGACGATGTCCTCTTGAAAATGATTAAAACTCTCCTTGATGCTATTGACCTCTTTGGCCACCCTTTCGGCCAATTTGCGGATTTCATCAGCTACCACTGCAAAGCCTCGTCCATGTTCCCCACTTCTAGCTGCTTCAATGGCCGCATTTAAAGAGAGCAAATTTGTTTGATCGGCAATATCACTGATCACATTGGTTACCTGCATCACAAAATCCATCTTATTGCCCAAATCATCCATCACTGCGCCAATATGGGTACAATTTTCATTAAAAGAAGACAGATCCTTTTGAATACCTCGAACCTGCTCCTGACTGGCCACTGAATTGGCCTCAATGTATTCCATCAACTTTTTATTGGTAACGCATTGCTTGATTTTATCATCCAATTTGGCAATCACATCCCTAATCCCCTTTGCCCCTCCATCCATTGCGGCAAGCCGTAACACAATCTCACTATTGTTAATGGCGGTGATCCCAGCAACTTGTACCTCTCCATTTTGGGCATATTGTTTAAACACCCCCCGATAACCCTCTAAAAAGACGGTGCGGTAATCTTTGCCTTCATGAGCAGCTTGCACGCAGGCGTTGATCTCTCTAAACACAGACTCTATTTGATCTAGCAAGTCGTTAAGTCCATAGGCAATAGCGCTATAAAGGCTTTTTTCATTAATATTGGTGATGCGGTGTTCTAAATGACCATCCCGAACGGCGTTCACAAGGTCCTGAATCTTTTGTAGAGTGTCATCTCTACCTTTAAAAAAGCCTAACATTACTTATCCTTTATAATCTTTGGAGTCTATTGATCCACTCGTGATAGTCGCACCCCTCTTTATCAAGACTTTCTTGCAAGAGATTTGCGCTTGCTTGCACGCCTCCGCGTTTTTCTGCAGCCAATAGATTTTTATAAAGAGTGTTCACAATTCCTACCGCTTTTTTATTAGGCGCACGGCGCACAGAATAATAGCCCACGACCTCCCCCTTCGCATCAATAGACGCCGTTACATTGGCAAAAACCCAATAAAAATTTCCATCAAAAGTCTTGTTTTTCACATAAGCAAAAATTTCTTGCTTGTGCTTGATCGCATCCCACATCATTTTAAAGATCAGTTTTGGCATATCAGGATGACGCACCACATTGTGTGGTTTGCCCAATAAAGCCCTTTCCCCATCGCCCCCCACAATATCTATAAAAGGCTTATTAGCATAGGTGATCACACCCTTAATATTTGTCTTGGTAACCAAGAAATAATTGCGATCCACAAACTTTTCCAAACGCGCTCCTTGCTTTTTGGTATGTTTTTATAGCACGCCTTGGCTTACAGAGAACATGGCACACATTAACTAACTTAGCATATCTGCATTTGGGGGTTTTGAGGTAACATCTTAGGGAATGAGGCCCGCTTCTTTGAGAAAACATGAAGGCCGATATTCAATATCTTTAATCTTATCTTTCTTGGCATAGGACAAATAGAGGTGATCTTTAGCCCGTGTGGTGGCCACATAGAATAAGCGGCGTTCTTCTTCTAAACTTCCGCTCTGCTTGGCGAGTTTAGTGTTAGGAAAACGCCCCTCCATTAAGTCGATCACATACACTTCTTTAAATTCTAACCCCTTACTGGCATGGATACTTAGTAAATGCACCCCCTCTCCATTTAAATTTTCCTTCGCATCTAATGCCATCGCGCTTAAAAATTCTTTTAAACTCTTATAAGGTTTTGCCAAATCGCTTAAAAGTGTGATCTTGCGCAAGATTTTCTGTGCGGCGATTTCCTGCCTCCTGCTGTCTATACTTCCATCTTTATTTTTGGCGCGCTCTTTAGTCAAATTCTCCATTATGGCCCTAAACCACGCAGAGTTATAGATATGAGAAATATTTTCTTGGGGGCTTAAAGGGTGGGTTTGACAAAGAGTGAAAAAATCTCCTAAAAAGCTTGCTGTGGTGGCGGTGAGTTTGGGGTGCTTTAAAAGGGGGTGGGTGTTGAAAGTAGAGGGGACATGGTTTTTAAAACGCATGGCTGTTTCTGTAGAAAAAAATTCTTCAAATAACCCCCCTGTTTGCTTGTTTTGTGGGTAGGGGTCTTTATTATTGGGGTGCAATAAACCTTTTTTGCTATCTCCATCGCCTAAAATTTGCAACGCCATATACAGTTCTCTAGCTACAGCATTGCCAATCCCATGCCCATAACTCAAAATTTGCAAGCTCGCCATCATGTCCTTAGGATGGCTCAAAAACGCACACACATCAAGAATTAAGCGCACTTCTTTAGCATCAAAAAAGCTATATCCCCCGCCCCGCCGCTTAGAGGGCACGCCAAGTTCCCTCAAAGAAGCCTCGCAACCATCCGCGCTGCTATTATTTCTAAATAGCACCGCCACTTCTTCAAAATTCCCACGACTAGCGATATGTCTAGCAATCCCCCTATACTGCAAAAATAACTCCTCAAATTCTAAGAGTTGTGGAGTAGATAAACTGGTGGTTTTGGCAACTTCCAAGCTTTTTGGGTAGAGTCTAGGATTATGATTAATGACTTTATTGGCTAAGGCTAGGATTGCTGGTGAACTGCGGTAATTTTTTTTAAGCGTGAAGACGCGCGCGTTAGGGTGCTTAGTTGTGAAATTCCCAATGATGGAAATATCCGCTCCATTAAAGGCGTAGATACTTTGATCGTAATCCCCCACACAAAACAAACTAGGTGGGTTGATGGTATCTAAAATGCTATCTTGCAGAGGGTTGGTGTCTTGGTATTCATCACAGAGCACCTCCACAAAACCAACCCTTTCCTCTTGCATTCTTTGTCTAAAAAGCAATAACAAGTCGTTGTAATCCACATAGTGGTGTTCTTGCTTGAGTTCTTCAAACAAGCCTAAAGCGATCTCGTAATATTCAGCGTGTTCTTCTTGATCGGGATTACGCGCAATAATCCAATCACTAAAACTCTCTGGTCTTTGTGCGTTTAAATACAAAGAGTGCAGATCGTAGAGAAAATTCGCGCTATAAAAATCCTCTCCTGCGGGCATACCCTCTAGCACACTTTTTAACAAGACGCATAATTCTTTAGGTTGTTTGAGGCTCAAATGAGGGTAGAGTTCTTTGAGGTGGCGGTAAGCTGTGGCATGGAAAGTTCCCGCTTGGATGAATTGGGCATGCGGGGTGTGGATGGCTAGGCGTTCCTTCATCTCTAAGCTCGCCTTATTGGTGAAGGTGAGTAAGAGAATTTCATGGGGGCTAATCCCTTGCTTTAACAAGTGTATGATTCGCCCAACAATGGTAGAAGTTTTGCCCGTGCCCGCTGAGGCGATGATGAGATTGCGCCCCAAACGCGCTTGGGTCGCTTGGATTTGTTCGCTATTGAGTTGCACGCTATTTTTGAGTGGCTTCGATTTCGATGTCTAACATCACAACATCGCCAATAAGATGTGTGGATTTTTCTGGAGCTAATTTAAAGTCTAGGCGTTTGATTTTCCCACTTAAAGAAAAACCTAATTTATTCTGCCCTTGATGTTGGGTTGTCCCCACTTCCGTTTGCAACACCACCTTATGATCCACTCCTGCAATGTTGAGAGTGCCTACCATGCGCCCATGACTTGCGTTCACTTTTTCGTATTTTTGCATCACAAAGTGCAAATCGGGGTATTTTTCCACCTTAAAAAACTCATTTGAGCGCAAATGTGCGTCTCTCTTGGCATTATTTGTATCAATAGATACCACTTTAATGGTTGCGTCCAACTTTTTAAAGACATGGCTTTTTGGATCAAAGTCAATCACCGCGCTGTAGTTTTTAAAATCCCCATGCACAGAACTAAGCTTGAGATGCTTGACTTTAAAACCCACCCGGCTATGGGCGTTGTCAATCGCGTATTCTTCTGCTTTTAAACCCACACCCAAGGCACATAACGCCACCAAACATCGTAAAAAACGCTTCACAACCACCCTTTTCTAAACAAAGTGGGGCAATTATAGCATATGGTTTTTGTGCTAGAATACCCATGACCTTACTTTGTAAAGGATGGAATGATGAGATCGAGAATGTGTCAAGTAACGCTAGGTGTTTTTTTGGGCTTTTCTGTAGCATATGCTAACCCTAAGGTAGATGAATATTTATCTGTAGCCAAAGAAGCTTACAAATACAAAGACTACGCCAAAGCCTTAGAGAATTATCAAAAAGCCGCAGAGTTGGGGAGTGCGGACGCGTATCGGGCTTTGGCCAACATGTATATGATCGGGGCGGGTGTACCCAAAGATCACAAACAGGCTAGGATTTATTTCCAAAAAGCGATGGATGCGCGCCATACCCAACATAAACCTCAGCCTAGCACAGAGGCAAAACCTGCTCAAACACAGCCCACAGAAACACAGCAAACTCAAAAACCCCAAGCCACAGAGGCAAAAAGCGCGCCTAAAGCTGTGCTAGCAGGGGCGCAAGGCTATATGCGCCTAGGAAAAGATTATGCGAATGGGCAGGGTGGCATGTCCTTAGACTTTAAAAAGGCGATCGAAGCCTTTGAAAAGGCGGGGCAAATGGGAGAGGGGCAAGGATACAACGCCATTGGGGATTTGTATTATAACGATGGTAAGGGGGTAGAACAGGATTACAAAAAAGCCTTTGAGTATTACCAAAAAGCCGCCCAAATGGGACAGCCTAAGGATTATAGATTGGGTGTGATGTATTACTATGGTCGGGGCGTGGAACAGGATTATGTCAAAGCTATAGAACACTTTGAAGCGGGGGCTAAAAAGGGAGATGGGTGGTCTTGTAATTTTTTAGGGTGGATGTATCACAATGGCAAGGGCGTGTCTTTAAATTACCAAAAAGCGCGCGAATACTACCGCCAAGCAGTCCAAAACTTTTTAAAAGCGGGTAGTGAGGGTAGTGCAAAGGCTTATGTGTTCTTGGGCAATATGTATCGCGATGGCGATGGCGTGCCTCAGGATTACCAAAAGGCGATGGATTATTATCAAAGTGCGATGAGATTAAAAAGCGGTGATGGGACTTACAATTGGGCCAACATGCTAGCAAACAATTCGGCAGATCACGAGCAAATCAAGGTAGCCTACCAGCAGGCTATCAAGCTTTACCAAGAAGGGGGCAAAAACGGGGATGCCAATGCTTATGCTAGTTTGGGCAATATCTACTACAATGGGATTTATAAGCATGGGTCGAGTGTTGTCCAAAAAAGCTATAAGCAGGCTTTAGAGTATTACCAAAAAGCTGCAGAAATGGGGAATGGGTGGAGTTACTACAAAATTGGTACAATGTACGCGGGTGGGCAAGGAGTTGAAGAAGATTGGAATAAAGCACGCGAACATTGGCAGATTGCTTGCTCTATGGGCTATGAAAAGGCGTGCAAATAAGCGCGCTACCCTCTGAGATTGACAATCGCATCGACGACCTTATTACAAGCGTCTTCGTTGCGCCGACACCATTTATATTCCATATTAGCAAAGTCGCTCTCTAGCACAAACCCCTCTGTTTTGAGGCGGTAGTTGTTGATCACAGCTTGGTTGTCCCCGATGACAAAAAGCTTGTAGCTAGGGTCTAGTTTATGGGTTTTGAGCATGGCGTGTAGGTGTTTCATGCTAGTAACAATGGCTTGTTTCTCAGCCTTAAAACTCTCATTCAAGCTCGAATGCAAGGGGCATTTATAGCGGTTGATCTCTTCAAAACGCCCCTCTTTAAAGCCATAAAGACAAAACCCACACATCACCTCATCCTCTTTAATACCCGCGTCAGTGTAGAGGAAATAAGATTCTTCTAAGTCTTTGGGATCATGATCTTTAAAAATGGTCTCTGAGAGCGCGATACTCTTTTCTCCGATGTGATCGTAAGTGCTTTTGGGGGGAATGTAAGCTGTCTTAGGCTTTGTAATACTTTTGGTCGCTGTGGAGCAACTTCCCCAATCATTTAATTCGCTGATTTTAAAAGTCTTGATTTCAAGTTTAGAGTTTTCAATGCTAGATTTAATCTCTTGGACACATGTGCAAATTTGGACCAATGGGTTTGTATAAAGAGGGTGCAGAACATACACGCCTCCGACTAATTTAGAAAACCCATAACGGCACAAAATACCCTCCAATACATCCAAAGACCCGCTGTCTTTATTTTCAATCCCTAAACACCACATGAAAACTCCTTTATTTTTCTCTACAATAGGCATGATAATCCTCAAAAACAACCAAATCGCTTAAGGCATAGATTTTGAGATTTGACTTCCTTTGGATTTTATGCACTTAAGCTGACATTTTAGCCACTTTAGAGCGGTTAAAAAATTTAATGGCACTGGTAAAAAGTATGCCCTCAAAAATGGCGGCCATCACAAGAGAATAGTAAGTGTTCTGATCAATCGCCCCTACGCTTAAGCCCACACTAGCCGCTGTGATCAGAAAAGTTAGAGGCATAGACGCGCTCAGGGCAAAAAGCGCGGTGTTTTTGGGATTAAAATAATCTCTAAAAAGCGTGAAACTTGCGCTCATATGCAAGACAAGCATGGCGCACATGATAGCGCAGGCATGAGAGATGAGCGTAGGATTGGCAATAATGATTTTAAGATTGAGAGTCGAGCCCACATGCACAAAAAAAAGCGGCACAAAGAATCCAAAACCCACATCATTAAGCTTGTTAAAAAGCTCATGTTTATGGGGGAAAAAGGTAGAGACAATGGTGCCGGCTAAAAAAGCCCCTAGCACTAATTCTAGTTTGAGCCAGCCTACAATAACTACCAAACCAAAGAACATCATAATAGTGAAGCGAATGTCTTGATTGGCTTGGTTATTAGGGGGCATGATAAAAAGTTTTAAGCGGGGAAACCACCAAAAAAGAATTTTAAAGATTTGCACCAAAGCGCTAATGGCAACCATGAAAGCCAAAAGAATGCCTAAAGTCTTGCTCAGCTCTAGGCTCAGTCCATGTAAATAAATCCCATCCACAATGACTAATAAAATAATACTGGTGAGTTCCCCAAACACCCCCACTTTGAGCACTAAATCTAGCCAAGGGACCTCTTTTCCATAATCGCGCACCAAAGTCATGATCATCCCCAAGCTCACAATGGGTAAGATGATGATATAGAGAGCGGGGAGTTTGAAACCAAGAGTGATCGCAGATGAGAGGGTGTAGAGAACGCCAAAATAGATCAAAATGCGCTTTAGTAAAACCTTATTGAGCTGTTTGAGCATGTATAAGTCCACTTCCATGCCGCATAAAAACATCAAAAACAAAAACCCCACTTCAGCCATCAAATCAAAACTATGGTTGGGGGCAAATAAGCCCACATACGCCCCCAACACACCAAAGAGAATTTCTAGCACCGCCACGGGCATTTTAATCAAATTACTCACATAGGGGGCAAGTACCACGAGCGGGGCAATGGTCGCTAGAATTAAAAAATCGCTCAAGCTTCAAGCCCTAACGCCTGCAAAAGCGCTTGAGGATAGAGGCGTTGCTCTAGGGCGTGCACTCTTTGAGTAAAATCTTCTAAAGAATCCTCAGGCAGTCTTTGCAGGGTTTCTTGGAGAATAAGAGGTCCGTGATCAACTTGTGCGTCCACCCAGTGCACACTCACTCCCATGCCCTCTTGGCTCTCAAAGCTCTTTAAAATCGCATCCTTGCCCTTGTGGTGGGGTAAAAAAGAGGGGTGGATATTGATAGTGGGGAAACTCTGCACAAAGCGCGCGCTCAAAATTTTCATATAACCTGCTAGCAAGATGAGATCGCAACCTCGCAGGGCTTGGATTAAGCTCTCTTCCTCTTGGCACACCACACAGGGCATTTTTAATTGAGCGCAACGAGTGATACCATAAGCCTTAGGGCGACTACTCACGCATATTTTAACTTTTAAAACGATATGTTGCTGGCTCGCAGGATGCCAAAAGCTTTGCCCATTAAAAACCTCAATAAGGTTTTGCATGTTAGAGCCATTGCCACTAAATAAAACGCCTAAATGCAGGCAGGCTGATTTTTCCAACAAAGCAGACAATTTTTTTTGCCACTCCACTTGAAACACAAAAAACCTTTGTTTCTAGCTATTTTAGCATATTCTATTGAGTGTCTTAAAATGGCTTTTTGTGTTATAATCTTGGGCTTATATCTTAATTTTGGAGTTTTTATGGGCCAAAAACACGCCTTTCAGACAGAAATTAATCAACTTTTAGATCTGATGATTCACTCTCTTTATTCCAATAAAGAAATTTTTTTACGCGAGTTGATCTCTAATGCTTCAGACGCGCTAGACAAACTGAATTTTCTTGTCTTGAGTGATGAGCAATATAAACATTTGGATTTTGTGCCTCAAATTAATTTGAGTTTTGATGAAAAGGCCAAGAGTATTACCATTCGCGATAATGGCATTGGTATGTCAGAAGAAGAATTGATCTCAAATTTGGGCACGATTGCTAAATCTGGCACAAAGAGTTTTCTCTCTAGCTTAAGCGGGGATCAGAAAAAAGATAGCAGCTTGATTGGACAATTTGGGGTGGGGTTTTATTCTAGTTTTATGGTTGCGCATCAGGTGGTGGTGCAGAGCAAGAAAGCCTTGAGCGATCAGGCTTTTGCGTGGGTGAGCGATGGCAAGGGCTCTTATGAAATTAGTCCCTGTGTTAAGGAAAACTTTGGCACAGAGATCACTGTGTATCTCAAAGAGGAGGAGAGCCGTTTTGCTAGCCGCTGGGAGATTGAGAATATTGTAAAAAAATACTCTGAGCATATCCCTTTTCCCATCTTTTTAAATTACACAGAGAGCAAAACAGAGGGCGAGGGCGAGGCGCAAAAAGAAGTTACAGAAGAAAAACACAGCCAAATTAACAGCGCGAAAGCCATTTGGCGCGTCAATAAAAAAGAGCTCAAAGATGAGGATTATGAAGAGTTTTATAAGAGCTTTGCCCATGATAATAGCGCGCCCTTGAAGTGGATTCACACCAAAGTTGAGGGCAGTTTAGAATACTCCACTCTCTTTTACATTCCCGCCACAGCCCCCTTTGATTTATTCCGCGTAGATTACCAGTCTGGGGTGAAGCTCTATGTCAAGCGGGTTTTTATTACCGACAATGATAAAGAATTATTACCCCAATACTTGCGCTTTGTGCGTGGGATCATCGATAGCGAGGATTTGCCCTTGAATGTGAGCCGTGAGATTTTGCAACAAACAAAAATCCTAGCCACTATCAAGAGCGCGTCCACCAAAAAGATTTTAGGCGAAATCGCCACTCTGGCTCAAGACACACCAACCTACAAAAAATTCTATGAACAATTTGGCAAAGTGCTCAAAGAGGGCTTGCATAGCGATTTTGAGAATAAGGATAAAATCTTAGACCTCTTGCGTTTTGCTACCTCTAAGGGCGAGGATTTTTCTTCTCTCAAAGAATATAAAGAGCGCATGCCCGAAACACAAAAGAGTATCTATTACATGATTGGAGAAAATTTAGATTTACTCAAAGCCGCCCCTCTTTTGGAAAAATACGCTCAAAAAGGCTTAGAAGTGCTTTTAATGGGCGATGAGGTCGACTCTTTTGTCATTCCGGGTGTGAACGAATATGATAAAACCCCTCTTAAAGACGCGCGCGCCGCTGAGACACTTAAAGAGTTAGAATTAGAGGAAGTGAGCGAGGCGGAAAAACAAGAGTTTAACCCTGTTGTGGTGGCTTTTAAAGAAGCCCTTAAAGATGAGATCAAGGATGTCGCCCTCTCTAAGGATTTAAACTCTGTGGTCGCTTTGGTGGGCGATGCGCAAAATGCGATGATGGAAAATTTAATGCGCCAAATGGGTCAAGAGGTCGCTCCAAAACCCAAAACCCTAGAGCTCAATATCAACCACACCATTGTGCAAAAACTCAAAAACATCGAGGATAAATCTATACTCTCAGATGTGGCGCATCTACTCTTTGAGAGCGCGTGCTTGCTGGAGAGTGGTGCACTCAAGAACGCTAAAGACTTCAACCAAAGACTCCATAACACCATCGCGCGCGCCCTTTGATGCGCTTTTTTACCCTCTTTTTGTGCGCCCTTGTGTCTATGGGGGCACAAACTCTTCAAATTGGGAGCGATCTAGGCAATCACGAGGGTTTTTTAGACTTATTAAAAAGTGGCTTTGCTCAAGATAGACCCCATGACACGCTCAAGTGGCAACCCCCCCCTTTTAAGCGTCTTTGTCATTTGGATGGGCTTTTGCTCTCTAAGTCTGCCTTGCAAACTGCCAAACTCACCGGCAGGCGGGTTTTTAAAGAATTGTGGTTTGTGCTAGGACTGAGTGCATGGAAAACCCGTCTCCATGCCTCTAGTCCTCAAGCCCTCGCGCGCGCTTTGTATAATCCTGCTCTAGCCCCCTATCTTAAACCCATGCGCGCTTTAGAACCCTATAAATCTACGGACCTTCTACTCATTCCTGCACGCTTATACCTCAAAGAGCGTTCTAAACATCCCTTCCCACCCTTGCTTTATAAAATCTATGTGGGTTATTTTTGGACTCAACCTTGCAAAAATACGCGCGGGGAGGTTTTCTATCATTGGCTCAAAAGCCATCAGGCTAAAGATTTATTACGAGGCTTCCGTGTGGATTACCAGCGTATTTTTGCCCCCTAAGAGGCTTGATGTCCCGCCCTTTTAGCGATTTGATGCATGCATGGCTTTATGGAGATGGAGGTTACTACAAAAAAGCGCGCATTGGCACTCAAGGAGATTTTTACACCTCTGTGAGCGCGAGTAAGTTTTTTGGGGGCACTCTAGCTTTTTATCTGTTAGGTTTGCTAGAAAAAGGGTTGCTAACTTTACCTTTAAGCGTGGTAGAGATGGGCGCGCATGGGGGGGAATTGCTAGGCGATGTGCTTTCTTTCTTGCGGGCTTTGAGTCAAGGTGTTTTAGAACAAGTGGAGTTTGTGAGTGTAGAGCCTTTAGAGGAATTAAGGACACTGCAACAAAAACGGCTCGCACAAATGGGAAGCAACTTACGCTGTGTGGCTAGCCCCCTAGATTTGAACATCCCCCCCACACAGAGCGTGTTTATTTACAATAACGAACTTTGGGATAGTTTTCCATGCGAGCTGGTGCGCCCGGGCGCACAACTCTTTGTAGATGCCCACTTTAAACCCTTTTGGCATGAAGCTTCTTACACCCAAGAGGGTTGCATGCCACATTGGGAGGCCTGTATCTCTGCTTTGCTAAATGCCCTAGAAAAAACTAAGGCATGGGTGTTAGTCAGCTTTGATTATGGGCAGTATGGAGCTCGTGATGCGATTGATTTGCGCGGGTATTTTCAACACCGCGTTTTTGATTTTGAGGAGATTTTAAGCAATCTCAACGAGCTTTATCAAAAAATTGATCTCACTTACGATGTGGATTTTCAGCGATTAGAATCCTTAATCAACCAGCAGGGCGCACACACTCTATTTTATGGCACACAGAGTCTTGCCCTAGTGCGCATGGGATTGCCCCAATTATTAGAACTCTTTGGGGCGCACATGCCTTTTTCTACTTACCAAAAAGAGGCCTTTAAAGCGCGCGCGCTTTTAGACCCTAGCGCGCTCGGGGAACGCTTTAAAGCTCTCATTAGCGCGAGTTTTACAACAACCTAAAGGCTTGATATGATTTTAATTCCAGCAAGATTGGCTTCTACGCGTTTTCCAAGAAAATTATTAGCAGATACTGGGGGTTTGCCTATGGTGGTGCGCACGGCGCGCAACGCCCAAGCTGTCGATGAAGTCGTGGTAGCGTGCGCTGAACAAGAGCTTGTAAATTTATGCACAGATTTTGGTCTAAAAGCCGTGCTCACAGACCCTAACCACCCCAGTGGCACAGATCGTTGTGCCCAAGCCTGCCAAATCCTTAAACTACCTCTACACACTCCCGTGCTTAATCTCCAAGCCGATGAGCCTTTTTTAGAACCTGAAATCATCGCCCTCTTGCTTGATGAGGCGCAAAGCACGGAATTTATACACACCTGTATTAAAGTGATCTCTGAGGAAGAAGCGCGCTCTAATGCGGTGGTAAAGGTGGTGCTTGGGAAAAAACACGCGCTCTATTTTTCTCGCTCTATTATCCCTTGTGATCGCGATCAAATAGGGCGGACTCTTTATGGACATATTGGTATTTATGGTTTTCAGGCCGCTACCTTGCTAGAGTTTTGCGCCCTGCCTAAAAGCCCCCTAGAGGAGATCGAAAAACTAGAACAATTACGCGCACTCTACCACCATAAGCCCATTGGGACAAGTTTAGTAGAGACCTCTAGCATCGGCATAGACACCCCAGAGGATTTAGCCCTAGCTTTAAAGCGATGTTAGCCACGCATAGGGTTTTACAAGCCCAAATAGAGGTTTTTAAGCCCTATTTAGAGAGGGGGATTAGCGAATTACTCAGCAATCAAGAAAAAGAAATTTGGCTTTATTATTTAGATGGTAGGCGCGCTTGTGTGCACGATGAGGTCTTAGACAAGGCGTTTTTACTGCGTTTTTGTGAGCAACTTGCCACTTACTACCGCCTGCATTTTGATGACGCGCACCCCACCTTGCACGCCTCCCTGCCCGCTACGCGTTGTCGTGTGAGTGTAAGTCATTTTAGTATCACAACTAACAACCAAATCGCCTTGAATATCCGCGTGCCCAGCGCGCAGATTTTTCCTTTAGAGGCTTTTAAAATGCCTTGTGGATACACCCACCAAGATTTAAAAGAAATGGTGCAAAGCGGGCAGAATATTTTAATTAGCGGGGGGACGGCTAGTGGTAAAACAAGTCTTCTTAACGCGCTTTTGGCGTGTATCCCTGAGCAAACGCGGGTGGTGAGTGTGGAGGATAGTCAAGAGCTCCATTTGGATCGCTTTAAAAATGCAGTGGGTTTGCTAGTGAGCAAGAATGAAGAGAATCTTAGCTACACGGACGCGCTCAATATGGCGGTGCGCATGCGCCCCGATCGCCTCATGGTAGGAGAAATAGACACCCGCAACACGCTTTTATTTTTGCGTTTTGGCAACACAGGGCATAGAGGAATGCTCACAACCTTGCATGCTAATAGTGTTGAGGATGTGCTAGAGGCTATCGCGCTTAACCTTGAGATGGGCGCGCGCTCCTCTCTGCCCTTCGAGGTGGTGGAGAGGTTTTTCAAAAGCGCGATCAATATTCTTATCCATGTGCACAGAGAAAATAACACCCATGCAATCCAAACTATTATCAAATCTTAGGGCGGCTACACCACAGAGCAACGAGCCAAAGATAAGCGTCCATATAGAGATTATAGGGCAGAGCGCTAGGGTGTATAAAGTTAAAGATTAGAATTAGGACAAAGAGCGTGCCTAGGATTTTATGGACATAAAAGGCTAGCAGGGCCCAAAAGCCAAGAGTTAAGGGGGAAGTGTAAATAAAATCTAGGGGCAAGATACCCAAAGTGTTTAAAAAGACAAGCAATCCAAAGAGGGCTAAAAAACGCGCGCTTGAGGGGGGCAGGGGGTCTAGGTGAAGTTGTTTTGCCAAACATGCCCAAAGTGTGAGCAATAGAGTTAGCAGACTCAAAGGTCCAAAAAACCCTATAAGCAACATCGCTAAATTAAGATCGCTTCCATTCAAAAGGCGCAAAAACGGGATTTTCCAAAGCAAGAGCCCACCCACTAGCAAGGCTTGAAAGAGGGCGTATCGGCGCGCTTTCACCCACACGCAAGCCCCAAAGACAAAGGTCAATACCAAATAAGGGGGCAGTAAATCCACTAGAGCGCTTTGAGCAAGGCTTGATTGAGGGTAAGGTGCATGATTGTGCGCCTGTGCCTGGTGTAGACAAGATGAATTGTATCTTGCAGGACAAGCACGCTAGGATAACTCACCTCGCCCTCTAAACTTTGATCCAAGATAGCAAGGGGATCAAAATAGCTTGATCTCTTAGAAGTGGGAGCAAAGCGTGCAAGACGCAAAGAGCTACGGCTAGAGGAGGCATTAGGGAGTGGGGCATTATAAACAAGGTAAGTCTCATGATTGGCGTTGAAGAGGGCGAGCGCATCGTCATAATTGTGCAGATTGCTAGGAATGGGAGGATTCCAATGCAATAGGTCTTTGCAAGTTTGGGTGTAGAGATGAGTGTCTTTAGAGCTTCTAAAAGCCATCAGTGCGCATTGTTGGTAGGGGACTAGAGTAGGTTGGAGTTGGGAGGTTAGATGATTGGGCTTGATCACTCTTTGTAAACGCGCCTTAGAGTCAAATTTGAGCAAGAGGGGAAATTTTGTGGCTAATTCGTGATAGATGGGCAGAATAAACCCCCCGTCCTCTGTAGGCAGTGGAGCATTGCGCACAAGATGGCTAATATTGAGCAGGGGGCTTAAAGAGAGGGTGGAGATAAAATGCAGATGGGGTTTTTGGGTTAAAAGAGAAGGGAGATCGGCTTGCAGGGTGTAAATCCTAGAAGTCGCCCACCCTCCTAGACTTACCCCTACCACAAAAAGATAGACTTTATGATCGAGGATAGCCAAAACTGGGTTTCCTAGTGTTTCGATATAAGATTTTGAAAGCGTGCTCAACTGCGTGGGCGAAAGAAGTTTAAAGGCTGGACTCCAAACTTTGGTTTTTGGGTCGTAAAGATTGCCATAAATACACACATCAGGTAGACCCTCTTCGCTTCCTCCAAAATACACCACCAATAAATGCCCACTGGGGAGCGCGCCCAAATTTGCAGAATGCACGCTTTGCACAGGGGGGGGTGGGATGGGCTGTTTTTTAAAAAGATCAAGTGGGTGGGCAAAACCGGGCAAAGCAAACAGACAGATTAAAAAAAGGGCAAGAAAGGCACTACGCATCAACGCGCCATTTGAGGGGAAAATGAGGCACGAGGAGTTCGGGGATTTGTGGGGCGGAAGTGGGAATTTTGCTAAGAGTGATGGATTTTTGAGGCAAAGTTACACGCTTGGGTAAGTTATAGATACGCAAGGCGTTATCGCTAATAAAAGCTTGGAGTTTATCTAGGGCATGGTGCGCATCAAAGAGGGTTGTGAGGGCTTCAAGCAAAATGGGGGCGCTAAAAACCCCTGCCGCACAAGCGCATGCATGTTTATTCTCTATAGAATGGGGCGCGCTATCCGATCCAAAACACACTTTAGGGTGCGCCTTTAAAGCGAGGTCTAAAAGTGTGGCTTGGTCATGGGGAGTTTTTAAAAGAGGTTTGCAAAAGAGATGAGGATTGAGCGCGCCCCCTACAAGATCATCAAGGCTGTAGCTGATATGTTGCAAAGTTAAGGTTGCATAAAGATTGGGATATGTGTCTAAAAGTGCTCTACTGCGCGCATCGCTCATGTGTTCTAAAATGATGGTGAGTCTGGGAAAACGCTTGGCTAAGGTGTGCAAAATGGGATGAAACTCCACTTCGCGCTCTAGCACAAACCCGCCACTCTCGGCGTGCACGCAGAGAATAAAACCCAATTCCTCAGCGATGCTAAGAATTTTTAACATCGAGGGGCTTAGGATATTTGCTACACCGCTAGAGGAATTTGTGGTGGCGTTTTTGGGGTAAAGTTTTAGCAAAAATAAACCATGCGCATGCGCTTTTTTTAATTCGTTTTCGCTCAAACTCTCTTGTAAATAGAGGGCAACAAAGGGGGTAAAATTGTGGCTTAGACCTTGAATTTCTTGGGCATATTCTAGGGCTAAGGTAGTATTTGTGATAGGAGTTGTGAGGTTGGGCATCACCACAGCACCGCTAAAGCATTTGGCACTAAAGGGCAATACCTGTTTGAGCAAATCCCCCTCTCTAAGGTGCAAATGCATGTCTAGGGGGTTGTGTAGCGTGATCATCTGTAGATAAAGTAGCGCACGCGGATACGAATTAGGGTGGTGGTGGTGGGGCGCGGGTAATCTTTATAGGCAATGGTGATGGTCTTAATGGTGTTGTCATCCAAAAGTTTATACCCGGAGGGCATGATGATCTTTAAACCGGTGATGTCGCCATTGGGGTGGAGGTAAAACTCCACCGCATCGATACCATCTTGTCCTAGATACCCGGCCGCACTGGGATACTCAAGGTATTTTTGGGTAATGCGCCCAATTTCGCTCAAATTGCTTTTAATGAAATCTTTTTCCGCTGTGCCTAAATCTCCAAATTCCTCCCCGTAGAGATCATCAATATCTTTACGCGTTTGGCTATCTAAACCTTTATCATGTTCATAGCTACGCGTAGCGCGGGCATTTTGTTGTGGCACTGGGGGCGGAGTTTGCTCAGAGGGCAAGAAAGAAAGATTGTTGGGGTTAAAATCATCTTGGGCGGGTTTGGCAGTGGAGAGGGGTCTATGTTTTGGTTTAGAGGCTACAGGTGCTGGAGTGTGGGGAGCGGGTTTGGGTTCGGGTTTAGGAACTTGGGGGGCTGGAGCAGGAGGGTTTGGTTTATGAGGAGCTTGTTCGACTTTTTTAAGGGCTTTATGACCATCTTGTGCGACTTCTTGGTGGTGTGGGGTTGGTATTGGTTTGGGTTCAGGGCGTGGGCGTTCCACATGCCTTTCCACAGGTTCAGGGCGAGGCCGCTCAATCTGATGCCTCTCTCTATGGTGATGTGGTCTTGATCTATGCCGTTCCCTGCGCACAACGCGCCTTTCTGGACTAGAGTTGGGGTTTGTAAGGGGGGCTGCTCTTGAGGGTTTGAGCGCGCCTTGTGTGTGTTTGGTGGGGTCTAGCGATCGCCCTCTTTTGAGCACTAAGAGATTGCTCGGATTGAGCTTCACAAGTTTGGGTTTTTGAAAAAGCTTGTGCCCATAATCAACCAACAACCAAATTAAAAGGTGTAAGAGACAAGAAATAAGTAGGGAAATATAAAAATTACGCGTGGAACGCCGGTTGATTAACTCCCTATCCAAGGCTAAAGCACGATTAGACACGCGTGCCCTTGAGTTTGGAATGGCGCAAGCGTTCTTTTGTTTCTTCCACTAAATCTTCCTTAAGGCGATTGGAGTCTTTTTTAAGCGAAAAGTCCAGATCGATTTTATCTAAGACCACGCTTTGATTAGCATTGAGCAAGATCAAGTAAAGTTGGTTGCGCACTTCGATAGTTACAAGCTTATGGGTGGCATCTAAGGGTTTGACAAAAGTTACGCTGGGCTCTAAACCTACTTTGGGGAAAAGGAATTGGTGCGCACTTTTTCTTCTGATTAAAAAAAGAATCAATAACAAAACTCCAATCACAGCCCCCACTTTCCACACATAATCCCATGGAAGAAGGTTTTTAAGAAAATCTTCTTTCTTTGCAGGAGATGCTTTGGAAACCTGCTTGTTTTCAGGAGTGAGTAAAGGGGTAAACTCTAAGCGCAGAAAAGTTTTATCTTGTGAAAGTTTAGCCTGGACACCAAAAAGTAGCGGACTTTTGGGCACGATAAAAAGGGTGTTGTTTTTATGAAAAATATCCAAAGATTGTAAGACGCTTGTATTAAAGCGTTCAGATTTTGGGACAAAAGGGGCGATGTCATGCAAAGTGATGACTTGATCGGGAGCGATTTTAGGGGTTTGTCGTAAGGGGTTCTTAAAGAGAAGATCTAGAGCAACTCCGGGAGGTTCTTGGTTGGAGAGTGGAGTGGCTTGCACACGCTCAAGAGAATTTTGGGCATAACAAAAAGCGCACAAAGCAAAGAATATTACAAGATAGCTAGGGATGGATCGCCACATTCTGAGGTAACTACATGTCCTTAGCAATGTAATAGACAATGGCATTGGAATCCAAAACCTCGTTGAGGCGGATCGCAAGATTTTTTTCATAGACCATCACCTCGCCCTTACCAATCACGCGCCCATTGACAAAAGTATCCACACTCTCCCCGGCAGGCTTTTGTAAATCGATCACCGATCCGCGCTCAAAACGCAAAACCTCACCTAGCGGGATAGAAGTTGAGCCCAACTCAGCCATGAAAGTTACTTCCATATCTAACAGACCCTTATAGTCTTCAATCAATTCTTCTAGGTAAGTTGTAAGCTCGATCTCTCTAGGATTTAGAGTCGGTTGCTTTTTGATTTTAGGATTAACGGGCGTAAGAATATTTAGGGTTGGGTTAGATTGGATATTCACACCCTGTGTTTCTTTATTGCCTTGTTGATCCATGTTTGCCCTTAAGTCTTTGAGATTATTATACTAGATTTTGTCTTATGCGTGCAGAGATCCCCTAAAAAGCAATTTTCACACAGAGGCTTGAGCGCTTTACAGGTATAACGCCCAAAGAGAATCAATGCGTGGTGGAGTTGTGCGAGATCGCTCTCAAAAAGCGCGCTCAAGTCTTTTTCTGTTTGCAGAGGGGTTTTGGCTTGGCTTAGCCCCAAGCGGTGGGCGACCCTAAAGACATGGGTATCTACCGCCAAATAATTTTGGCCAAAGCACACGGAGAGCACGACATTAGCGCTTTTTTGCCCCACGCCCGGGAGGCTTTTAAGTTCTGCTTGTGTGCTAGGGATCACGCCTTTAAAACGCGAGCAGACCTCTTGGGCCATTTTGATAAGGTGTTTGGCCTTATTGTTGGGGTAGGAAATGCTTTTGATACACTCTTTAAGTGTGGTTAAATCAGCCCGCGCCAAGCTGTCAACATTTGGATAGAGTGCAAAGAGGGCGGGGGTAGTGGCGTTCACACGCGCGTCTGTGCATTGGGCCGAGAGAATGACGGCGACTAAAAGTTGGTAGGTGTTGTCATAGTGCAACTCTGTGCTAGGGTTGCCAAAATGCTCCACAAGGCGGGCTTTGATGTGTTGGGCTTTAGTTTTCATAGCGGAGACACATGGAGTAAAGCGGCTTCATGGGAGCGCAGAGCGATTTGGGCGTTATCAATACAGATACTAAAGGTGGCGCGGCGCAAAGAATGTTGTAAAAGCGTAAATTCCACACCCGGGCGAATCCCAAAGGATAAGAAGCGATCTTTTAGCGCAGTGTCTGCGCCTTGAATTTCAAGGATTGTGTAGCGATGGTCTTTCTGGCAATCTAGCAGAGTCATGGTCGGCGAGTCCTTTTTTAATTTCATCGACAATAATATCAATGGGAGTAAAAATACGGCGTAAAATCTTAAAAGGAGCTTGAGCGATGTCTTTGGCTAGAGTAACTTTAATGGCGGGGTTGTCTAGCGTCTTGCTCACATGAACATGGGTAGAAATCTTGCCACTTCCACCCAAAATAAGATAATTGAGAATGGGGATTTTGTTGATCACATTGCTAAATCCCTTGATGGTAGAAATATCTAAGGAGAGATCTGTTTTTTTATTGGACAGTTCTATGATTCCATTGCCATCCACATCTAAAGTGGTGCCTGAGAGTTGGATATGTTCTAGTCCTAGATAGTCCGAACTCACGCCAAAGAGCACACGGCCTTTAGAAATCTCATAACCATGCGCGCCCAAGCGGGGGTTTCTAAAAACAATGAGGGAAGGGATTGTATTGATCACATTGACAATGTTTTGCAAAACTTTGAAGTTCTTAATCACGGTATTTTGCATGCGTAATTCTCCATTAAACACCTGATTGCGATAAACCCCTGTTAGACCATAAAGTCCGCCTCCAATAAGATTTTGAGAGGTAACCCTTTGGAGAGCAAAATTGAGATAATCCCCGCTAAAATTGCGCGCACGCACAATCACATCTCCATGCACAATGTCCGCGCTCAACATCGCATGGTGGTAGTTTCCATCAATCATGGTGCGATCATCACGCACAACAAGACGAATATTGTTCAAAACTAAAGGGAAGGATTTGAGCGTGAGGGTGGTGTTATTCGCGCTGATAATGGTAGATATGGGTTGGATATTGTGCAACTTCTCATAATGTTGTTTGGCACGGATAAATGCGCTCTCGTTGCGGATTTGGGCTTTGGTGGGGCGTGTGGCACTTGGAGTGAGCATGTCTTTAATGAAGGGAATCTTGGCGTTTAAAAATTCATCGACATTAAAGTTTAGATCGCTGAAGAAGAAGATCTGTTGTTTGCCTTGAATGCGCCCCATAATCGCCCCATCATCGCTAAAAATCTCTAACCCCTCAGGTTTGAAAGTGCCTAAAAAAGAGATGTTGTTCAGCCGTCTACCATCGTGGTGGTAGAGGGGGAAGGGTTGTTGCACAATGCCTGTAAATTTCACATTTTTTAAATCCGGACTGCTCAAGTGCAGAGTGCCCTTTTTAATACCATAGTAACGCAGGATGGGAGAGATGCCAAAGAGTTTGCGAAAATCCTTAAGCTCCAAAGTGTAAAGCCCGTTTTTTAGTTTTCCGGCTACGCCTAGATTTCTTAAATCAAATCCCAACTCTTGGGGTTTAGAAAAATCTAGCTTAAATTCTAGGGTGGGTAGATTGCTAGCATGGGCATAGATCACATCCTTACTAAAAACCTCTTGGTTTTGCGCCTTAATGCTGGCTAGAATGTGTTTTTCTAGGACTTGTTTTCCTTGCGCGACAATATTAGGAAGGTGTGCGGCATTGATGGGATCGGGCAGAGTTTTAGGTAGAGTTCTTGAGGGGCTAAAAGATTGCATATTGATCGCGTTATTGGTGTTGATTTGGATTTTATGCACGCCAAAATTCCCTTTAAGTTGTTTGGCTACAAAATCTAGCATGAGATTAGCGTCCATATCAGCCATATTATGGTAGCGCGTGTGGGAGGTGGCAATGGAGAGGCGTTTGTGTTCCGGATTAATGTCTAGGACAATATTGGCCTGTTTGGTGTAAAGGGGGGTGTCATAGAGGAGAAAAGAGCCCTCGCCAACCTCTATACTGCCCTGTATGGAAAATAAAGAACGCTTATTGGGGAGAAATTGCACGCCCAAGAGAAGATCAGCGCTCAAAGGCGCGTTCATTTTTGCTACAGGTAGAGGGATATTATAGGCTTGCAGAATTTTTTTAACGCTTTGGAAAGAACGGCTAGGGGTGGCTTTGATGTCTGCGCTCAAAGAAGACCCCTTGCCAAGATGATCGATGCGCACACTAGAGTTATCCAAAGGCATGGTTTCATAAATAGCGTTTTTAGGCTCAATGATGAGGGAACGATTTTTAAGCTCTAAGATAACTTCCTTAGCATTGATGGGGGAGAGTTTTTCTTGGAAACGCACATGGGCATTTTTTACGATGGCTTGTGCGCTGATTTTATCTAAGAGTGTCTTGGCCATATTTTTATCTTTGAGGTTTAAGGTGGCTTTGGCAACGCTGACTTTAACACTGGAGAAATCGATATTATCAAAAAGCCAAGCCTGCACCACTGGGTGGCTACCTTCAGGGAAATAAGGTTTAAGAAAATCCAAATGGTGGATTTCATTGGTGCTCAATTTGAGAATCAAAGTATTAAAATCCGTCAAACCCTGCGCATGCGCGATTAAGTTGGATTTTCTTAGATTGGCAACATCATTAAGAGGGGAGAGATCTAGGTCAAAGCTAAGTTGTTTGGTGTGAAGATTATAATGCGCCTGCCCTTGAGCGCGCGCATGAAAAAGAGTTGAGGTGGCTTGAAGGAGTTTGAGAGAAAGATTTTTGCGATCTTGGAGTAAAAATTTAGCTTGAATGCCCGGAAAGTTTAACTCATAAGTTTTACCATCAAAGAGAATATGGGCCTTAGTTTTGGCATTAAAAACAATCTCTTGGATACTGAGTTTTTGAAAATAAGAGAGAATCCACAAACTATAGCGCACGCCCTGAATGATGGTATTGAGACTTGGAGGGGTTTTTTTAGGATCTTTTTTTAACACCTCTCTTAAATCAAGCTGTCCTATTTCTAGCACGAGTTTATTATCAAGTTTTAGATAGAATTTTTCAATGTGCAATTTTCCTAATTGCAAGGAAGAGATGAGGATGCCATTTTTGAAAATCGCAAATATGCCCCATAATAAAGCACCTAACACGGCGCATAAAATCACCGGAAAGCGCATTCTTTTAGAGATAGCTTTGATCATTTGGCTTTCGTTTTTGTTTTATTTGAGTATACCCATAAAAACACATGACACGCTTTACATTCCAAGCGGTTCGTTGCGCCATGTGGCCCAAAGTTTGGAGGGTGAACTCAATGGCTTAGATTTGTGGATTTTGCGCACAATGGGGACTTTAGGGCTATGGAAAACCCCTAAGAGTGGCTATATTGCCATTCCTATTAATGCCAATCAAGAGATTAGCAAGGGGGACTTTTTATATGCCCTAACCCTCTCTAAGAAAATTTACAAAAACACCACCCTTATTCCGGGTGAAACGCTTTATTTTTTTATGAAGAATCTTGCAACTACTTTTAAATTAGCAGAAGCAGACCTCTATAAAGCCTACGAATCTAAAGCGTCTTACAAAGAGGCTGCAATCATTCCAGACACTTACCGCTTTGCTTTAGGTATCTCGGCAAATGCGTTGGTAGATTATTTACTCAAGCACACAGCCAAGCAGTATGAAAAATGGAGTTTGGAGTTTTTAGGGCACTACAACAAAAAAGAATGGGAGAAAAATCTCATTGTAGCTTCTATTGTGCAAAAAGAGGCAGCTAATACCCAAGAAATGCCTATTATCGCCGGCGTGATTTATAACCGCTTGGAAAAAGACATGCCCTTGCAAATGGACGGAAGCTTAAATTATGGAAAATTTTCCCACACAAAGGTTACCCGTGCGCGCATCCTTGAGGATAATAGTTCTTATAATACCTATAAGCATAAGGGTTTGCCCGATGCGCCTGTGGGCAGTGTAAGCTTACAAGCCATTAAGGCGGCGATTTTTCCGGCCAAGACTTCTTTTTTATACTTTGTGAAAAATAAAGATGGGGTGCATGTATTTAGCCAACACTACAGCGAGCATGTTCGACACATCCATGAATAAAATTTCTTGAAAATATGGAGGCTTATGAAGTTTTTTATATAAACTACATTATTATTACGCGCATCAAAATGAGATAAGGACAGCCAATATGTTGGGCCTCAGAAATCATGAGTTTCCTTCCACCCCCCCCCCCCCCAACGGAGTTAGCCTTGAACAAGTTAAGCAGACCCTCTTTTTCTCTAGGTAAACAAGTTATCGTCCTGTGGATGTTAACTATTGTTGTAACAGTGGTGACCCTTTTTATGTTTGTGCACAATAATCAAACTTCTATTAAGCAAATCAATGAAATTGTCAGTACGGATTTTAGAGAGATGCTAAGAGAGAGGCTCAAACTTGCAGTAAATTCTTTGAATCATAGTCTCTCATATGCCATTGAACATATCCCCCACGAAGAAGATAAAAAACGCGTGATTAATGCGATGCTGCGCAAATTTCGTTTTGAAAAAGACAACTCCGGTTACTTCTTTGCTTATGATAAATATCATGTCATTTACACAAGCCAAGCCACACACTACCCTATGGGCACGAATTTAAAAGATCTGCAAAGTAAAAATGGTGTTCTTTTTATCCAAGAACTTTACAAGGTCGCTATGAGTGGCGGAGGTTTTGTCCGCTATATTTTTCCAAAGCCTTCAGCCAGTGGAGAAATGCGCGATGCTGAAAAAGTTTCTTATGCAGAGGAGATTAAGGGCATGCCCGGTTGGTGGATTGGTGCGGGAGTGTATACCGATAATATTACTGCGCGCACGCAAATCATTGTAGACAATATTAATCAAAAACTCACCAACACATTTCATATCTATATCATCATTGTTTTGCTTTTCTTGCTTTTTGTTGTGATTCCTGCATACTATTTCTTTTATCGCACCCTTACTGGCAATATTAAAGCACTTGATGGGGGATTAAAAGATTTTTTCTCTTTCGTGAGCTACAAAAAACAAGGTGTTCCCAATCCTATTCAATCTCACTCAAAATGCGAATTAGGGCAAATGGCGCGCGCCTTGAATAGTAGCATTCAAGAAACTGTAGCGCATTTGCAATCCGATCAAAAGCTTTCACAAGAAGTGCTGAATGCGCTTGATGGAGCGCGTACAGGAGATTTTACACAAAATATCCACACCCAAACCACCAATCCTCAACTTCAATATTTAGGAAACAATTTCAATGCCTTTTTGGTAGCGCTCAAATCTATTTTTTATAATATTTCAAGCACCATGCAAACTTACTCTAAAAATGATTTTAGAATTGGTATGGATACAGCGAACCTGCGAGGGGGATTTTTAGAATTAGCCAACAATATCAACACTCTAAGAACAAGTATTGTGAGCTCATTGCGGAACTCTTTGAATTTTGCCAACGCGCTTACCCAAGAAACCCACGCTCTAAATGAGACAACACATGCCATGGACAATGCTTCTAAACAGCAGACACACTCTTTGGAACAGACTACTCAGGCTCTTGAACAGATTACAAGGGTAACCCAAAGTGTTCATGCCAAAAATCGAGAGGTTATTGAGCAATCTGAAGGGATTCAAAGAATTGTGCTTACCATCACTGAAATCGCCGATCAAATTAGTTTGCTAGCCCTCAATGCAACCATTGAAGCAGCTAGAGCGGGAGAACATGGGCGTGGGTTCGCGGTAGTGGCCGATGAAGTGCGCCAACTGGCCGAGCGCACACAAAAATCTCTAGGAGAAATTGAAACAAACACGCAGGCCCTCACCCAATCTATTAATGATGCAACCAGTGCAATAGAAGAACAAACACAGAGTATTGCACAAATCAATGTGGCTATGGAAGAGCTAGAACAAACAGTGGCACACAACGCCCAGATTGCAGCCACTTCTTCAACCATTAGTGAGAATGTGCAACGCATCGCTAAAAATATTTTAGAAGAGGCCAACAACAAGAAGTTTTAAAATGAGTTTATGATCTCTACATTATCCTAAGATTAGTAGATAAAAAGAGAGATTTTAGTTTTACAGGAGGAGAGCATGAAAGAGGCACCGGAATCTAAAAAACCTGTAGATTCGCCTGAGAATCCAGTAGAACAACGGGCTACGATGGAGAAACTTCCAGAACCCCCCCGGATAATGTGATCCGCATTGAAACTCAGGATGGAAGCGGAGATTATATAGAGATTGTCTTTGATCGACCCGTAGAGGAGATTAGGAAAGAAATAGAGGAAGAAAAACGCCAAAAAAGCTTGTGGTATAAAATCAAGCGCATTTTTAAGAAAGATTAACAAGGAAGCTCTATGAATTTAATCCCAGAAATTGTTGCGATGCAAGAGGAATTTATAGCCATCCGCCACCAAATCCACCGACACCCCGAATTGGGTTTTAAAGAAGTCCAAACTTCTCAGTTAGTGGCTGACAAATTGAGAGAATTTGGCTATGAAGTGCATACGGGGGTGGGTAAAACCGGCGTAGTAGGGGTGCTCAAGAAGGGCGATTCTGCTAAGAAAATTGGTTTACGCGCGGATATGGACGCTCTGCCTATCCAAGAGGATAGTGGGCTAGATTATCAAAGCCAAACCCCACAGCGCATGCACGCCTGCGGGCATGATGGGCATAGCGCGTCTTTGCTACTGGCAGCCAAATACCTAGCCACTCAAGATTTTAAGGGCACTTTGCATTTGTATTTTCAACCCGCTGAGGAAAATTTAGGCGGTGCAAAAGCCATGATTGAAGAGGGTTTGCTAGAAAAGTTTGATAGCGATTTGATCTTTGGATGGCATAACATGCCCTTAGGGAGTGATAAAAAGTTTTATCTTAAATCGGGCGCGATGATGGCCAGCTCAGACGCTTACACCCTAGAGATTAAGGCTCAGGGTGGGCACGCTAGCGCGCCGGAGAAAACCAAAGATCCGATTTTAGTGGCCTCTTTGTTAGTGTTGGCATTGCAAGGCATTATATCTAGGAATGTGGACCCGCAAAATAGCGCGGTGGTGAGTGTAGGGGCTTTGAATGCGGGGAGTGCGCATAATATTATCCCCGATCGCGCTGTGTTGCTAGTGAGCGTGCGGGCGTTAGATTCTTTGACACGGGAGCTAGTCGCCAAGCGTATTCAAGAAATTTGTCAGGGTGTGGCTTTGGCACAAGGAGTGGAAATTAACATCACGCACGAGTTTGCTACCCCTATCACAAATAATCACTCTGAAGCCACCGCCCTAGCCCAAGAAGTCGCCCTAGATATTTTTGGGGCGCAAGATTGTTGTTTTGATCATAAACCTGCAATGGGAAGTGAGGACTTTGGCTATTTTTGCGAGCGCAGGAAGTGCGCCTACGCTTTTTTTGAGAACGAAACCACTCACTACATCCACACTTCTAACTATGTCTTTAATGATGCCCTTTTAGCCCGTGCGGCAAGTTATTATGCGGGTTTGGTGCTCAAGTATTTGGGTTAGCTTTTAGGGCTTGCAATACTTAAGGAAATTCTTAAAGCAGATTAGGGCTAAATAAGGGATTATTATAAAAATATGGCAATTAATATATGGTGTTTTTTTGGCATTTTTGTAGGTAAAAAATAGGGGGATAATCTTTGTAGGTATTGACGCATAATAGGGCTATCTGGGCTGTTTTTTGGGGGTTTTGGAGACTAGAAAAACACACCTGTATCGAGCGGTGTTTTGGCTAAATTTTATTTTTTCTTTTTTGAATTTTTTTAAGAAATTTAAGAAAAAAATTAATGTATTTATCTTAAAATCTTGCCTCAGAGATTCATCTCCATTTTCACTAAATAAAGGTTTTTCGATGGCTTTTTTATCTAAGAGCTTGGCTTCTGTAGCTACCATGAGCCTTTTTAGCACGCTTGCTTTATCTACCTTATCGGCTGAAAGGAATGCCGCTTATCTTGGAGCAGGCTTCCAATGGTCGCGTATGGAAACTAAGGAATATCTCAAACAAAATAATGTGGTTGATTACAACACACATTATTCTAGCGACATGTGGGGCTTTAATATTAGAGCGGGCTACAAGCAATTTTTTGGCCAATCTAAACGCATCGGCTTGCGCTACTATGCCAATTTTGCCTATAACGCTGTGGGGCGTATGTCTGGCACGGGCACGCTTGCTAGCGTTAATTACGGGGCTGGCATGGATTTTCTTTGGGACTTTTTTGTCCCCAAAGACAATAGCTATGCGTTGGGGTTTTTTGTAGGCTTCCAGTTAATTGGCAATAGCTGGGTAGGTTCTGTGATGAACGGAGGAGATGGAGCAAACGGTCATATTGTTGGGAAAAATGATCTTGTTTCAGGAGGTTGTTCAATCGTGGAAGGCAATCCAAGTGATAGTGGTAGTGGTTCTTCGGGGCAAGCTCGTACAAAAACTACAATGGCAACGGGTTGTTTACCAAAACAACTTCAAGGCAAAGACTACCACCAAAGCTATTTCCAGCTTCCCATTAATTTTGGCTTTAGGGCAAACTTTTCTGATAAACAAAGTCTTGAGTTTGGCGCGCTTGTTCCGGTTATCCCCATGTATTATTACCAAAAGACTTCAGGCAATGATAAAGTTTCTCTCTACTACCACCGCAACGCCTCTCTTTATATTAACTATGTCTTTGATTTCTAAGCATATAAACTCCTAGCACACTCCCCAAACACACGCCCAACCCCACTAAGTAGGGGATGGGCTCAAAGACCCTAAAGTGGGTCAAACTTAGCAGGCCTGCCAAAAAGAGAGCATAAGCTCCTATCTTGCTCCAACTAAAGTTAACTTCTAGCCCTAACATAAATTTAGAGGTTGCTTTTTCTTTAGCTTGTTTCAAAGTATTTTTGAGTTTTTGATAGCCTGCTAGCAAAATTAACAAGAAGCCTATAAAGCCGACTTCAAAGTTGAGCGCGCCCAACAATCCCCAAAAATAGCCCACTGCTCCCACATCCACTACATTGCATAATATCACGAGCAGAGCGCACTTAAAGCTACACATCTTGTTGGTGATACTTGGGGTCTTGAGCTAGAGTGTCTAAATCTTTTTTAGCCTTTTTGTAGGCTTTGTACACATTTAAAATAGCCCCCCCCACTCCCCAAAACACGCCTAACCAAAACAACCAAGCGACTCCGGTGAGTTTTTTGAGCCCATAGCCGATCCCAATTCCAATCAAAACGGCCACTACAATAGAAATCCCCAAGCTTAAAACACTCGCTCCCTCCACAAGGCGTTTAAAACGGGGTTCAGATTCCATGCGCGATTTCAGAAAAACTCTCTTGGGCTTTCTGCAAACAGGCATCGATAATATCCACATGCATGGGCGCACAAATAAAGCCCGTTTCAAAGGCTGAGGGAGCTAAATACACGCCTCTTTGGAGCATTTTTTGGTGCAAGCGCGCATAAAGATCTGTTTTGGAATTTTTAGCCCCTTGAAAGTCCTGCACTTCTTGTTCGCTAAAAAAGAAACCAAACATGCTCCCTCTCACACAGCCTTGCAGAGCAATCCCATGAGAAGCTGCAATCTTTACAAGTCCCTTGACAAAGCGTTGGGCCAACTCTTCAAGGCGAGAGAAAAGCTTGGGTTCTTGAGCGATCTTTTCAAGCGCAACAATGCCTGCAGCCACTGCTACAGGGTTACCGCTCAAAGTCCCGGCCTGATACACCCCCCCCACAGGGGCGAGCATTTCCATAATTTCCGCCCGACCTCCAAAACACGCTAAGGGCAATCCGCCCCCAATAACTTTACCAAAGGTAACTAGATCGGGCACTAAGCGGTGGTGAGTTTGTGAGCCATTAACCCCAGCTCTAAACCCGCTCATCACCTCATCAAAGATGAGCACAGCTTCATATTTGTTACAAAGATGCTGGAGTTCTTGCAAAAACTCAAGTTTAGCAGGCACTAGCCCCATGTTTCCGGCGATGGGTTCGATGATAACACAACCCACGCCCCCCGCCTCAAAACAGGCTTTTACGGAGTCAATGTCATTGTATTGGGCGATAAGAGTTTGATCGCTGATGGCTTTTGGCACGCCCAAAGAACTAGGCACGCCAAAGGTAGCGCACCCACTCCCTGCGTCTACAAGCAGGCTATCGCTATGCCCATGGTAGCACCCCTCAAATTTGATAATTCTATCCTTGCCACTGAAAGCGCGCGCAAGACGGATCGCGCTCATGGTTGCCTCTGTTCCACTACTCACCAAGCGCACTTTTTCTACACCCTCGTAACTCAAAACGAGTTTTTTAGCCAAAGTAGTTTCTAGTTCTGTAGGTGCGCCAAAACTCATGCCTCTTTTTAGAACTTCAATCACTCTTTCTTGAATCTGTGCATCGGCATGGCCAAAGAGCAAGGGTCCCCAACTTTGCACAAAATCGACATAGGAATTGCCGTCCACATCATAGAGAGAATACCCATCACCCTTAAAAATAAAGGGTGGTGTGCCTCCCACGCTTTTAAAAGCGCGCACAGGGGAGTTAACCCCCCCGGCGATCACTTGTTTAGCTTCGTTAAAATCATTGATACTATGCAGTAGGGCGTGGCCAAGTTGTTTTTTAGCCATATTAGTCTTTGAGACCTGCTTTAAAGGTGATGCGCACCTGAGACCAAGTAAGTTTTTCATGCTGGACTTCGCAAGCTTTGGCAAGTTTAGCAAATGCGTCTTTGAGGCCAAATTCAAGCACATCTAAAAGACCTGTCGCTGTGAGCTCGTTATTTTCGATGGTGTAAGTCATAGGCACTTTGACACTCCTGCCATTCATGCGCACTGTGGCTAAGATACTCCCCTGATTTTCGCCTTCTACAACATTTCTAAAAAAGACTTTGAGATTCTTGTCTTTAAACAAATCAAAGAAAGCTTCTTTGACATTTTTACTTTTGAGTTCATCATGCAGATTGACATGGGTTACATCAATGCTAGCACTAGCCTTGTCTAGCATGCGCACTACACTAGAGGTGTCCTTATTGAAATGGTATTGCACACCATCAAAAGTGCCTTCTACAGCCGCCTTTTTGGGGGTTTTAAAGGCAGTAAAACTCATGCTGACCTTGCTAGTATCAATAGAGGTGGCGTAAACTAAACCAGTAGCCAACAAAGCACCTAAGACAAATTTTTTCATTCAGAACTCCTTTTGAAATTAAAACACGCCATGATACTACAAAAACCCTAATATAGGGCGATTAATGTTGCAAGGGTTCTAAGAGAACTTTAATGCCCCCCTTGAGCACAAGG
This sequence comes from Helicobacter felis ATCC 49179, assembly GCF_000200595.1. Lineage (NCBI taxonomy): Bacteria > Pseudomonadati > Campylobacterota > Epsilonproteobacteria > Campylobacterales > Helicobacteraceae > Helicobacter > Helicobacter felis. Next base: position 67,554 of record NC_014810.2, on the reverse strand, counting down.
GGGTTTTTTACATCACTCACTTTAACAAAACGCACATTATCGGGGACATTAATACTAATTTTTGAGGTTGCGTCTGCACTGCGTGTGAAATCAAGCATATGTAAAGACGCGTCAAAAAAGCTAATTTGAGGATGCCATACGGGGGTGTTGGCAACAATATTGAGTCGCCCCCCATAAGTCATGTCCAACCAATACTCCCCGCTAATTTCTTTGAGATCGAGATAGTTCCCTGAGGGTATGATTGTGGTCGTATTGGCAAGTTTTGGAATGCGCACCCCAAAATAATAGCTCCAATTCTGCAAACTATCCCGCTTGAGATCGGCAAAGATAAAACCCCTTTTGTGAAAGAGAGTGGCAATCAAGGTTGGATCAAGGGCGTATTCTGTTTTGAGGGCAAAAACTGCCTTGCTCCAAGAATCTTTATAGTTCACTTCTAAAATCATGAAATACGCATAACCCATAGAAGCGAGCACGGTTTGTGTAGTTTTGAGCAATAACAAAGGCGAGGTTTTGGCCTGAAAACTCACATAAAGCATACCCGGCTTCCCAAATTTTAGGGGCAATAAACCATTTTCCTTAAGAGTGTCTACGACTTTTTTAACCTGTAGCCTGTCTTGGATATAAAAAGCACGCCGGTTTTGAAACACCCTAGCAATAAAGTTTTTGTTGGTTTGATAAAAACGATTGCCCACAAGATTTTTGATTTTTTCATCTAAAAGATCCCCACTTAAAAGCGCAATAAAACTTCCAAGCAAGAGATAAAATCTGAGCAAAGGCATTAGCGACTCCACTCTTGGTAATGCGTATAACTCACACGCCGTAGCCCTTTTTTAGGCGTGTATAAAAAACGCAAGGGGCGTTCTTGATCAAAATCCAAAGTTTGGCCATTGGCTTCTAAAGATAAACTCCCATGCCCAAAAGCCAAAAGCCAACGATGTTTTTTGGTCTCTAAGCTAAAAGGTTCTTTGAGAGTCACTTGAGTTTTGCGTTTGGTGGTTAAGTCTATGGTTTCCATCCACATCTCTTCTTTGGGTATGATGAGGATGGTGTCAGGTTTTGCACTAGGAGTTTGCTGTGTTGAATCCTCTTTTTCTTGTGTGGAGGGCTGTTGTGCATTGTCTTGAGAAGGTGTTGTAGGAGTTTGCGTTGGCATGTCTACAAAATTAGTAGAGGGAGGAGGTGAAGGAGAGGAGGGGTTTTGTGGTGTAGGATTGTTCTGTAAAGTTGAAGCCTCAGATTGGCTTTGAGGGGGAGGGGTTTCTAAGACCTGTGGGGTTTGCTGATCGCTCTTAGAAGCCATAAAAGGCATCTTGTCGCGGTAGGTATAAACCCCTGCGCCCACAAGCAAGATCGCAAGCGCAACCCAAGCCCACTTAGAACTTTTTTTAGGTTGGAAAGTTTTGAGGATTTCAGGATCGGAGCGCTTGGTATCTACAAAGGGAAGTTCCTCTGAGGGAGGAGTAGTTTCGTTCTCTAAAGAGGGAGAAGCGGGGGGTTTTACAAAAAGCACTTTATCGTACTCGACAAGCCAATGACTCAAATCTAACTCATATTCTTTCTCTAGAATCTGCAAAAAACCCACTGCATGCACGCGTTGCAAGTCCTCAAAACGCTTGTCTAAAATCGCCTCTAGTTTGGGATTGGCAATTTTAGTGATCTTGTGAATCTCTTTGAGACCCTTTTCTTTTAGGAAAGCTAGGTTTTTATCCAGCTCATTGAGTTTGTCTTGTGTGTCCATTATCTTGCCCTATCCATTAAAATTGCTCCTGCTACACTCACATTTAGCGAGTCGATTTTACCTTCCATGCCAATGTTTACTAAAGTATCCATACGCCGCACCAACTTGGGAGCTAGACCTGCCCCCTCACTCCCTAAAAAAATCGCCAAAGGAGGTTTAAAGACCACTTGGCGCACATTCTGCCCCTCAATGTGTGCCCCATAACAATGCACGCGGACATCTTTGAGCCCCTGCAAAATGTCCAAAGGATTAGGGCAAACACAAAAAGGCACATCATAGAGCGCGCCCATACTTGCACGCGCCAATCCCTCAAAGGGCAGGGCTTTATCCATGATCACCCCATCAAAACCCAAACAGGCCACACTTCTAAAGAGCGCGCCCACATTCCCTACATCGCTCAAGCCACAGAGCACAAGGAGCTTATCCAAACTTTTAAGCACACCTAGAGCGCTAGATTTGGGCGGGAGAACCTTAGCCAACCATCCTTGATGATTGCCTCCCTTAGCCATCGCTTGGGCTTTTTTAGCATCCACACGCAAGAGCGCGCTCTGATACTTTTGTTGGTGTGCTTGTAGCAAGCTAAAGGTTTTTTTATCGATCTCTTTGAGTAAATAAAATTCCAAAATCTGACTAGGATGGTGTTTGAGTAAGTGCAAAATCACCTGCTTGCCAAAGACAATCATGCCAAACCCTGAGCATAAAGAGTTTTAGGGGGTATTCCCTTGAGTTTGCCTAATAACTTTGCCTTGATCTTGGGGGGCAAGTCCATCTCCTCAATATCTCTAAGAGAGAGGCTAGGCATCTCTTGTTGTGGCAAGAGACACACTAACACCCATTCCCCTTGCAAAGTTTTAGAGGGGACACTTTGGAGCTGTGTAGACACCTCCAAAATCGTGCCTTTAAAATGGCAGGCATGGAGCTTGCTCATCTCCTTAGTCGCAAAGACAATCCCTTCAGGACACATCAAAGCCAAATCGCCAAGAGTGTCTAAAAGTCGTTTGGGACTTTCATAAATTACCAACGCGCCCAGAGAGTTCATAAGGCTAGCGATTTTAGCGCGCCTAGCTGCACTCTTTGGAGGCAAAAACCCCACAAAATGGAACTCTGTAACCTCAAACCCACTCGCGCCATAAGCACTCACACAAGCACTAGGTCCGGGCAAAACCTCATAAGAAACCCCACGTTCTTGAGCAAAGCGCACTAGGCTAGCCCCCGGATCGCTCACACAAGGCATCCCCGCATCGCTCACAAAACCCACATGTTGGTTAGTGAAAAAACAAGGTTCTACACTTTTCAAAAACTCTTCTTGATTGTGAGAGTGAAAAGATAAAAAGCGTTTTTGGCGCAAAGACTTTTGCTTTTCTTTTAGCACTGACTGAACCCAATCCTCTTGTTCAAGCAAAAAAAGCAATCTTTTAGTTACACGCACATCCTCGCATAAAAGCACAGCGCAACTAGATAAAACCTCTAGACTACGCAGGGTAACATCTTTTAAATTCCCAATGGGGGTGGGTATTAAACTGAGCAACGGCTTATTGCATTTTGTATTTTTGGCGGAATCTCTCTACGCGTCCGGTAGTGTCAGCAATCTTATCACTGCCAGTATAAAAAGGATGGCAAAAGCTAGAAATATCAATGCGTAGCTCGCTTTTGGTGCTAAGAACTTCAATCTCCTTACCGCTTGTAACACAAGTAACCTTGCAAGGGACATATTCAGGGTGAATACCTTTTTTCATGCATTTTCTCCAAAAAAGTTTTCCGTATTCTAGCTAAATTTTGCTTAGTAATGGCCAGGCTTAAAGTGTTTTATAATAGCGCGTAAAAGGATTGCCTATGTTAGCCTAGTCAGGCAAAACAAATAATATTAGTGGTCAAAAGGTAATTTTTAGTCTATCTGTACCTAGAAAAAACTTTAAAAATTCTTGCAAAAATAAGAACAAAATACCTATTCTATGGGCTTTTTATGCCACAAATTAAATTGTTTTTAATTTTATGCAATTAATCTTGCCATCTTTCCACAGAGGACATCACAAGCTATGTCTTGCACTTGCAAGAGATAATGACGAAATGCAAAGGGCGGGCTTGCTAGAGTTGTTTGAAGAAGCCACAGAGATTCAAGAGGACTTTAAGCACATCTTAGAGTTATCTAACAAGAATAAAAGAATACTTACAGCAAAGTTTGCGGAAAAGATAGCAAAGACAGCACCAATAGCAAACCAAGCAACAAACCAAACTCAAGAAAGCTAATGGTGAAAAAAAGTTAAATAGGAGTTAGCAAGATGTTAGACATAGAAACTCTGCTATTCAAGAGGCGTTTAGGCTTAAAAACTCACCAACCTCCGTGTGATCCAAATGCGGACAGAAACGCTTAAGGCGTGCAATGCAACTGCCCTAAGCTACGATAGCTATCTATCTAAAATGAGTTTAGACATGGTGATTTACATTACTCGGTAAGAAAATCTGTTGGCACATGTGTTTGACACAATATGGTGTAGATTTTCAAAAGTATGATGCTAGCAACAAAAAAACATTTTACCAACGGTAGGAAAAGCCACTTAAACAATTATTACAAAACTGAAGCTACTTTAAGTTTATCATAAAAACTTGACTCAAAAAAACTTTAAGTTATTTTAACCGGCAACAACATAATAAAGCTTAAGATCAAGGCGATCCCACAAAAGATAAACAGACTAAAAAAGCTCATATGATGTAGACACACGCTAAAGCTAAAAGAAAAGAGTGCTTGAAATAGAGCAAAACTAAAAGTGAGCCAAGAAGAGGCACGCGCAAAGTGCTCTTTGCCCACCAAATGCAGAGCCATCGCATTAGTGAGCGCAACATTGCCCGTCGTGGTGCAACCCATTAAAAAAATGGAGAGATTAAGCCACACCAACTGGGAGGAAAAGGCAGGAATCAAGCAGGCAAAAGCCTTGGTCGTAAGCACTACAATAGAAGCTTGTTTGAGCCCGATGATCCTAGCTAGTAGCCCACTTAAAAGCGCACCACATGCAGAGCCAAAGCCAAAAAATGCCCAAGAAGCCCCCGCAGTATGGCTACTAAAATGCAGGTCGCGCACCAAATAATCCACCCAAAAAAGCGTGTGAGGCAGATAGCCAATGGCATTAAGCACATAGGAGATCATAAGCAAGAGGAAAAAGAACGAAGGCTTGAAGTTAGAGGTTTGGGAGGGGGATTTGGGAGGATGGAGGGGTTTTAAAGAGAAGAGAGCAAAGAAAAAAGCTAGCAGGCTCAAGCCCTCTAGTAAAATCCATGCCCAATGGATGAAGGGCGCAAAAAAGGGCAGCACAAAGCCGCTAAAGATCGCACCAATGCCAATCCCACTAAAAATAAATCCACTAACACTAGAGCGTTGCTTTTCTTTAACAAGGCTTAAAACCAGCGGACCAGCCAGCACCATCAAGCTTGCAGAAGCCACCCCAGCCACAAAACGCCACGCCCACGCCCACGCAAAAGGCAGAGAGTCAAAAAAGCAGGCAAAGAAACTTAGCGCGATGAGTAGCAGACTTAACTTAGCGATGAACTCTAGGCTTACATACCTTTGCAGAACGCCAATACTAAAGCTTCCAAAGATATAGCCCACTAAAATGGCGATGCCCAGCTGTAGGCTTTGATTAGGCGTAAGATTACCCGCCACAATGAGCATAGGAATGAGCACGACATAACCAAAACGCGCCAAGCCATTAGCCACAAAGGTCGCCAAAAAACAAGCAAAAATGCTCCAATTGTATGCTCCCGTTTTTGAATTTGACTCCTAATTGATTTTTAATCAAAGAATGTAAAAAGGAGTCTGATCAATACTTAGCCAACTACGCCCACACAAACAACCCAAACCCAAGCCATCTCACAATCGCTCATACCGATACAGGTTCCCAAAAAGACCAAACCATAACACAACAACAACCCCCTAAAAATTAAAGACAAGGAGGACGATCTCTTGGCGTTTGAAGTTGAGGATATTAAGGAGATGATAGGGACTAAGACTAAAGTCAGCCTTAAAAACCTCTCTAAAGTCGTTGAAAAGTTTTGGAAAAACATCAAAGTCGCTAGTTTTAGGGCACTCTGCCCCTATGCTAAAGAAAATGTCATGCTCTTTAGGAAGTTTCCTATCAACTATCACGACATGCAAAGAACCCAAGTTAAAAGCATGGAAATCCAAGTGAGTGAATACACCTTACTTTGGCCACCTAATCAACTATCTAAATGGTAACTTCACTCTTTTGAACTCTTGAAGTTCCAAAGCATCAGTGGGAAGTATACCAAGACCCTTTACCGCCTTCTTAAGTAATAGAAAAGTACAAATAGATGTACCTCCTAAAATGGAGGAGGATAAATAGGGAGTTGATGGGAGTATCATCAAACCTTTTAGTCATTAATGTTGAGCATGTCGTGCTCAATCCAGCTGTCCAAGAATTCCACTACTTTGAGCATCCTTACTATAAAAAGCTAAAACTAATGGTATGGACAATCGCATCACCTATATTCAATTCTATGTCCAACCACTCAGCAAGATCAGTCAATATCAAGAACAAACAAAAAGTTCTAACAAGGGAATGCGGTGCATGTGATTTTAGTGGGATCATTGAACCGATTGCCCGTTTATAATTGTGGTAAATATTATTAACACTAGGGTTGCTGAGACTTGTTTTAATATAGTCGGCAAAGCACGCAACATTGCTGAAAAACTCAATGTGATAAAAATTGGCTTGCTAAGCACTTAAATAAAGGGGGTTCAGTGATCTGTTTAATTTGCGCCCTTTTATTCATCAGTCCCCTATGGGCTGTCAGCGTTGATTTGGTCCAAGAAATGCAACAAGCCCACGCATCGGTGGTTAAAATCTATGAGCAAGATTTTAAAGAGCGTTACACGCGTATCAATCAAGACAAGGTCTTTTCGCATGCTATGCAAAAAGAAGCACCAGCCCTTGTCAAGCACCTGCAAGCCTTTGTCGATCACATCCCGCTTTTACAAGCCTTCCAGCCCAAAACCCCCAAGCAAGCCCAAATGATCCGAGCGCTCAAAGCCCTTGAGATGTATAACATTTTTAATTTGTTGCGCGACTCGACCCCCGAATTTTATTGCAACAACCATATGTCAAAGTGCAAGAAAATGAAGTTTCCCAAGCGTGTGAAACCCTTTGACGCTAAAAAACACACTCTAAAATTTTTAAGGGGCACAGAATTGACCTATGCCCCCTTGATTGAAGCCTATCATCAGGGTTTGGACTTCACTGATTATCTCTACTATTTGCAGGCATTGCAAGACAAGGATGATGACTCACCGTCCCTTTTTACACTTTGAATGACTATGGACGCTCGCGCAGATAGTTTGGACATGATCAAAGGTCCTAAGACCCCGGCCTTGCGCCACTATTTTGAGGATTTTAAATCCATCGGGACGCACGACAATGGCATGACTGACGACTTTACTTCCAATGTAAAGGATGCTGGCAAAAATGCAGAGGATGGTTACAGAGATTTTTTGGCCATCCAGATTGTCCGTGTTGTTGGGGGGGTCAAGGTCCAAGATTTAAACGCATGGATGGCTTATTACCAGGCGCACGATTTTGCCTTCTTGGGAAATGCTGCAAATTACTATGAAAGCAATATGGATTTGTATTGGGAAACTCTGACCCATGTGCGTATGGTCCTTGCCGAGGATGATTTTTATACAATTCCTTCTGTCTTCAAGCCAAAAGTCCCTTTGGCTAAAGCGATGCAACGCACTCTCACCCAAAACCCCACCATTTGTTTGCAACCCCAGTATTTAAACCAAGAAGCTAAAGCCGTTTGCTTGCAAATTTTTAAGCAACACACCTATAACCCTAAACCCTTACAAAAATACCTAAACTCCTTGCGCCTGATCTCCATTGATAACGCCCCCTGTGTGTATCTTAATTCTAAGGACAAGCTCCAAAGCTTTAAGTCTGACAACGCGATCTGTTTGGCGTTGCAAAAGAACTTAGAAAAGGGGCTTAAATGATCCGCTTGCTTCTCTTAGCTCTCTTACTCTTAAATCTGCAAGGCAAAGAGCCCCCAAGCCATAAAGACACCCCATTTCTCAAGGCATTTGAGGCACTTCATGACTACATGCGAAAATCCTTTATTGCGATATATGATGATCTAAAAAACCCGCCTGACAATCCAGTTCTCTTAACCGATCTGACTCAGACTATAGGAGATTACACAGATGCCTCCATCCCTCTAGCCAAAGCTGTAGCCAAGCAAGTCCCCTTATTTCAAGAGTTTAAGCCTAAAAACAAAAGAGAAGAGCTTTTCTTAGCCCATGTTAAGGATATGGCAATGCTCCATGTCCTAGACATTCTAGACATATTCTCTGCAAATATTGTTCTTGAGGCAAAACTCGATGATGTCATGTATATCCCAGACGCATCACCTACAGAAGATGCCCGCACATTTTTAAACGCCACCGCATGGATCTATGCCCCGCTTTTCAACGCCCACAAGGCTGGGCTAGATGTGATTGCCTATCTCCAACAACTCCATCGTATCTTTTCTAAAAAGCAGGTTAGTTTTGGAAATATCATTGACTTTAATCGAGCAAGACTTCAAGACTTAATGAAAAGACTTCAAGACTTGATGAAAAAAAATTTCAAAAACATTGTTCCCTATAAACCTTTTAGAGAACGCTTAGCTGAAGATATGCGTAACGCATGTTGCAGTACTAACAACATCTTTGATGAACTCTTTCAGGGAACATCTGGAGACTACAGGTATTGGGTCTCTATAGTTTTAAACACCATCTTTGATTTAGGGCAAACTCCATCTATCATGGCTAGTGTTTTTGGTCAAGGGGCAATACATGACAACATCCAACACCTAGACCCCGAACACCTTTCTGATCTCTTCATATCACGGGTGATCCCCTTAAATCGTAACGCCCCTTTTTACAACCGCTTAAAAAATGACAACCCCAAGATTTTAAAAGACACGCTCAAAGACCACCCCACCATGTGTTTAAACCCCAAATACTTAAGCCCCAAATCCCAGCAAACCTGCCAACAACTCTTTCAAGAGCAAACCTACAACGCTAAAGACATTCAAGAACAATTACACCTTGTGCGTTTGATTTCCATTGACAACGCGCCCTGTGTGTATCTTAACTCTAAGGACAAGCTCCAAAGCTTTAAGTCTGACAACGCGATTTGTATGGCGTTGCAAAAACATTTAGAAAAAGGAGCTTAAATGATTCGCCTACTTCTCTTAGTTCTCTTGGCTTTATTAAATTGCGAGCGTATAGAGCTGAATTTAAGCGTGTCGTAGAGTGGGGTAAGAGAGCTTTGGAAAAAGATTGTATAAAGTATGAATAAACGCTTCCATATCTCCAAAAGGCTACGGATGTGGGTGATGGGCTAGGGTTTTTGGAGTATGGAAAAAGGTGCACAAGCTATAGACTTAGATTGCGCAATTAAGGAATAAAATGACAAATATAATCAAAAGCCTATTTAAGTTAGTCTTAATTAGCATATGTTGCTTGGGGAGTGTGCATGCGAGCAAAGAGGCAGATCAATACTATTTAATCGCAGAAAAAGCCCTTAATCACGACTTTGACGATCAAAAGGCTTTTAAATACTATCAAAAGCTAGCTGATATGGGAGATTCTAGGGGTTATGTGGGTCTAGGGTATTTATATAGCAAGTCTATCAGGGTTGGTATAGATTATTCCAAAGCCATAGCATACCTTAAAAAAGCGGGGGATATGGGGAATGCTGATGGTTATTTGTTTTTGGGGGAGATATATAACGCTCATAGCACTTGGTACGATGCCTCTAAAGATGACTCTAAAGCCGCACAATACTATAAAAGAGCGGGGGATATGGGGAGTGGGGAGGCTTATTTTCTTTTAGGAGAGATGTACTATGAAGGGGAGATTTCTAAAGGTGCTTCTAAAGCCGTAGAATACTTTCAAAAAGCAGGCGATCTAGGATACACTAAGGGTTATTTGGCTTTGGGAGGGATGTATGGCAACGGAATAGATGTCCCTAAAAACTACACTAAAGCCGTTGCCTATTACCAAAAAGCAATTGACTTAGGCGATGCTGGTGGTTATTCGGGTTTGGGGGATTTATACCTCTATTTTAAAAACGATCCAAACAAGGCTTTAGAATACTACCAAAAGGCTTGCAAAAAAAGTGATGACCAAGTAGATTGTGAAGAAGCTGAAGCATTAGAACACCAACTCTCTTTGGAAAAGAAATAACTCTTTTAAGCCCCAAAAAGGTTGCGATCACTATAAAAATTTCATTCTTTGTAACGCCAAACAGATCTCATTGTCAGACTTAAAAGTTTGCAACTTGTCCTTAGGGTCTAAATACACACAAGGGCTATCATCAATAGAAATCAAACGCACAAGGTGTAATTGCTCTTGAATGTCTTTAGCGTTGTAGGTTTGGGATTGAAAGAGTTGTAGGCAGGTTTGCTGGGATTTGGGGCTTAAATATTTAGGGCTTAGGCACATGGTGGGGTGGTCTTTTAAGGTGTCTTTTAAAATCTTGGGGTTATCATTTTTTAAGCGGTTGTAAAAAGGGGCGTTACGATTTAAGGGGATTACCCGTGCTGTGTAGAGATCGGATAGATGTTCGGGGTCTATGCGTTGGGCGTTTTTATCCATGAAATCCCAAAATATGCGCCTAAATACACATGTGTCAGATACCCGCTCCCAAGCTATCCTCCCATCAAAGATGGTGTTCAGAACTATCGAAACCCAATAACTATAGTCTGCATGGTGGGCGAAGATTTGCATGGGTATATGCGCTTCATGCATATCTTGGGCTAAACGTTTTCTAAAAGGCTTATGGGGGACAATGCAAATCAGTATTTTTAGAAAAGATACGATGGAGTTGTTTAAGATAGGCAATCACATCTAGCCCTAGCTTGTGGGCATTGAAAAGTGGGACATAGAGCCATGCGTTGATATGTAAAAATTCGCGGGCAATAAATGTCTCCTTTTTTTCAAGCAAATCTACTACTATGAGGTCTAGGGCGTTAAACATGGCCATATCCTTCACATGGGCTAAAAAAAGCTCTTCTCTTGTGTTTTTGGGCTTAAACTCTTGAAATAAGGGGACTTGTTGCCCCACAGCTTTAGCTAGAGGGATAGAGGCATCGGTGTAATGCCGCATAGCCCAAGTCAAAGCGGGTAGGTATGCTGTATCTGGGTCATTTGGGCTATTAGGATCGTTTATGTCATTGTCTATCTTGGCGGAGGATTTTTGCATATAATTATAGAGTGCCTCAAATGCCTTGAAAAATTGGGCTTTTTGGGATTTGCCTATTGGAACAAAGATAGTCAATACATGTTCTTTTTCTTTGCCCTGCAGATTTAAGACCAAGAGAACTAAGAGAAGTAGGCGAATCATTTAAGCTCCTTTTCTAAATGTTCTTGCAACGCCAAGCATAGCGCATGATTGGATTTAAAAGTTTGGAATAAGGTAGCTTAGAACTTATGTAAAACTTCCATGAGAAAAAGCCATGTTGTAAAGAGTTCTAACAAGACGGGCTTAAAATCCCCAGCCCCATGTAAAACCCACCTACCACTACTAACCCATTAAAAAACCCACTCAGTGCGACTAGCAAAGTGAAAGTCGCGCTCATTTTACAGCCAAAAGCCCAACCTGTATGTTTGTAAATTTTGACAATGGGCAGAAAGGACAGCGCGCCCAAGAGCACTTCACTCAAAAGCGCTAGATAAGAGTGGCAAGCCATAATCAGCCCTGCCCCCACCAATGCGCACACTAAAAAAGTCAAAATAGGCATGAGCACCAACACCAGCCCTAAGAAAAATGTTTTAACATTCATGCACACCAAAGCTTTTTAACTGCATCTGCAATTTCACCCTAAAAATGTCTGCATCGCTAACATCAATATCTACAAAACTAAGGTTTATAAGAGAACCCCTCTAGGCAAACTTAAGTCCCAATATATGGCTTTAAATACTTTAAAGGTTCAAAAACAATTAATATGTACCACAAAACACATGTAGCAACCAAAACGCCCAAGAACCTCAAATCCCAATGAGCGTTCCTAATGGGGTATGTGCAGAGCATGGGAAAAAGCAGGAGGACATACATTACCAGTATCCCTGATACCGACATATCCCACTTAAGTCACCCGTATAAGGAAAAAACAGTGCTGATTAAAAGCGGTATAGGGAAAAGCCACCATTTTTTATCTCCAAAACACGCCCAAAAAAACAAGAGCCCCTACACTCAATAGGATATGTCCCATATACCTTATGGGAGGCGTAAATACACAGCAACACAGCACAAACCCCAGAGCGATGATTCTTAGAGAAATGCGTTTGTTAGGGCATAACACTAGAATGATAGCACCTATGTAGCCAAGCAAGCCAAATAGCATGATTGCCATTCCAGCTCCTACCCCATGATGATGGTGGTTAGGGATCATCATTGTATTGACGATAGCAAAGAACCAAATTGTATTAGCAAAATGCAAAGCTTTTTTAATAAATGCTTTGTCCATGAGAATCCTTGGCAACTTTTCTACCCCACTCTACAGCTCTTAAAGATCGGAGAACCTATAAAACCTTAACCCCACCATCATACCACCCCAAAATATTCCCCTGATTGTCTATTTCTACTTCTAAATTTTTGTATTTTTCGTAGAATTTAGGGGCTAGGATGTGGTTAAAGTAATCATCGCCCTTAGGGGTTCTAACCACAAGGATATTATAAGGAGACCAATACTTAGGAGTGTCCCAAGAGGTGTCGCTAAACATCGTGCTATATCCATACATAATTGTTGTTCCATTTTCTTGACGCTTGGGGCAATCTTCTTTAGAATATTCCTTGCCCTCATAGATATAAATATCCTCATCCCAATCTTTGTCAAAAGCGTTGGCATAGAAAAAGTTGTCCCTAAAATACACCCACGCTTGGTATTTGTCCTCTTTATAGTAGGATAGGTTGGTGGGGTAATCTATCCTGTGGTGATCATTATCCCAGGTGCATAGAAAATCCACATAACCTGCTAAAAATAGTTGCCCAATGGTGTGGATGTATTCGCTGGTATAGGTAGGCTTTGGTGTGTTGGTTAAAAGTGTGGGGTGGAGGTGATCTTGGGTGAATGTTTCCATCACCTCAAAGCTCTCATGCCTTGCATAAAATTCCGCATCAACTCTTCTTAAAAACAAATACTCAAATGCCAGCATAATCTCTGTTTTGTTGCGCTTGGACAAATAGGTTAAAAAAATGTCCATTCCAGAAAGATCGCGTTCGTAATTTGGACCATTCAAGGCTACATCTAACACTTCATCATTCCAGTATCCACTACCACCACGCTTATAAAAAAATATAGGATAACCCACCTCATAAATGACCTTGACTCTTGACACCGTTCTTCTCCTAAATCTTTTATACAGTCTTCTTATGCACAGGCAAAATATAGTGCTCCAGTGTGATAAAAAGGAGTAATAAAAAATTGGCTTTACTACTCTTTTTAATGCAATTCTCTTAGTTATGCGGACCAAAGAAAACCCATGCCGCAAAGCCCATGCCTCCTATTAAAATCACGCCATTAAGCCCGGCGATCGCCAAACAAGCCCACTTCCACACCTTGCTAGGTTTTGTGTCATCATAAACCCCATAAATTGTCCAAAAGGAGAACAAACCACAAAGGAGTACGCTCAAAAGCGCTAAAATCTCATGCCCCGAATGAAGTAATATGCTCCCCACTCTAGCGCATAAAAAAGGCGTTAAAAAGGGTGTGATGCCAAGCAAAACCCCTAAATAAAACCGATATATGCGCTTGATCCACTTCGTTGTATAACGCTCCAAACTCAACCTACGCTCCAAACTCAACCTATCATACACAAACAAAATGATGAGGGATATCAACACTAACCCCAAGAACAAGAAAAAAATTTTCAACATTAATCCTTACTAGGGCACAGAACGCAAGACTTAAATAAATAAGACATACCACAGCACCACAGCTAGAGCATAAAAAACCCCGCTAATGACACAACGCCACGCCCAAACTTCGCTAGGCGCATGGCGCTTGTAAATCTTAAAAATGGGATAAAAGGACAAGCCCCCTAAGATCAATGAAGCGATAAGGGCGAGGTTGAGATCAAGAGTAATAACAAGAACCAGCGCATAAAAGAAAATGCACGATGCAAAAGTAACAAAGAGCATGAGCACCAACTCCAAGCAAAACAATGTTGTCTTTTTCATTTTATGCTCCTAACAACGAAACGATTGCATGTCTAAAAGTAGCCCCCCTATAATCAGCAAGCCCACCACAACCATCATATTAGTGTACATACTGATCTTGCAATTCAAAGCCCAAATCTTATTAGAGGCGCTATATTGATAGATTTTGACAAGGGGCACAAAAGAGAGAGCCACTAAGAGCACATCACCCAGGCTAAACGCACATGGCAAGGACCAAAGTATATCATCGCGTCTGCACACACCCAAAAAGTCAAAAGGGGCATCAACACCAACACTGCCCCCAAGAAAAACGCCTTAGTCTTTTTCATAGCCCCTAAAATATCTTAGTCGGGCAACCTACCTATGTAGGGGTGCCCCAGTAGTAGCGCGCCCCAAACACTCAGGACAATACCTTCCGATACAACTATCTTTATCCTTCACAGGGTCTGTAGGACAAGGACTCTCATAACACATCCCCTCACACACGCACCGCTCTGCATAGCAAGGGCGATCCCAACGCCCCAGCCCCACAAAAACCCCACTCAGCACCACCAATAAGGTGAAAATCCCGCTCATCTTACAGGCAAAAACCCAGCCCGTGCGCTTGTAAATCCCAAAAATTAATAAAAGAAACAGCGCGCCTAAGGGCACTTGGCTTAAATCTGCTAAGTGAGAATGGCATGCCTTCACAAGTTGCCACCCGGCAAACAAACACGCCCCAAAAGCCAAGATAGGCATTAATACTAACGCTAGCCACAAAAACTCTAGAAACCCTTGTTTATTCTTCATCACCAACCTTTTTAATATGTGTGGGATGCTATCATATAGCAAAATCCCACGATCCCAACATTAACAATCCCACTCACCACACAGCCAAAAGACCGACCCGTGTGTTTATAAATCTCCCTAATGGGTAAAAAAGACAGCACGCCTAACACTGCCACGCTCGCACTCCCCAAAATATGCGCATGGCAACCACACTCATGCAATGTTTCTATCACCCCAAAACACATACACAAAGTGAAAAAGGGCATTAATACCAACACTAGCCCTGAGAGAGACGCTTCTTTAGTTTTTATCACTCACCTTTTCAATACACATAGGATGCGATCATATGGCAGAACACCGCCACTGATCCATTAAAACCCCCACTCACCACACAGCCAGAATGCCAACCTGTGTATTTGTAAATCTCTCTAATGGGCAAAAAAGACAACACGCCTAACACCGCTACGCCCACAAATCCCAAAATATGAGCATGGCAACCATAATCATGCAATGTTCCTATTACCCCCATACACATACACAAAGTAAAGATAGGCATGAGTACTAACACCAGCCCTAAGAGCACTTGTTTAGTTTTCATGGCTAACCTTTTAATGTAATTTTATATATGGAGTTCTATCATTATCATTTTTATATAGAGTAATATCATGGGGACGAGTATTACACTCCCTGCATTAACAATCCCACTCACCACACAGCCATCGAGCCAACCCGTGTATTTGTAGATCTCTCTAATGGGCCAAAAGGATAGCCCATATAACACCACTATACCCATTAAGCTTATATTTCCCAAAACCCCATCAGTGCAACCATCAAGCAATGCTGCAAACATCCCAATGCACATACACGCCGTGAAGAAAGGCATTAATACCAATACCAGCCCTAAGAGCACTTTTTTGATTTTCATCATCAACCTTTTTTTATACATGGAGTGCTATGTCAGCATAAGGCAGAACAGCACCACCCACCCGTTAACACCCGCACTCACCATACAACCATAAGACCAGCCTGTATATTTGTAAATCTCTCTAATGGGTAAAAAAGACAACGCGCCCAGCACTAACACGCTGATAAATTCCAAAACATTGGTATGGCAACCATAATCCTCTAATGTTGCGAACACCCCAAAACACATACACGCCGTGAAGAGTGGCATGAGCACTAAGACTACTCCTAAGAAAAACGCTTTCAATAGAAATCCTTACTAGGGCATATTACACATCGCAACGATAAATGAGATATACCACACTACCACAACCAAAACATTAAAAACACCGCTAACCACGCCACGCCACGCCCAAACTTTACTTGTAACTTTTATCGCCCTCAAAACTTTAAACCGCTTTGTAACGCCAAACAAACAGGGTTTTTAGAGGGGAGCTTTTGGAGCTTGCCCTGCGCGTCATGGGCTAAACACGGGGTTTTATCTATATTCACTAGGGCGAGACCGCCTAGCGCAGTTTGTAAAGCATGGGGGCTGTAGGTGCGATCTTTAAAGATATTTAAACACGCTTCCTGGAATTTTTGGCGCAGATACTTAGGCTTGAAACAGAGTTGGGGGTGTCTTTGCAAAGTCGCTACATCTAGTTCCGGGCTAGAGAGAGGATCGTCAAAGGTGTAGTAATAACTCTCAAACAAGAGTTCAAAGAATCGAGTCCCATATTGGATAAAGAAGGGGGCAAAGGTGCGCATCAAGGCATCCTCATCTAGGATCGGATTGACATCACTATCGCCTAAATGCCATTTCCATATCGCATAGGTCTCTGCATAATCCCCCTCAATGTATTCGCCCAAGAGGGCATAAGAGAGTTCTGGATTGACTAATCTATACGCCAGCTCCGCAATTTTGAAATCCTTAAAGAAAGCTTGCACGGGCAACATGGGTTTGGGGCTTTTTTGTTCGTGTTCTGAAAAGTAGTCGATCACATCTTTAAAGCTGGAGGGGTAAAAGGGGTGGGCTTGCAGGGCGTCTATATAGGTGTTGAGATTCATACCCTGCTGGTGCGCCTCAATCAAGGGAGAGTAGATAAAATCTAGGACCTTGAGATAATCTTGCAACACCTGTTTAAGAGGGATATGTCTTGGATGTTCACTTTTATCATCTAAGAGCGAGCCAAAGAGCAAGGTAAAAAGATGCATGAGCTCAAATTTTTTTAATTCTGTTACAAAGTGCTCCTCTTGCTTATCTCTGGGTTTTAATTTTTGTAAAAGAGGGATTTGATCGATAAATCCGTATCCTAGTTTCTCTAAAGTGGGCAAATCGTCTAGCACAGCATCGCTTGTGATGAGACTACGCCCCGGATCATGCGCCTTATGACCCTTGTACATGAGCCTTTTTATTTGCTCGGCGATTTGGATCAAGCGATCAAAGGGGGTAGGCTTGTAGTTGTGAGCCAAGTCCAGCCAAATACGCGTGTCAAAATCTTTTTGTAAGCGTTGTTGCAGGGCTTGGCAGAGGGCATTTTTGGAGGGAAATAGCTGGAGTTTGTTTTGCGGGTTTAAATACGCGCATGGGTTGTCATGCACAGAAAACAAGCGCAGGTTTTGGAGCTGGGTTTTTAAAATCTGGCTGTCCAAAGAATTAAGTACAAGGATACATTCTTGTTGGAGTTTGGGGGTTAAATACTTGGGGTGTAGGCAAATGGTGGGGCGATCTTGCAAAAGTTGGGGGGTGATGTCTTGCAAATCCAGATAAGCGTCTACATTAGTGCTCATATCTAGCGCGCGCACAAAATGCAGGACTTTGAGATAATCAAACTCTTGTAATGCCTGCGCGCGTGTGCTCACATCAGTAAAAATCCGTTGTCTATCCCAATAACCCAAAGTGATCTCAGACCACACATGATCATAGACAGACACGAGAAAACGATTATAGAGGCGATACACCCCTTGCAAGTCGCTTATAAAGGGGGCTAAAATCCCCTCCTTGTTGAAATCCACAGAATACTCTAGGGCACCGCCGCCTGCGTAGTTGCTCACCTCGCGCTTAATGCACTTTTTATCAAAATTATTTTGGCAGCGTTTGAGCTGATAGGGCATGTCCTCTCCAAAATTTGCAGCAAGACTTTTCAAATACTCCCTAAGGTTTAGCCCTGCTTTGTGGGCGTTGAAAAGCGGGGCATAGAGAAGACTGAAATCGGTTAAAAACATTTGCGCAATGGTTTCGCGCTTCTCCTCCATGTGATTTTGGATCAAAAGCACCAAATAGAAAGCTTCTAGGGTTTTAAGTGTCTGTAAAAAGCGCGCTTCTTGGGCATCTTTGGGTTTGAAGGCTTGGATCAAAGGCACTTGATCTAGGACTTTTTGGGCTAAATTCATCTCAATGTCCCTGACTTTCAAGGGGTCCTCCTCCTGTGGGTTTTTGATGTATTCTTGGAGGGTCTGGAGGGCTGTAGGCAGGGCAGAGGTAGGCTGGGGAGTAGGCTGGGGTGGGGTAGGTTTTTGGACATGCGTGCATGCCACAAACAACAAAACTATCATAAACAAGCGCACCATCAAAATTCCTTATTTAAATGTTTTTGCAATGCCAAACATAGCGCGTTTTTAAATTTAGAGCAAGACCTTGTCTTGAGAGCTTGTAAGATTCTTCAAAATTGATCTAAATTCTTTATAATGCCCGCGCTTGTGCGCATAAGTAATATAAAGGATTAGAAAATGTGCAGACTTGATAAGAAATTCCATATAACACTCAAGCGTCTTTTAATCTTGTGGGGCTTGTGCTTGGCATGCCTTGTGGCTAAGAAGATACAAGGGATCGATGGGCAAGCTATCCTAGAACAAAACCACATTCTAGGCAAGGTGGTTAAATCTGTGGAAACAAGTCTATATCACGATGGTTACTCTTATAGTCCGGGTTATAAAGCGCTGATTGTGGATTACAAGGGCAAATGGGTGGCGTGGTGGATAGATAAACAGACTCTCAGGCTGACTAATAAAAGACCAGATAATTACTATGGTGCTGACCTAGATAATGACATAGCCGCGCATAACCAGGCCATGCCCTTAAAGATGTATAACATCCTGACCAATACGACAGGCACTTCTTTTACTAACTTTATTGACTTTAATGAAACCCTACTTTCTTTAAAACCCTTGCAAGGCACGCGTTGGCAGAGTGCTACCTTTGATGGTCCCAGTGTGTGGCTCATAGATGAAAACACCACCCAAGCTATAGAGGTTGCGCAAGCCTTTGGAGATAATGCCACTCTTTTTAATCAAATCAACACGCGCGTCCAACAATTAGACGCTAAAAACGCCCCCCTTCTCTTTGGCTCTTTTTTTAAGGTGTTGCCTAAATCCTGTTTGGATCACTTCCCCTCTGCTAACCCCCAAGCCCCCGATCTCTATCTTGTTTTAAATTTTGATAATTCTGATCTGCATTACACCAATCTCTACCAACGCACCAAAGAAATCCTTGACAAATTTCCCACCATTGTAAAACGCTACCGCGTCCATGTCTTTGCCCTAGAACGGGACATTAGCTATTGTGATATACCAGACACAGGCGATGATCCCCTTAAAGACTGCGGTATCGTTGGTAAATATAAAACCAATCCCCCCTGTAAAGCCCTTTTTCAATCTTACCAACAGCTTAAAGAACAATTCCACGCCACTTCCATTAAAGGCGCTTGTGGTGTCCCCGATGGCCAGCTCGCAGAAGAACCTAAAGGTTCTAAAAAAGTAGCTGATACGGGCAGGGGTTGGGAAACCTTTCTCTTTGGCATTCAAGAAAAACACAATGAGACACCCGGATATATCGACAACGACAACCCCACCCCCTATATTTACAGCCCTAAAACAGGGCTCATCAAAGCACGCGATTTTTTAAAGAGTTTAGATACTCCTATGGGAGATAAGCCCCCCACAAAAGCGCAGGGTTTAAGTGCCTACAAGGTTGTAAAAAAGGCTAGCTTGAAACATGCCCCTTTTCAAATCGTGCTATTGCAAGACAAACAAAGCCGTGAGCAAAGTGCATGGCTATATAGTCCCCAAGCCAAGTTGTGGTTTAAACCCGGGCGCGTGCGCAAACTGCATGAAAACGATCAAGCTCTCTTGAATGATTTTGCAGAAGAAGCATCCGCCTATAATTATGTGAAAACCTATGCCAAACCCCTAAAAACCTTTTTCCAAAAAGCCCATAGAATCGATCTAGTGCCCAAGAATGCCAAGAAAAATTTTTATGTGATTGTGCAAGCTTCGCCTAGCTATGCCGATGGGATTGCAGATTATAACACTCCCATCAATCTAGTCTCTAAGATCATAACAAAGGTCCAACAAGGGAATGCGGTGCATATCATCTTAGTGGGGTCATTGAGCCAATTGCCCACCGATGATTGTGGCGATCATGCTTGTGATTTGGATGAAACCACTTGGGCTGCTAATACTTGTTTCAACGAAATTAGCAAAGCGCATAATCTTGCTGAAAAGCTTGATATCATTAAAAATTGTGGTGCGGAGGATCCTGATAGTGAAGAACCCGGGGATAATGCCATTGGTGCTAACACCATCAATTTAACAGACGATGACACGGGCATGTTTGAAGCGCAAGGCTGGAAGCATTTCAACGAGTTTTTACCAGACCCCGATCAAGAATAAAATCTTTGCCATGCCAAGCACTCAAATAAGGGAGCTTCAATGACTCGCTTGATTAGCACCCTTCTACTCATCAGCCCCCTATGGGCTGTCAGCGTTGATTTGGTCCAAGAAATGCAACAAGCCCGCGCATTGGTGGTTAAAATTTACTACCAAGCTTTCAAAGAGCGTTGTGATCGCGTAGAGAATGGCATGGTCTATTCAGTTGCCATGCAAAGGGAAGCACCAGCCCTTGTCAAGCACCTAAAAGCCTTTGTCAATCACATCCCGCTTTTACAAGCCCTCACACCCAAAGACCCCAAACAAGCCCAAGCCATCCAAGCACTCAAAGCCCTTGAGATGTTTAACCTCGCTGCTCTTTTGCGCGATTCTACTCCCGGTATTGATGATTGTAATGATTCTCCAGAGCATCCAGAGCGGGTTAAGCCCTTTGACGCCCAACAGAACGCGTCAAAATTTTTAAAGAACATAGAGTTGATCTATGCCCCCTTGCTGGAGGCTTATCATCAGGGTTTAGACATGGCAGATTATTTACAGGCACTGCACGCCAAGTTTGATCCGCTTTTCCTTTATAATTATTGGTCTAACATGCAAACCCAAGAAGATATTTTAAATATGACTAAAGGTGCGAAGACTCTGACTATGCGCCATTTTTTTGAGGATTTTAAGTACATTAATGTGCGCAATGATTTGAGCGGTTACAACACCAATATTTTTGATGTGGAGCCTACCAGTCAAAATTTTTTGCAAGATCAGATCATCAGTGTTATGGGTGTCAAGGTGCAAGATTTGGAATTATGGGTAACTTATTACCAAGCGCGCACCAAGACTTTCTTGGGGAATAGTGCCGATCAATACACCAGCAACATGGGTCATTATTGGGAAATTGTTACCAATGTGCGCGCAATGAAAAACCCTTGTGGCAATGGTTTGATGTTTGGTGGCAGTGGTTTGATTTCTGCAGGCGATCCAAATTTCCATAATTTTGTAGAAGCGATGAAGGACATGACAGCTGCGATGCAATTAACTCTGCCCAAAAACCCCACTCCCTGCCTGCAACCCCAGTATTTAAACCAAGAGGCTAAGGCAGTGTGCCTACAAATCTTCCAACAACACACCTACGATCCTAAACCCTTACAAAAATACCTAAACTCCCTGCGCCTGCTCTCCATTGACAACGCCCCCTGTGTGTATTTGAACTCCCAAGACAAGCTACAAGCGTTTAAGTCTGACAACGCGATCTGTTTGGCGTTGCAAGAACATTTAGAAAAGGGGCTTAAATGATCCGTTTGCTCCTCTTAGCTCTCTTGGTGTTCAATCTGCAGGCTAAAGAAAAGGTAGTAACCATCTTTATCCCAATAAGCACGCTCCAAGAATTCCAATTTTTCAAGGCGTTTAAGACACTCTATGATTACATGCAAAAATCCTCTGCCAAGATAAAAGATGCGTGCGAAAATGTCCCATTAAATAACAACTACGACTATACTCTGGCTCAGATTATGGCAGATTATACAGATGCCTCCATCCCCCTAGCCAAAGCTGTGGTTAAGCAAGTCCCCTTGTTTAAAGAGTTTAAGCCCAAAAACCAAAGAGAAGAGCTTTTTTTAACCCATGTTAAAGATATGGCAATGTTCCATGCCCTAGACCTCATAGACATGTCGCTTGAAGAAAAGGCTACATTTGTTGCCCACGAATTTTTACACATCAACGCATGGCTCTATGCCCCGCTTTTCAACGCCCACAAAGCGGGGCTAGATGTGATCGCCTATCTCCAACAACTCCATCGCATTTTTTCTAAAAATGGTGATCTGCGTCGTATGAGAAATATTTTTGTTTTTCATGAAAAAGGGCTATATGAAGAACAAAGAAAAAACATTATTCCCTATAAGCCTTTTAGAAAACGCCTTATTCAAGATATGCATGAAGTGGATATACCCATGGACATCTTCGCCCTTCGTATAGACTATCCTTCTTGGGTTGCGCTCGTTATGAACACCATCTTTGAGGGGGGGATATCTGCAAACCGGATACCTGACAGACGCACATTTTGGGACTTCATGGATAAAAACGCCCAACGCATAGACCCCGAACATCTCTTTGATCTTTATCTAGCGCGGGTGTTCCCCCTAAATCGCAACGCCCCTTATTACTACGACAGCTTACAAAATCCCAAGATTTTAAAAAACATGCTCAAAGACAACCCTACCATGTGTTTAAGCCCCAAATACTTAAGCCCACAATCCCAACAAATCTGCCAACAACTCTTTAAAGCCCAAACCTACAACGCTAAGAACATTCAAGAGCAATTACACCTTGTGCGCTTGATTTCTATTGATAATAGCCCCTGTGTGTATTTAGACCCTAAGGATAAGCTCCAAGTTTTTAAATCTAGTAACGCGCTATGCTTGGCGTTGCAAAAGATGAAATTCTAAGGAAATCTATGCCCTTTTTACTTTGGATGGGATTACTCTTTCTCCCCCTGCTCGCAAATCCTATTCAAGAGATGCAGATATTGTATGAGCAGGCGCACCCTCCCTCTTTGCACGCCTTTTTGACAAACCTAAGTCCCCAAAGACAACAAATACTTCAGCTAGCCCAAAGTGTTGCTATCCATATTTTAAAGCAGTTCAAGGCAAGCACCCCCAAAGAGCGTGCCATGCTAGAAGCGATGCACCTATTTAGCACGCTTGCCCTCTTAGAGCTTATTAAAGAATCCATGCCAGATAGCCCAGAAGTGCCCTCTTTTAGCAAAACAGCTAAACAAATAGCTTTAGACTTTTCACAAATTAACGCGTTTCTCTATACCCCTCTTTTGCAACTCCAACAACACGGGATTAACCCCTTTACACACATCGAGTTTATCCATCACTACACCAACACACACGCATGTTGGACTCCAGATTGTTTAAACATGGATGAGATATGGCAAGACACAGATAGCCTAGAAGTAGGCGTATATAATGACACCCCCCATAAAAGCCCCGCACTTATCCATCTATTCCAAGACTTAGACACCGGGCTTAGTGTCTATGGGATTTTAAATAGATTGATGGGCTTGGGTGATGACAGTCCTACAACACTTGTTGTCGATTTTTCTCAAGCGCTAGGCGATCCCAATCTAGCCACACTTTTATACCAGCTTTTAGATTATCACTACTTCCAAAGTATCCACTTAGCTAAGATGGGAAGAGCTTACCTAAAGATACTTGCCCAGCTTAAGAGCGCGCCTAGTCAAATTGAGAGCACCCCTGAAATCTGTTTATATCCCTCTTACTTGGATTCTAAATTCCTAGACCTCTGCTTAAAAAGTTTCCAAAACCCTAGCAAAACCCTAATCCAGCGCATGCAAAAAAAGCTCAAAGAAGAACGCTTGATCACCCTAGATTACATTCCTTGTTTATATGACAACCCACACCAACAAATCCAAGCCTTTAAATCTAATAATGTGTTATGCTTGGCGTTGCAAAAGAATTTAGGGAGAGAGTTTCAATGATCCACTTCATTAGAATCCCATTACATGATTCTGCTATGAATTGTAGGTATCAATCTGAACTGGCAAACAACCATGTTAGCGCCTACAGATTACGCGCCCAGACTTAAATCACTCGCGGAGAAAATCTATATGAAGATATTTTTAAGAATATTGCTGTGTTTTTTAATTTGCTCTCTAGTATCGTTACAGGCTATGGACGATCGCAAAGCGATGGAGCAGGTCAAGCAGTGGTTGCGTGATTTTGTGCCCAAAAAGACGAATCAAGATGCCGATAATTACTATATGATCAGTCCCCAAGCAGAATGGAGTGTGGAGAACAAAACCCCCATTGAGTTCAAGGGTGAAAAATACACCTTTCTTTACGCCAAAGCTAAATTTTATGCCAATAATGAAGCCACTAACAATGCGTGGATGTGCTCGGGTGTGTTGTATCAAGGCAAACTTTACAAGGGTTTTTGTTTGGAGGGTTTTAATGGTATTTTATTTACCCAAGTTGTGGAGCATAACCAAGAACCTTATTTGGTTTTAGTGCTTGGAGGGGGTTTTGATTATTATAAGCGACCCACATTGCCCATTTTGGCGTTTAGAATCATCGATCGCACCTTTTACCTAGATTATTATGGCGCACAGAGTGCTTATACGAGAATCGATCGCTATTGTCTTTCCCAAGACGACCCAAAGGGCGCGCATAAAATTGCCATGGGCGCGCTCAACAATAGCCTTTTAGCCCAACTGCAAATGCGCTCTAAAGATCGCCTCTGTGGTGTTGAAAATCCTCCCCAACAATCTCCGGTGGATGTCATGATGGGCGATCGCTCCTACCGCTTGATCCAAATAGTCCCCTATTTTTACTTGGATAACACCCCTCTAGCAGGTTGCGACTATATCCAGATTCCAGGTCTTGGATACAACGCTCTATGCCATGGCGCACAGGTGCAAACTAAATTCACCCATAAGGGGCGGTTTTTGACCCTAGAGGATTATTGGCAGAATAAACCCACCTCCAAACCTTTCGCTAAGGCTTATAAAGGTTTCATCACTTTAAAAGAAATCAATGGAACTTTGTATTTATACCAGTATAGCCAACAAGTTTCCCAAGTGGAGACTAAGAGCGCTTTTAAAGAACTCGTGGGCACAGATATTTTTTACAGACAACCCAGAGACGACCCTAGTGCTAAAAATTTAATCAAATGGGATCAGGTAAGCATTTCTAAACTCTCCAAACTTGAAACCGAGTGCCGTTTCCGTGGACTGTGTGAACGCCGATGAAAAAGATATTGGGACTTTTGATTGGACTGGTTGTTTTGCACGGGGCCAGTAGCCCATTTACCACAATGCAATTTGTTATAACGCAAGAACAAGCCTTAGTGGCGATCAAGCAATGGCTGACAGATTTTATGCAAACAAAGCAGTATCAGCGCTCTGCAAGCGATCTGTCTTATAGCCTAGATGATTATCTAACATACGGCACCTCGTGCCCAAAGGATCAACCCCATTGCCATAAGATCACCACTCTTCTTCTGAGTGCCTATGGTGAGTTTTACAAAGAGGATCAGGTGCAAGCTAAGGGCATGTGTTTGGGCGTCATCAAGCAGAGCGGCGCGCTTGAAAAAGGTTTTTGCTTGAAAAATTTCACAGAACCTGTCTTTGAAAAAACCCCCAAACAAGACATTAGATTGATAAGACTAACCATGACACGCTTTATCCCGCCCACATCCACTTCTCAAGCCCAGCAAAAGCCCGTTGTGTTCGACTTTAGGATCGCTAGCGAGGAGAGGTTTTATCTATACAAATTTAGAGAATTTGAAGATTGGGGGCACACCACCTACCATGATTTTTACGATCAATTAAGGGACGACCCACACGACCCCTACAAATACCCCCTAGAAGCCATTACAAACCAGCTCTTGGAGTATTTTAAAACACAGCCCTATATCTTTGCCTTTAAAGGAGAGGTGTTACAAAACTCCATCAACCATCTTGAGGGCACGCCCTATACCCTTGTGCGCAGCACTCCCAAGCCCCATTCCAAACTTGGCGATTTGGTGTGCCTAAGTATTTTGCGTCAAGGACAAATGATTGGGCGCCGTCTGTGCTTAGAGGATTACCAGCAAGCTAATTTTACACATCAAGGCAATATACTCACTCTGGAGTTTAGCCGCAAATATTCTAACATCTTGCAAAAATTCATCATCGCTCTTAAATTACAAAAAGGTCAATTTTACTTAAACCGACTGAGCGGGCAAACGCTACGCATAAACACCCAAACCGGGGTTTCTGAACTCCTAGAATCCCCTCTTTTTTATGACCAAAGCCAAGAGGCTTCTAAACACAAAGCCCCCATGAGTTTTGAAAAATTCACCCAAATGTGGCAAGAAAAACAGGCAAAATAATGGATTTCAAGGCTTAGTTCTCCAAAATTGATCTAAATTCTCTATAATGCCCGCGCTGACGCGCAATATAAAGGATTAGACAATGTGCAGACTTGATAAGAGATTCCATGCAACACTTAAATATCTCTTCATCTTATGGGGTTTGTTGTTGGCATGCCTTGTGGCTGAGGAGGCAATCAAGATTGATGGGCAAGCCATCTTAGAACAAAACCACATTTTAGGCAAGGTGGTTAAATCTGTGGATACTGATAGTTTTAAGGTGCTTGTTGTGGATTACAAGGGCAAATGGGCGGCATGGTGGGTGGATAAAAGAGACCTTGAGCTAGCCAATAAACCCCTCCCTAGCGACTATGGTTATGGTTCGCATGTTAGCCAAACATACGACGAAATAGCCGCCCACAACCAAGCCATGCCCCTAAAGATGTACCAACTCCTCATCAGTGGGGCAAAAAATCCTCAGGCAGACACGCCTATTTTTAAAGAAACCTTGCTTTCTTTACAACCCTTGCAGGGCACGCCTTGGAAGAGTGTTACCTTTGATGGTCCTAGTGTGTGGCTGATGGATGCAAATACCACCCAAGCTATAGAAGTGCAACAAGCCTTTGGAGAACATGCCACCCTCTTTAATGAAATCAATACGCGCGCCCAAGAATTGCGCGCTAAAAACGCCCCTCTTCTCTTTGGCTCTTTTTTTGAGGTGTTGCCTAAATCCTGCTTGGATACCTTCCCCTCTAATAACCCCCAAGCCCCCGATCTCTATTTCATTTTGAGTTTTGGGCATAACCACAAAAATCTCTACCAACGCACGCAAGAAATCCTTAAAAAATTCCCCACCATTATCAAGCACTACCGCGTGCATGTTTTCCTTATAAACAATGTGGGGGAGTTATCTGCAACTTACCAATACTTCAAAGAAAGATTCCATGCCACCTCTACTAAAGGTGCTTGTAAGATACCACATGGCCCCCTAGAAGAAGTGCCTAAAGGTGCTGAAGAAGTGGGCGATACAAGCAGAGATTGGCAGACCTTTCTCTTTGGCGTTATAGACAACAGCCGCCACGCACTTGCAAGAAACCCCAATAAAACGGGGGCATATTTACACAACAACAACCCCACCCCTCTTATTTATAACCCCAAAATAGGACTTATCAGCGCGCGCGATTTTTTAAAGAGTTTAGACACTCCTAAACCCCCCACAAAAGCGCAGGGTCTAGATGCTTATAAGATTTTAAAACAGACCACTTTGACCCATGCCCCTTTTCAAATCGCATTATTTCAAGACAAACAAAGCCATGATAAAAGCGTGTGGTTGTATAGCCCACAAGCCAAGCTGTGGTTTAAACCCGGGCGTGTGCGCGGGTTGCATAAAAGCGATCAAGCTCTCTTGAATGATTTGAAAGAGGAGGCATCGGGTTATAATTATGTGAAAACCTATGCCAAACCCCTAAAAACCTTTTTCCAAAAAGCTCATAGAATCGATCTCGTGCCTAAAAATGCCAAGAGAGATTTTTATGTGATTGTGCAGGCTTCGCCCGATTTTACTGATAACCTTGCAAAGGATAATAACACCCCCATCAACCTAGTTTCTAAAATCCTCGCAAAGTTCCAACAAGGGAATGCAGTGCATGTCATTTTAGTGGGATCATTGAGCCGATTACCCGTTTATGATTGTGGTAGATATTTTTGTAATGAGAATGACAACACTAGGGTTGCTGAGGCTTGTTTTAATGCAGTTAGCAAAGCACGCAACATGGCTGAAAAATTCAATGTAATAAAAAAAGATTGCGGCATTCATGAAGAGAATGGCTACTATAGCTACTCTTATTTCACAGGCAAAGACCCCGGGAAGAGTGTTATTGCGGATAACACCACCAATTTAATCGATGAGGGCAATGGCATGTTGGAAGTCCAGGGCTGGAATCATTTAAATGAGCTATTGCCAGACCCTGATCAAAAATAAAATCTTTGGCATGCCAAGCACTTATCAAAGAATTTCAACGCTGCAAATCTTCCAACAAGCGTTCAAGTCTAATAACGCGATCTGTTTGGCGTTGCCAAAGCATTGAACGCAAAAGCTTAAATGATTTTGCTTGCTTCTCTTGGCTCTCTTGGCTTGAAATTTGTAGGGAGAAATACAGGCTATATGCCCTCCCACTCTAAAACCAAGTATTAAAGGAGTGCAGATATGGCTAATGTGATTAAAGCGGTGTTAATGAGTGTATTGGTGTTAGCAAGTATGCATGCTCAAAGCGATCGGGATAGAGATTACGCCATCGCAAAGGATAATCTCTATTCTACAACCATGCTAAAGGCTTTGGAGTATTTTAGCAAACTGGCTAAAGAGGGGGATGCTAGAGGGTATAAGGGCTTGGGAGATGTGTATTATTTTGGTGGCACAGGCGTGGAAAGCGATCTTAAAAAAGCTTTCCAGTATTACCAAAAAGCTGCCAAAATGGGGAATGTGGGAGCGTATGTAAAATTGGCAGGTTTTTATGAGTGTGGCTTTAAAAGTGGTGATTTTATGGTCGCTAAGAATCTCCCAAAAGCCCTAGAATACTACCACAAAGCTGGGAAAATGGGCAATTCTAAGGCGTATTTGGAGTTAGGCTCTACGTATGACTTTGGCAACTGTGCGCCAAAGGATATTAAAAAAGCTCTCCAGTATTACAAACAATCTGCACTAATGGGCAATGTTGAGGCGTGTATCATCTTGGGGGGCATGTATAGGTCTGGTAGGGATGTGTCCAAGGATGCACAAAAGGCTATAGAATACTACCAAAAAGCTGGAGAGAGTGGTCATAAACATGAAATTGGGGAGATTTTCGAAGCAAGAGATGGGTATCTTGCCATAGCGGACATGTATGTGATAGGGGAGGGTGTCCCCCAAGATGACCAAAAAGCCCTAGAGTATTACCAAAAAGCTTACCATAGCAAGGCTGATGCTTATGAGGCTTTAGGGAATGCTTACAGAGATCATGGCACTCGAATGACTCGGAATCTGCCTGCTTCTGTAAGAAATATCCCCAAAGCCCTGAAGTATCTTAAAAAGGCAGCAGAATTAGGAAGTATGGACGCTAATACTAGTTTGGGAGATATGTATAAACGGGGCGAGGGTGTCCCAAAAGATTATGACAAGGCCGTGGATTATTACTGGAAGGCTTGTGATTTGGGCGACTCGGGCTCTTGCGATGAAGCGCGGGGAAGAAGCTATAAGGAATAACCAAGTGATGATGACTAGACTTGCAAGCATGTTAAAGGTTATATTGCTTTGGATGTGTTGCTTAGGGGTGATGCATGCCAGTGATGCGGATACTTACTTTGCCTATGCCATAAGGGCTTGGGAATATGAGGACGCACACACAGCCAAGATCTATTTTTCTAAACTAGCAAAAATGGGAGATAGACGGGGGTTTAGCGGTTTGGGCATGCTCGATGTCAATTGGTGGGATTATTCAGGCTTTATAGTTCCGGATAGAAGAGAGATATATCGAAAGGATCGTGTCAAATACAAAGAAGCGCTCCAATACTTCCAAAAGGCTGCAGACATGGGCGATGGGTTAGGGTTTTTTGGGCTAGGGTATATGTATTTTTGGGGACATGGGGTCTTAGAAGATAAAACAAAAGCCCAACAATATCTTCAAAAAGCCTGCCAAATCTGGGAAAAGGAAGGCAAAGAGGGGAATGTGCAAGTCTATGTCTTTTTGGGGAGATTGTATGCAGGACAGCTACAATATAAGGTGCCTGACTTTTACAACGATCCTCAAAAATCCGCTGCTTACTTTAAAAAGGTGATGGAGATGGGGGATCCTAGGGGGTATTTTGAGCTAGGCGAGTTTTATAATCAGAAAAAAGAAGATGCGCGCGAAAGCAAAAAGTTTCAAAGCGCATGGGAGTATGAAAAAAAAGCAGATGAATACTACCAAAAGGCGGCAGAACTAGATTATGCGATCGCTTATTATCGTTTGTTTAAGTCTGCAATCGATCCCTATGAATACCTCCAAAAATCCGCGGATATGGGGTATGGGATGGCTTGTTATGATCTAGGCTATTATGCCTACTATCGGCATCGAGACACACAAAAAGCCTTAAAATATTTCAACAAAGCTTGCACGATGGGCTTCTACGAAGCTTGTTTTGGTGTGCAGGAGATCACGGGGAAAAACCCCGCAATACCCGTAGAAAAGGGCTTTTGGGATTGGTTGCGTGATTTGTTTTAGGGGGTGGCATGGAATTTAAGAATATGTTTAAAGTGTTGTTGATGAGTCTATGGGTGTTTACGTATGCTAAGGGTTGATGGTGTGGGCTCTAGCTTTGGCATTGGAAGATTGGAAATCCTGTTGCAAGTTAATCAATTCTTCACACTCAAAATAAAATAAAATTTTTATATAGGAAAATTTGATTGTGGAAAGAATTTTAAAACCTTTAACTTTGTTATCAAAAGAGATGGAATGCCAGCCAATGACAAAAATCTCTATTGAATCTTTCTGAAGTAAAAAAGTCAAAATTAATAAAAGATCTGTGCTCTAGTTGCAGGGCTATGGCCGTCCAAAGCTTTAGAGAGTAAACAAGTTCTTGGATCAATCCAAAGTGAGCAACCTATCTATTTAGACCTTTTTACCACCAAGTGTACGCGGGGCAAGGGACGACCCCAATTTCTATGCAAGATTTTGTAGTCAATAGGTTAATGCTTTCTTGGGGGCAAAATACAGAGAGTATAATTAGGTATTATGTGGTTGATATTTTTATCCAAATCCACACCATTAGGAAGCATTTATGTTTGTCAGATGTATGCTCGTCATATTAACTTTTATGTGTCTTGAAGCTAAGGATTTTGTGATCCAGTGTCAAAAATGCATCATCACGGCTAATCTTAACGATGCTGAGATCGCCAAAACCAAAAAAGAAATGGGTGAAGAAGCTTTTTATGTGATGGCTGATGATGCCAACTATGAAAACTATGATGTTATGAGCTATGCGGAGGCTAATCATATCCCCTATGTCGTTGTCAGCGAAGATTATAACTATTTAGTTACACCCAAACAAAGAGTCAAAATGGAGAATAAATGGGGTTATTGGCTTTATACGCAAGGCAAGCCTATCAAGTTTTTCCTCAATCTATTTGAGGAAGACATCAACGCCTATTTTGCCATCAAGAATCCCAAAACCCCTCAATAATTTACTCTGAGTTTAAAAATTCAAACTACACCAAAACCTATGAGAGATACACAAAAGATTTTTACGAGTGTGCTAGTCTTTATCTTTAGTCTGTTTGAGTTCCGCTAGACCCGCTGATGGTCTGCACGCATGCGTGGGTATTTTGCACAATGGGCAATATCTAAGGAATTTTGCACGGGTGTAACCATACTGCAAAGACCAGTACGCTTAAAATATTGGGTGGGCGTTTTTACCTAAAAACTTATAGCATGAAGGTTTTTTCTGCCACGATTCCGATCTATAAGAATGCTATATCCTACCTCATTACAAACAATGTTTACCTTTAGGTTTTTGGGTACTGGGGGGTGGAGGGTGAGGGGGTGTGAAATTTAAAACTCTAAAGCAGAAATCCCACTCGTCTTTAGCGGGTGGAATGAATGCCACTAATTTATCTAAGAAACGCGCGTAAAAATCCGTCTTTCAGGGCTTAAGATTAAGCGTTTTCTAAGTTAAATAAGATTAGCCTTGCTCTAGGTAGATGGGTTTAGTCAAAACCCAATGTGGTAAAGTTGCGTTCGCCCATTTTGC
Organism: Helicobacter felis ATCC 49179; assembly: GCF_000200595.1. Taxonomy (NCBI): domain Bacteria; kingdom Pseudomonadati; phylum Campylobacterota; class Epsilonproteobacteria; order Campylobacterales; family Helicobacteraceae; genus Helicobacter; species Helicobacter felis. Next base: position 35,598 of record NC_014810.2, on the reverse strand, counting down.
CATGTGTTTTTTGCGTAGTCGGCTAAATCCCGCCCTAATGGGTCTAAGAGTCTCTTGGGTTAGGAACTAGCCTTGCAGACTATAGATAGCAAAGCCTTTCAAGTTAGTGTCCATTAGGACGCTTTAAATAAGCCAAAAGGAGCTAGGATGTCTGATTTCTGCGCTTATGTCCCCACTCCTCGCGTTACCCTCAACAGCTTCAAGCGCACGCAAAATCTCCAAGAGGAGCGCGAAGTTAGGGCCTATATCCTCAAAAACATGGGCGATTTTGACATCACTAAAAGAATCCACACCCCCCAAGAGAAACACCGCATCGTGAATTTCATAATGGGCACACAGCAACATTTCGCCGTGGCTTTGGTGGTGCGTGTTCTCTTAGAAGCGCGCGGAGAGTTTGAAAAAAGCAATGTCCAAGTCTCCAACATGGCCAATAAAATCCTCAAATGGATGCGCTTGTATCAAGAAAAGGGCATGGAAGGTCTGCAGAGCAAGGTGGGCAAACAACCCGGACAACATGAAAGCAAACGCAAATTTAATTTAGAACTGATTAAAGAAGCGATTTTAGCTTTGGGCAGCAGCGGGGGGCATCATTGTTATAGCACATACTACCGCTATTATTTAGAATTAGAACGCGCCAAAAACCCCCATTTCAGCGCGCATTACTCCAAGTTCGTAGACCACGCCCGCAGGCTGATTGAGGGGGATAAAACCTTGCAAAGTCTGTTCATTGGCAACACGCTTGGCATTTTCCGCTAACCTCAATCTTTGCTCTGCTTTTTGCGGGGCTTGAAGCTCTCAAAATCCAGCGCGAGCACGATATTAAAAACCAGCGCAAAATCCCTTTTTATGTCCAAAGACCCAGACACGCCGCGGCTGAAGCGTTGGATGTGATTTGGAATGAGCGGAAAGAGCGCGCCTAACTCCAAGCCAAAGACATAAGTCTGATAACGCAGCCCCACACTCAAGGGGAGTTGAAACTCCAGCGCGCCTATGCTAGATTGAAAGCTTTTAGACTCTCCTGGAAGGGGGAGGTCTTTGGGCATCACTCTATCGCGCACCCCAAATCTCAAAGCCTCCACCCCCAGCCAATGCTGAATGGCCAAGCCAAAGCCAGCATACAGCCCAAAATTCAACAGCATTTTAGGCGACTCGTAAAAATTGTACATAAAATCCATCCCGGCTAAACCCATCACCAGCCCGTAAGGCTCTCCAACACTCTTGCTAAAGTCGATATGATAGCGCAAAGCGCAACGCTTCTTGCAAAAAAAGAAATGTTTGAAGCCCAAAGAGAAGTTATAGCCCAAAAAATCAAAGGAGTTGCGCACAAGAGGGGCGCTAAATTCGTGAGAACTTAGGTGAGTTTGGATATTCCCATAGGAATACACCCCCCCACCACTTAAAAACAGCCCATTGCTCTCTGCAAATAGGCGCGCACACAAAAAGGAGGCCAAAAGGGCTTTTTTCATTGCTCAATTTTGCCTCAAATTTTCTTGTTGGAGGCTGAAATGTAGAGCCATTTAATGGCTGTTTAACGCGCTTTTAACACGCTTTAAATCGTGCGCTTGCACGCGCGCGGGGGTTCAAAGGGTTTGTGGGGTGGGGGATTGGTTAGGAGTTTTTAGCTGGCTTTCCAAACCTTGGGCGTTTTTGATAGCGCTCTTAGATTTTGGCTTTTGCTCCTCCTCTTTGTTTTGTAGCATAGTCTCTAAGTTCCCTTGAATGTCATTTAAAACTCTCCGGCAGAAATCCCACTCGTCTTTGTAATGGTTTTCTTTCATAGCTCTAACTCAAAAATATTTTATAAAATTATGTTACAATGATGTAAGTTAAGGCGTAAGAAATTGCTTAAAGCAATAAAGTTTAGAATTTATCCTAGTGTTGAGCAAAAAACCTTGATACACAAGCATTTTGGTTGTGCTAGAGTGATCTATAATTACTTTTTAGCATACCGCCAAAAGCAATACGCACTAGGCATTAAAGAAAATTACTTCAGCATGCAAAAGGTGCTTACTACTCTCAAAAAACAAGAGTCTTATGCTTATCTAAGTGAATGCAATTCGCAAAGCTTGCAAATGGCACTCAGGCAACTAACTACAGCTTTTGATAAATTCTTTTCCAAGTTAGCAGATTATCCTAGATTCAAATCTAAAAAGCATTCTAAGCAGTCTTTCTGTGTCCCGCAACACTTAAGAGTGGATTTAGGAAACAACCAAGTCAAGCTACCCAAATTCAAAGAAGCTATTAAAGCCAAGTTTCATAGGCATTTGCCTACAAACTCTATCGTCAAACAGGGGTTTATCTCTTGTGTAGCAGATAAATACTATCTCTCTGTCAGTTATGAGGACAATAAGCCTGAACCTAAACCCACAACTATCAGAAAAGCTGTGGGTTTAGATATGGGTTTAGAGTCTTTAGTCATCGCCAGTAATGGCGTGTTCTACCCATATAAAAAGTTTTTCCAGAATCTACAAACCAAACTCACTAAAGCGCAAAGGAGATTGTCTAAAAAACTCAAAGGTTCTAGTAATAGAAAAAAACAAGCAAAGAAAGTGGCACAAATCCACGCTTCTATCAGGAACAGCAGAGAGGACTACTTACATAAAATCAGTAGCGAGATAACCAATCAATACGATTTGATCGCAGTAGAAACCTTGAAAGTTAGGAATTTAGTCAAAAACCATAAATTAGCTAAGAGCATTGCCAATGCCAGCTGGTCTAGGCTCATTAGTCTATTAGAATATAAGGCTGGTTGGAAGGGTAAAACCCTTATCAAAATTGACCAATACTTTCCTAGCTCTCAAATCTGCTGCACTTGTGGGAGCAACACAGGTAAGAAGCCACTGCGCATTAGAAATTTTGTCTGCCCTTGTTGTCAAACACACCACCACAGAGACCTAAACGCCAGTATCAATATTAGAAATTATGCTTTGGGTATGCTAGATGAACGACACGCTATCAAGGTAGATAAAACTAGGGTAGGGATAACCCGAAGTTACGCTTGTGGAGATTCCGCTAACGGGGCTGTAACCAAGTATGGCTACATACTAGATACGGCTAGTTATGGATCGTTGAAACAAGAAGCCCACCCGTCTTTAGCGGGTGGGTGATTCACTTTAATCGCTTGGGCTGCGTTGTCTGTTGGCATCTTTTTCCTTTCAAGTGTGTTTGCGCTATAATCTTATTAAGGAATGTTTACTTTCTCTTTTTGGCGACATTTGGCGTATCAGTCTTAGGACTTTGAGGGTCGGGGGTGTAGTGGGGGATACCCCGGAAAGAGAGGTATCCATGAGGCTGGTAATAGTGCTAGTGATCTCAATGGTACTCGCCATGCCGTTGTATTGACCACTCAAGGGCGGGGCAACCCGCCCAACACTAGCCCTATTATTCCCCATTTTTGCTTTGGAAATCATGAATCTATTTCCACTTTCCACAAAAGGCCAATTGCCACAAGCCATACCCGGCATTATCCTCGCTATCAATCCCGTACAATAACTCTCTGCGCAGAAAGTTTTGCGCGCTATCGCTCTTATCTAGGGCGTTAAACTCTACGGGTTTATTTTTTTGCAAGATGAGGGGCTTGATCGTCTTGGTGGTGTCTAGCAAAATCCAGCGGTTAGCATTATTTAAATACGGACAGACCAAATAATCCATCAAATTATAACAGATATTGCTAGACCCATTGGCGCTTGTAGGGGCTTTGAGCAGGCGCATCGCGCTCGCCTCTAGGTTGGGGTGGATGAGCAGCAAATTAGGCACGATATTTAAAGGTTGCCCACTCTCATTAGTCAAACTCATCATGTTCTTGCGCGCATTGAGCAGATTGTTCTCATCTAAATCCCAATTTTCCAAATTAGAGTATTGCGCCTGCCCTACCGCGTGTTGTTTGTGGAAAAAGGCTTGCCCATCATAGCAGTTCCCATTGCTATTAAACAGCCCAAAGATGAGGCTGTTGTAATGATCAATGATGAGATCGGCCATGCTCGCTACTTGCGCACCCACAATGCCCAAGGAGTCGTAAGTGATCAAGTCTCTATCTACTTTAATCGTGCTCTCCCAGTTCTTTTTGGTGATGGTGTAGCTATAGCCTTCTAATTCTTTAAGTTGGCGCTCGCCCACCCACTCGCGCATACTGGGCAATGAGGCTAACCAGCGGTAATCGATGGTCATGGTGTTAGCGTTCACCTCTAGGGCGACTTTTTGATAAGTTTTTTCCTTATTGGCCAAGTTTTTAGCAAAAACCGCGCTTAAGGACTTGCTAATGGCCGCCTGTGTTTCTGGTGTGAGTTTCATAAATTCTCCTTTTTTGCTTATCTTAACAAGAGCTAAAGGGGATTTTTGCGCTTAAAGCGCTGCGCTCTCTCTTTGCAAAGAGAGCATGCTCTGCAGAGTGTTTAAGATTTTTGTATTGGTAGGATCTGCGCTTGGGGCTTGGTTGGGGTTTTGTGCGCGCTTGGTGCGCTCTAGTAGCAAATCTCTAAAGCGCAGTTTCTCCTTTTCTCTCTCTAAATCAATGGCCGTTTTGGTGGTCTTGTTTTGGGCTTTGAGGGCTTGCTCATAGGCTTTGTGCGCGTCAGCTGCGCGCATAATGCTATCTCCTAGTCCGTTTAAAAGCTCAATAGTGCGCGGGTCCATGCTCTTTTTTAAGACGCTTTGGCGGATATCTAAGAAATTGTCCATGTCCACAGCCACACCCTTTAAATCCAGCAGATCTAAGAGTCTTTGTTTTTGCTGCTCGGCCAATTCTTCTAAATATTTTTGCTCGCCTATATTGTCCTCTTTAAAGCGAAACTTCCACTGCTTGAACTCTTGGCCCTTTTTAACAAAGTTGCCCAAAGTCTCTTGCACCACTTGGTTGATGTCTCTTTTGAGCCCATTGGCGTAATCTTGCCAATATTTGCGCACCTTTTCGACAATGGGGTTGGTGTAATACCCCTCAATTTCAAAGGCGCGATTGATTTTATAAATCTGCTTTTTCTTATCCTCCAGCCAAGAGTCTTGATGCCATGTGTCTAGGAGTCTGCCCCCGCGCTTTTTGGCCAAATCCGCCCCGTAGTTTTGGTACATGTAAGCATAGCTTCCATATTCGCGCTCGCCCCATTCATCCTTAATCATCGTACCAAATTCTACGCGTCTTTGCAAAGTCTTTTCGACCACGCCCAAGCCTGCAGCAATCACCGCATCAATGCTAGTAGCTAGCGCGCTGGAAGTGTCTTTATACTTGCCCGCTTGAATGCTCAAACTCTTGCGCACGCCTAGCAAATCCTCCACCAAATCCTCATAAGTGGCCAAAGACTTCTTAATCTGATCGCTAGCATAAGTGCCCACGCGCGCATACTCTGTCCAAAAGCGCGAGGAAGTGTTTTTAACCAGTCCCCACCACTTGGTAGTGGTGGTGGTCTCTTTTTTGAGCTCATAAAAGCTCGCATTCACGCTTTTGCTAGTCGCATCGTTAAAAAACTTGATGCCCTTATCGACTAGAGTGGTTTCTACTTTCTTGGAGCTAAAGCCTCCAATCAGAGTCCCTAGCACCCCCCCAAAAACTCCCCCCAAAACTGGCCCCAAAGGCCCTAAAACTGGGCTTAGAGCCGCGCCCACGCCCGCCCCGCTCAAACTCCCTAAAGTTGTGCCCATTTTCATGCGCTTTTGGGCCTGCTTGTCCCCCTGTGTGTCAATAAAGCCCCCCACCAAGCCCCCAGCGGCCATCCCTGCTCCAAAACCTGCTAAGAGCGTTTGAAAGCCCGCTGAAAAGGTGTTTAACACGCCTTGAAACTTGTCTAAAAAGCTTCCGGCCTTGATTTCAAATTGAGGCCCTAGCACGGATTTTAACGCCCCTTGCAAATCCCCGCTTAGCAGTGGGCCTAAAAAGCCCTGTTTGAAAGAAGAGGCGAACATATCGGCCATTTTGTCATGGGCAGCCTCTGAGCCCTTAGTGAACGCAGTGCTCATCACGCTAGCCAAATCCATTTTAAACAACGCGCCTAGTTCGCGCTTTTGGGGCGGCTCTGCTTTGGCCTGATTTTGGATGTCTAAAAGGCGTTTTTTGTGGGTTTGCAGCTCTAATTCATAGAGTTTATTAGCCTGCGCCTGAGTGATTTTGCCCGCTTTTAAGCGCGCTTCCATCTCTTTATTCAAGTTGGCTATCACCTGATCATGGCGCAATTTCTCTAAGGCTATTTGTTTATTGAGCCCCTCGCTCATCAAATCGATACTTTTTTGGCGGATGTCTAAATCTACTTGAAGCTGGGCGTTGATTTGCTCCATTTTCAAGGCGCGCGCGCGCATTTCAGCCTCCTCTTTGGCCTTAAGCGCGTTTTCTGCTAGGTCCTTTAACTTTTTTTCATGCAAGCGTGTTTCTAGTGCGTAGAGTTGCTCAATTTGTTCCACGCTCCAAAGGTGGTTTTTAAATTTCTCACTAGCCTCCTGATTTAAATGTCTAATGGCCTCCTCATAGCGCGTTTTTTCTGCTTCAAGCTCTGCGCTTTCCTTTGGGGCTAGCGCGCTTTGCAGGGCGCGTTTTTTATCCAAAAAGTCCAGCACGGCTAAGCGTTGATTCTCTTGGTTTTGCTCACTCAGTTGCGCGATTAAGCGCGCTTGTTCCCTGAGCGCTAGGTTCTTGCTCACCCCAGCTTTGATCCACTCTTGGGTCTTTTGCTTGATGTCATCTAGTTTGCGCTCATATTCGCTCATGCTACCCCGGGCAATCTCTCTTAGAGCTCTAGCTAGCGCGTCTGTGTTGGCTTTGGCTTTTTGTGCAGAGGGGGTGGGTTTTTGCAAGTTCCACACTAGGCTAGCTTGCGGGGTTTTTGTGGGGGTGGGGGTTTTGCTAGGGGTGTTTTCAACAGGAGCGCTAGGCGCGCTCAAGGACTGGAAGGAGTTTTTTAAAGCGGCGAGCTCTTGGGTGTAGCGCGCCTTAGTTTGGCTTAAAATATGCGCCGTGCTTTTTAAAAAGGCCGGAGCAAAGCCCCCTAGGGCTTGGGTGAGTTTGGTAAGCATCGCCTCAAGGGTGCTGATATAAAAATGCGCGTAGGATTTGAGAGCAATTTTTAAGCCCGTGAGCACATTATGCCAAAGGGCTTTGATGGCATAAAGGCTTTTCTCCCAAGCCCCCTTCATCCATTTAGTGATCTGATCCCAGTTAAGCCACAATTCTACAGCCAAAGCGATCATCGCAGGGATTCCTAGGCGCAAGATGGCCGTGCGCATCGCTTTGAGCGCAAGAGTGGTTAGCCCCACACTCCCAGCTAAAGCCCCTTGTGCGAGCGTGTAGGCCTTGGTGGCTAGGCTAGCTGCTAGCATTTGCGCCTTGTAAGCCACAAAGCCCGCCCCCAAAGCTAAAAGCACTTTGCCAAATTTCATGCAAGATGCCACAATGTTTTTTAACAAGTCGGCGTTTTTTTCTAAGTATTGTGTCCAGCCTGCAAAAGTCTTTTTAATGCTCTCAAAATAGGGGGCTAGGGCGTTTTCTTTGAGCGTGTTAATTGCGTTGGTGAAATTGCTCCACACTTCTTCCCAAGAGCCCGCGCTCATTTGCGCCGTGTCTTTGAATTTGCCCATTTTCTCTAACATCAGATTGGCCAAATTGCCCTCCTCTTTGGCCTTTTTCATCGCCTCGCTGGTCAGCCCCAAAGAGTTGACAAAACGCCCAAAGTCTGTGGCTGTAGCCGCGCTCCCATCCCCTAAACTATCCAGCGTAGCTTTTAGGCTATCTACCCCCGCTCCGCTCACTTGCGCGCTGTAAGCAATGGCTTCCATCACCTTAAGCGCGTCTTGCAAACCCATAGACTTAGAAGCTGTGGAATAGAAAGATTTGAACATTTCGCCCAAATCATTCAGATTAAACTTAGTTTTGGCTTGGATTTGATCTAGGGCTTTGTACGTGTTGGCCGCCTCTAGGCTGGAGAGCTTCCATTTTTCCATCACGCTCAAATTCTGCCCCAAGCTATCGCGCGTTTGCGCGTTGGTGTAAATTAAAGAGGTCAAGGAGTTTTTTAGCTGCTCTTGGGCCCCAAGAGCTTGCATGGTGGAGCTGACTTGCCCAGCAAATAAGCCCGTAGTGAGCAGACCGGCCAAACTCTTAAAAGAACTGGTGTTTTGCTGGATTGCTGAGTCTAATTCTTTTAATTGCGCGGTGTGCTCGCGCTCTGCTGCTTGAGCTGCGCGGGTCGCCTGAGTTTGGGCTCTTTGCGCGCTAGCTAGGGCGCGCTCCTGCTCGCTGACACCTTGCAGTGCCCTGTGCGCGCGCGTGATGCGCGGCTCTCCATCCACATTGAAAACGATGTTAAATAAAAAATCTACTGCGCTCATAAAAGCATCTTAACCAAAGCGTTTAACACCCCTTGCGCAAAAAAAGCGCGCTAAAATCACTAAGATGCGCGCATGCAAGTGATGATTTCCCCTATTGGACACATTCAAGGTATCGATGGGCGTAACTTCCTCGTGCCTACAGAAATTCTAGCCACGCTCAAGGCTAATCAAATCGATTTGCCCATTGAGCAAGATCACAGCGGCCCTGCCATTGGCTGGATTAAAAACGCCTCTTTGCAAGAGAAAGAGGGGAGCATTTGGGGTGTGGTGGAGTGGAATGAGGCCGGGCGCGCTTTGCTCAAAGATCGCGCCTACCGCTATTTAAGCCCCACTTACTTAGTGGACCCCCAAAATAAAGTCATCACCATCAGCGCATTAGGTCTGGTCAACAAGCCCAATATCTTAAAACAAGCGTTAAATTTTATTCAAGGAGTTTTTATGAGCGAATTAAACCAACCCACCAGTGAGCCAAACGCAACTCAAGCCATTCCAGCACCAGAAAAGAGTGCGGACACGCTGAATAATTTAGAATCTCTGGGCAAGCGTATAGAAGTCCTAGAAAAAGGCTTGCATGAGATTTTAGCCCTGCTCAATAGCAAAACCCAAGCTAAAGAGGCCCCAAACACGCAAGAGAGCACAGCTGATAACTCCGCTTTAAGGCAGATACACCTAGAAGTGCTAAAAACGATGCAAGCCAACAATTCCATCTTACCCAAACGCATAGAAGAGTTGGAAAAAAGCGCAGGGAGTCCAGATTTTGCTAAATTTGCTGAAATTTATCAGATCGAGGCCAATAGCGTCTATTCAAAACCCCTTAAAGTCGAACTAAACGAGGCTTTAAGCCCCCTTGAACAAGAAATACACGCCCAACTAGGCGCGTTTTTAAGCGACCCTGTTAAGAGTTAATGCGTCTTCCCATCATCACACCCCTGCAAATACGCCCGTTAGATTTTCTAGCTGAGCTTAAGCTTTTTTCTGAAGAGTGCGCGCTTCTTCAAGAAGCCCTAGCCTCTTTAAACCTGCCCACCACCCCCACTGCACAAAGAAAAATCGCCCAAGTCAAACCCCTAAAAGCGCGCAACACCCTTAGTTTTAACCAAGACTTAGTCACCCATTCTATGCAGATGCACATCACCACCAAGCAGATGCAAAGCATCTTAGCGCGCCACACCCGCCCTAGCCTAGAAATCCTCAAGGCTAGCTTTAAAAACATCACCCACCAAGCTCCCCTACTCATCCCCACAGACACCTTAGAGTTTTTCAAACAGAGCGTGATAGCCCATGAGGGCGATATTACCTTAGCACTGTTGCAAAAAGGGAGCTTAAAGACGCGCAAAATTGAGGCGCAAAGCAGTCCGGGGTTTAAAATCTTTGAGGGATTAGGCGGGGTGCTTGTGGGGCAACTTTCTATCAGCGCATCTGTGGACTACCTCACAGAAAAACACCAGCATGCCTTTGAGCGCGCGCGCTTGCGCTTATTGGCCAATGAGAAAATTTTAACCCAAGGGAGCGCTAGTGAGTGCTTTAGCACGCCTCTTTTCATCAGCCCCTCTTTGAAATTGCGCTTAGAGTATATCAGTAGCGGGGTGTTAGAAGAGCAAAAGGCTATCCTTTTTTGGGGCGGAGGGCCTACCGATTTCACCCCCCCTGTAGATTTAGAACTTCGCTTTATTCCCATGTTATTTTGAGTGCGCAAAAACGCGCGCGCACTTGCGCTACTCTGATTTTATGCAAGAGTTCAACCTAGAAGATTTGCGCACACGCGCGCTAAGTTTGCTTTTAAATCCTGAACTTATCAGCGATTCTATGCTCAGCTGGGCTTATACTGAGAGCTTAGAATTTTGTGCAGGGCGCAAAGCCCCCATTTATGCGCTGTATGACTTTGCTTTAATGCGTCTTAAACGGCTCTTAAAAATGCCTTTTAGCGATGAAGATGCGCTAATTTATGAAAACGCGCGTAAGGCCATTGAGCGCGCGCCTTTGCTAGAAGGCCCGGCTAAAAGATTTGTGCGCACTAGGGACTTTGGGCTATGAGCATTCTAAGACGCGCGTGCCAAATCCTAGCGCAAGTGTTTCCTGACGCGCATTTTATTCTAGATTCTAACACCATTCAAAACCCCGGGCTTTTTGTCATCATTGAGGGTGTGGAGAGGCTGGACATTCAGAGCGTGCGCCTGCCTTGTAGTTTGTATTGCGCGTTTTTGGGCGTGGGTAACCAACTTTGGGAAAATTTAGACCCGATTTTGGATTTTTTCCACAGCAATCCGAGCTTTTTAGAGGGGCGTTTTGACTTTTATAAGATGTCTTTACAAGAAGTTAAAGAACATCTGAGCCTAGCGCATGTGCAATTTAGCTTAAGATTATTTAAGGAGTAGCATGGCCAAAACACACCAAAACATTGAGCGTATTGTTATTCACTGTAGCGACACCCCAGAGGGGCGTGAACACAATGCTAAAGACATTGAGCGCTGGCATAAAGAGAGAGGCTTTGTGCGCATTGGCTACCACTATGTGATCAAGTTAGATGGTAGTATTGAAAAAGGGCGCGCTGATCATGAGATTGGCGCGCATGCCAAAGGCTATAACACGGGGAGTTTAGGCATTTGCTACATTGGGGGGCGCAGCAAGGAGGGCAAAGCTAAAGACACGCGCACGCCTGAGCAAAAGCAGGCCCTAAAAAAGCTCTGCGCAGAGTTGGCTGGCAAGCACCCTGAGGCGGATTTTTGCGGGCATAGGGATTTAGACAAGGGCAAAGAGTGCCCCTGCTTTGATGTCAAAAGCTTCATTAAAGAGAGCGGGATTGTCTGATGGCACAAGAGACTAAGCAATGCGGGCAAATTCCTCTAAGCAGGTTAGATCGCATGACGCGCATTGGCTTTTTGCTCATCTTGCTCAATGCAATCCAAACGGGTTTTTTGGCCTTTTTGGTGTATGAGATTGAGGACACACAAGACCACCTAAGCAAAAGCCTAGAGAAGGTGCAGAAATTAGAGCAGAGGCTAGATAGTCTGCAGAGCAAGATCAGGCGGCATTTTGAATAAGCAAGACTTTTTGATTTTGGGGGTGGAGTTTCGTGTGATTTTGCCCTATGTCTTAGTGCTCTTTGTAGGCTTTTGTGTGGGCTGGTTGTTTGTGCTCAAGTCTATCAAAGATGAGGCCTTGAGCGGACTAGGAGATAGGCTGCGCTACATCATTTGGGGGGTGGGCTCTTCTATGCTGACCACTTGGGTGAGTTTTGAGGTGATTGGCTACTATTTTCATCTACCTTTGGGCCTAGCTACGGCTATTAGTGGGGGTGTGGGCTATATGGGAGCGGAAGTGGTAGGGGAGATGGGCCTAAAGATGATTCGCAAAAAGCTAGGACTGCACAAAGAAGAGGAGGGAAAAAATGCCAAGCCTTAAGCTAACTCCGCTTGTTGTGTCTGTTTTGGGAGCTATGTTGTGTCTAGCAGGACTTGTTTATGCGGGGATGTGGTTAAGGTCCTTGTTTGTAGAAAGCGAGACATGCAAAATGGGCCTAGAGGCGCAAAATAAGGCTATTTTAGAGCAAAATATCGATGTGAACAACTATGTAACCCGTCTGCAAGAGCAAAAGGACGCGATCACAAAGAGGTATGAACATGTACGCGCCCTAGATAGCACTTGTGAACACGAGTTAAAGGCGATTAAAAGAAGTTTGGATGTGTTTAGGGGGGGCGAGTAGTTTGTGTTTTGTGCGTGATTTCTATAAAATAGCGATGCCCGGGAAACCTATACCAACCCCGGGCAGAAAGGAGCGGTCATGTGCAACCATGATCGTGATCCTATGTGGGCATTCTGCCTTAAAATCTCTGTATTTGGGCTTAAGGTCGTCTTCAAGCTCAAAAAAAGATAGCATGGGATCGCCCCCATTGGGGGGCACCTTTTGGCTACTGATCTGCATCATCTTTTTTAACGGGTGTTACCGCGTCTATAAACCTGTCTACATCCCCACTAAGTGCCAAATTCCCAAATTAGAGCGTCCTGCCTTAGGCAGTTCTTCGCTCGCCCAAAACATTAAGGCTCTGTTGATTTACACCGAGCTTTTAGAAAAAGATTTAGAGTTTTGCCGGGTGGGCAAAAGTCATTAACGCTTCAATTCAAGCTTACTCAAATTGAATTCTTGCAGGTTGAGGGCTTTCAAACGCTCAAAAACACTGCTTAAAAAGGCTTTCACTTGGGCGTTATCTGGCAACTCTGCAGGGCCTCCATATTGCAAGGGAATTTCTTCTAAGATGGGCATCATTTCTAAGCCCTCTAGGGAGAAGGTGCGCAGATAGTGGAGAGTAAAGGCGCTGCACACTAACTTAGATAAGAGAGCGTCAAGATAAACAATGGGCTTTCCACCCTGCTCAACCTCAATGCTAGCGCCTAAGACTTGGTGCAATTTTTGCACAGTGGGGGAGCTTTGAAGCATTTTAGCGCGTAGTTGGATTTTTTGTGTATCAGTCATTGGGAACCTCCTGTTTGACTTGGGCCTCAAGGCTAGGATCATTTAACCAGTTTTGCAGATGCTTAGCAACCTCCTCTGGGCTTAAGCGCCAAGTGTCATTAAAGGCGTGCAACTCTTGGGCATAGCGAGCGCGCAACTCTTCATACCCTCCCATTGAAGCGGCGATTTGCGGAGTGATTTCCCCGTATTCTCCCATAAAGGCCGATAAAATTTGCAAGTGCGCAAGGTCTTGATCCTCTAGGGCCAATAGAGCGATTTGCGGGGCGTAATAAAGTTGCGTTAACAAGCTTGCGGCCTGAAAATCTAGGACCTCTTTGCTAACCTGCAAGCAAAGCCCTTTTAAACTCGCGCTCAGTAAGGCTTGTTGATCTAGGGGAGGCAATTTTTTAAAGTATTGCAAAAAGGGCGCGCTTGTTATGCTCCCATCTGAAAAGTCCCCCTCAAATTCCTCAAAGGGCTCAAACTTCACTCTTAGGGCTTTTAAATCCTCAGGGCTGATGCGATCTGCTTGCATGATCTGCTCAAAAAGGGCTTGTTCCGCCTTAGCTTTTTCTTGCTCAGGAGTTAGGGGGGTAAGCGCGCCAATGAGCTTTTTAACACGCCCCAACATCTTTTCTAGCTTGGCTATGCGCGCCTCTATGCGCTCTTTGAGATTGATAGCTTCCTCTAAGCGCATTTTAATCCTTTTGAGGGCCCACTTGGGCTTCTAAGGCCTGCAGTTCAGCTTCTAAATCCGCGTCTTCGTCCTCCTCTTGGGCTTTATCTTTTGGGGTGGTTTCTTGGGGGGTTTTTGGGGTTTTTGGGGGTTTTGCGGCTGTTTTAACTTCTGCTTTTTTGGGGGGCGGGGTGGTTTCTTGGGGGGTTTGGGGTTCTTCTTGTGTGGGTGTGGCTTCAGCCTCTTCTTGGCGCGCATCGCTGATAAAATGGCTGTAAATGCCCTCAGGACCAGCAGAACACGCCCCGCTCAAGCTCAAAGTGCTAAACTCCTCGCTCATCAAATTCAAATCCCCATCTAAACTCAAATTCACATTATAAAAGATCGCATGCACTTGTTTCCCCATCACGCTCTTACCCACAAACTCTAAGCGGAAACTCTGACTTTCACTTTGAGAGCCCGCTTTGAGATATTGGATCGTGGTTGGGTTTTGGGCCACCCCGCCATAGGGCAAAGCCTCCCCTTTTCCCACTTTTTGGGTGTAGACTTCTGAGCCTAGTACTAAGGCTAGGGCCGGCGCGCTAAAATTATTCCCCTTGATTTTTAAAGTCCAGTTTTCTTCAGTCACCACTTCGGCTAACTTCTGTTTAGCTCCGTGTGCGCGCGTCCACGCGGTGGTTTTCTGGCTTTCTTTAGACAAGGAGAGTTCTAAACAACCAATGTCGATGCGCTCCCCTGTTTGGTCTAGCGGGGTGATGTACAAACTCCCCCCACCAAAATATAAATTGTCTTTTTGTCCCATTTTGACTCCTTACATATTATGTGTAAGGCTTTTTTAGCACGCTGCACACAAAAAACTTGCGCTCAATCCTTTTTAAACACCTCTTTGATGATCGCATCTGCATGCGCGCTTAAAAACTCCACCACTTCCTCTGCTTGCATGTCCATAGCAAGCTTGGCGATGACGCGCAGAACTCTTTGGGTGTTGGCATGGGCTAGCTCTTTGGCGCGCAATTCGTCATTATTTTTTGGGGCTTTGAGTTGGAAATATAACTTGGTGTATTTGGCCAATTCTGGCAGGCTGAGTTGTTCATTGTGCAAAATTTGGGCTTCAAAGCCGGCAATAAGAGCGTTCACAAAGTAGGCTTCGCTCATGCCAATATGTTGTTTGTTGCGCTTGTGGATGAGCAGCAACGCGTCCCAGTCATCCCCCTCTTTAAGGGCTCTTTTGCGGTGCGAATTGATGGTATTCTTGGTGATATTGAGAGTTTGACAAATATATTCATAACTCTTGCCCTGCAAGTAGAGCGTGCGGATATTCTCGGCTAATAAAATATTATTGCGTGTGCCCACTAAATTATGCAATGCTTTTTTCATAGCAGGAGTTTAAGCTAAATTGCAAGGGGGTTAAAAACAGCAATATAAAATCTATAAAATTCTATAATTCTCTATAAGTTTTTTATATGATTTTAAGTTTCTAGGTGCTACTATGTTGGCATGAATAATTTGCTATCCATAGGTCAAGCAAGTAAGGTTTTAGGTGTCAGTATCCAAACTTTGAGAAATTGGGAGAAAAAAGGCTTACTAAAACCCGACAACTATACAAAAGGCGGGGAGCGTAGATACAAGCTAGAGAGCCTTAAAAATATCAACAAAAATATTGTTTTTCATAACGATAACCGCAAGACCATCGCCTATGCCCGTGTTTCTAGTGCCGACCAAAAAGAGGATTTAATCCGCCAAGTGCAGGTTTTAGAGCTTTATTGTTCTAAACTGGGCTTTAATTACGAAGTGATCCAAGACTTAGGCTCAGGTATGAATTATTATAAAAAGGGCTTAACTAAACTTCTTAACCTTATCCTAGAGAGCCAAGTAAAAAGGCTTGTTTTGACCCATAAAGACCGCTTGTTACGCTTTGGCGCGGAGCTAGTGTTTGCTATCTGTGAGGCTAAAGAAGTGGAAGTTATTGTTATTAATCAAGGCGATGAGAATGTCCGCTTCGAGGAGGAGTTAGCTAAAGATGTGCTAGAAATCATTACCGTATTCTCCGCTAGACTTTATGGCGCACGCTCCAAGAAAAACAAACAACTTTTAGAACAAATGCAAGCAGTGGTAGAAAACAATGTTACAACTGACCCACAAGATTGAGCTAAGCCCAAACAACCACGCTAAAACCCACTTTAAAAAGGCGATGGGGTGCGCTAGACTTGCTTATAATTGGGGGCTGGCAAAGTGGAGAGAGAACTACGAAAAGGGCATAAAATCTAACCACTTTGCCCTAAAGAAAGAGTTTAACGCTCTTAAAAAAACGAATTACCCCTTTGTCTATGAAGTTACAAAATACGCCACTGCCCAACCCTTTACACATTTAAACCTTAGCATTTCAAAAATTCTTTAAAGATTTAAAGTTAGGCAAGGTGAGTTACCCTCGCTTTAAACGCAAAAGGGAATATCAAGGGAGCTTTTATATTGGGGGCGACCAAGTAAAAATCATTCAAGGCGACAAAAAGGATTATCTCAAAATCCCCAACTTGCCTAAAATCAAAATGACCGAAAAACTACGCTTTAAAGGCAAAATCAATGGGGCGACCATCACGCAAAGAGGCAATAAATTCTATGTTTCAATCCAAATAGACATTACACAAGAGGAGTTTAACCGCACACATAAACCCATAGCAAACAACCACACTCTAGGCATAGATACAGGAATAAAGGCTTTTGCTAGTCTATCTAATGGCTTACAGATACAAGCACCCAAGCCCTTAAATAGGCTGACAAGACGGCTTAAAAGACTTAGCAGGCAACTTAGCAAAAAACGGCATTCGAAAACCAAGAATGACGGAGTTAAGAAGTCGCGCAATTATCTTAAAGCCAGCTTGCGGCTGAATCGATTACACACCAAAATCGCCAACACCCGTAACGACTTTTTACACAAACTCAGCACCGCCCTAGTCAGGCACGCTAAAACCCTTTGTATGGAGAGTTTAAAAGTAAAGAATATGCTTAAAAACTCTAAACTAGCTAAGGCTTTAAGCGATGTCAGCATCTCTGCTTTTAACACCCTTTTGGAGTATAAGGCGAAGTGCTATGGGCAGGAAATCTTGCGAGCCGATGTCTTTTATCCTAGCTCTAAAACTTGCTCTAGCTGTGGCAGTTTGAAAAAAGACTTAACCCTAAGCGATAGAGTGTATAAGTGTGGTGTTTGCGGTGCTGTGGTGGATAGAGATTTTAACGCAAGTGTCAATCTTGTCAAGCATTTAGTAAGTGGAGTTCCCACTGAATTTACGCCTGCGGACATGACGGCTCTATTAAGCGATTTTGCAAAGAATGGCTTAGTAACCAGCATGGTGGAAACAGGAATACAACAGAAACCGCTTAAATTTTTTTCTATTGATAGGATTTTATAGGATTTTATGCGGTTTTATAGGTTTGTAAGAACGGTGGTAGATGATCCCATGCCCATCCCATGCGCTTTGGTCTTTATTTAGTCTGATCTCTAAACTATCTTTCACCCACCCCCTGATCTGCTCAATGGTGGGAGCTTTATCGTAAAGACTTCTACCCTCTATATAACCTGACCCAACATGGCGCCCTTGTTTGGGGTCTAAGGGTAGGACATCCACCGCGCTTTTTAAGATCGCCAACACCCTTTGAGCAAAGGGGTAGGACTCTTCATGGGCGGGGCGTTTTTTGAGTTGCTCAAAATGGAGTTTTTGCAGTTTCCACCCCTCTTTTAACCCCGGGGCTTGTTTGAAGTGCTCGCCAATTTTAACCTTTTTCAAAGGGCTTAAGGAGCATATAAGTTTAGATAAGTAATGTAGCTTTCCTGTTTGGATGGATAGCTATACGCCGTGATAAGGGCGCGGGTGCACACCGTGAGGAGAAGAGCGGTGCTCCTCTAACTCCATACGGACAGGTGAATTTTTACTCTAGCGTGAAGTCTTTGCTTTTGTAGATTAGTTGTTTTGCCCCCATTAATTTTTTAATCAGTCTGACTTTTGAGCCATGTACTAAACTTCTAAACCGGTTTTCTCCTTGTTCAACTCCAATAGATAGCCGGTACCACCGCCCGAACTTAACACCGATTAGATAATTATTAAGAGCCCCCGGCGCGCTGCTTCCCTGCTTGTCTTTAAAAATCGCCATAGGCTCTTGTAAAATGTCTTGCGCTAGATAGTAGTCAAATAGATCGGTTTCAGGGTGTTTTTCTAGGTGTGTGGTGAGCGTGCGCGCGCTAAGACGCACTAAGGGACTATGCGCCCCCACCACCTGCATAACCTCAGGCTTGAGGGTGGCAAAGTCTATCATCTGTTCGGGGCTCTTAGAGAGCTCCAAGAGCTTTTTAAACCGGAGTTTTTTAGCTTCACATACACGCACTACATTGGCCAAACGCGCTACAGCTTCTTTATTGCCCGCGTATCTTTGCAATTTGGCGTTAAAGAAGTTGTGCAAGAACTTATAGACATCACTCTCAAACGCGTTTTTCTCCTTAGCAGAGCGCACGCTAGGGGGGGGACTTGTAGAAATTTGGTAGCGTGTGTCATTGAGGCGGTTATAACGCTTTAACCCCTCCTTAGAGTGCATAGAAAGGCGGCATCTACAGCCCCAATCAAGCGGGGGGGTGTGGGTTTTCCAAAACTCATGCTTGCGGGGCAAGCACACGCCATGATAAGCCTTATGACGTGCCGCACTATCTAGCTCACTCTCAAAGAGGTAGTACCACCCATCGCCATCTTCACTCTCTGCAATGGGGGGCGTGTTCTCATAGTCTAACATGCGCGCACGCGTGTGGCTATAGACTTTGTTATAACTAAAAATGCGCTCTAGGCGTTTTTTGCTGAACTCTTTGGCAAGATTGGGATTAGCCTTGATGAAGTCATGAAGAGTTTGTTTATGAGCAATGGCCTTTTCTAAGGCGTTTTGAAAATCAATAATGGTATCTATACTCCCTACTCCTGCTAAGGCAAATGCCCTTAAATGGTCCTCAAACTTGAATTTAGCCGGGTCTTTAATTAAAGCAGGTTTGCGCGCCATCAGCGCGGCGATAGATTCTAAATAGGGCATACTTTAATAATAACGCAAAAACGCTTATCCAAACGCCTTATACTTCTGGCATGATTGATTTAAGCACGATTTTAACCGAAGTCAAGCTAGCCATAGAGAACCACACAGAGCACGCCTTTAGAGTGCAAAAAGACCCAGTAAGTGGGGCGTCTTGGTCCCCTCTAAAACCAGCCAGCCTCAAAGTCAAACGCCCTAACATGCGCGCTAAAATCCTGCAAAACACCCGCGCGATGCGCTCAGGGGTGCATGTCCAAATAGAGGGCAACAAGGTTGTAACCCAAATAGATCAAAGCAATGCTGAAAAATACGCCCCCTTCCACCAACTAGGCACTTCTAAAATGCCTCAAAGGCGTTTTTTGCCCTTTGGTGATCAAGGCGTGCCCTCTGAGGCGCTACAAAGGGATATCCAAGAGATTTTAACCACAGGCAGGGGGGGTGAGGATTTAAAACGCCAAATTCAAGAAATGTTAAGAGGCTCTTAAAGATTGCACGCGTGCACAATAGCGTTAAATACCCATTTAAACCCCCTTTAAAATCGTTTGGTTGGGGTGGGGTGGTGTGTTGGGTCTTTTTTGAGGTTCAAAAGCTTTACAGACGATTTTGAGGCCCAGAAGACGTGAATCACCCACCCGCTAAAGACGGGTGGGCTTCTTGTTTCAACGATCCATAACTAGCCGTATCTAGTATGTAGCCATACTTGGTTACAGCCCCGTTAGCGGAATCTCCACAAGCGTAACTTCGGGTTATCCCTACCCTAGTTTTATCTACCTTGATAGCGTGTCGTTCATCTAGCATACCCAAAGCATAATTTCTAATATTGATACTGGCGTTTAGGTCTCTGTGGTGGTGTGTTTGACAACAAGGGCAGACAAAATTTCTAATGCGCAGTGGCTTCTTACCTGTGTTGCTCCCACAAGTGCAGCAGATTTGAGAGCTAGGAAAGTATTGGTCAATTTTGATAAGGGTTTTACCCTTCCAACCAGCCTTATATTCTAATAGACTAATGAGCCTAGACCAGCTGGCATTGGCAATGCTCTTAGCTAATTTATGGTTTTTGACTAAATTCCTAACTTTCAAGGTTTCTACTGCGATCAAATCGTATTGATTGGTTATCTCGCTACTGATTTTATGTAAGTAGTCCTCTCTGCTGTTCCTGATAGAAGCGTGGATTTGTGCCACTTTCTTTGCTTGTTTTTTTCTATTACTAGAACCTTTGAGTTTTTTAGACAATCTCCTTTGCGCTTTAGTGAGTTTGGTTTGTAGATTCTGGAAAAACTTTTTATATGGGTAGAACACGCCATTACTGGCGATGACTAAAGACTCTAAACCCATATCTAAACCCACAGCTTTTCTGATAGTTGTGGGTTTAGGTTCAGGCTTATTGTCCTCATAACTGACAGAGAGATAGTATTTATCTGCTACACAAGAGATAAACCCCTGTTTGACGATAGAGTTTGTAGGCAAATGCCTATGAAACTTGGCTTTAATAGCTTCTTTGAATTTGGGTAGCTTGACTTGGTTGTTTCCTAAATCCACTCTTAAGTGTTGCGGGACACAGAAAGACTGCTTAGAATGCTTTTTAGATTTGAATCTAGGATAATCTGCTAACTTGGAAAAGAATTTATCAAAAGCTGTAGTTAGTTGCCTGAGTGCCATTTGCAAGCTTTGCGAATTGCATTCACTTAGATAAGCATAAGACTCTTGTTTTTTGAGAGTAGTAAGCACCTTTTGCATGCTGAAGTAATTTTCTTTAATGCCTAGTGCGTATTGCTTTTGGCGGTATGCTAAAAAGTAATTATAGATCACTCTAGCACAACCAAAATGCTTGTGTATCAAGGTTTTTTGCTCAACACTAGGATAAATTCTAAACTTTATTGCTTTAAGCAATTTCTTACGCCTTAACTTACATCATTGTAACATAATTTTATGGAGAGTTTTAAAACGCCGTTTGGCTAAAGATTTGCGCACATGGACATAATCTAATATGTTTTTATGGCGCGCAATGCGCATGGCAAACTCTAGGGCATCTAAGCAGTCGTCATGCGCGCTTTTAGGGTAGCTTTGCAATTCAGCGATGAGTTCATGGCTGTAGGCATCGATGAGCAAAACGCGCTCAGAGAGCAGGGGGGCTAAGCTATCGATGCGGATTTCTTTGTGCGTGGTGTTTTTTAACTCTATGGGTCTAAAAAAATGTAGGCCTAATTCTTGGGCGCGTTTTTTAAGCTGGTCTTTAAAAAAGGCTTGAAAGGCCACTACTTCGATGCCAATTTTCACATAGGGGCTCAAACTTAGGGCGTGCGCGTAGGTGTTTAACACAATGTTAATCATCTTGTCGGGCTTTTCTTTGTAGGCGTGCACGCGCGCAAAGTAGCGTCTTTGGGCCTTGCTGTAATGCACCAGCGCGATAGCAAAAAAATCTCCCTTAGCCTTGCCCAAAGCCGGGTCAATGCCCATGTAAATGGCATCAATTTGAGGGGGTAATTGTGTGTAGAGCTCAAAATCGCCCAAAATGGCGTCTTTGGCGTTGGTAGGAGTGTTTTGAAACTCGGCCAAAAAGGCGTTTTTATTGCCTAAAAACTCCATCAAAACTTCTTTTTTATCCAAACTAGGGTCATCTAGGATGACTTTGGAAAGATCGTAATTGTGGATATTTTGCGCGCTGAGCCCATCAATATGAGGGCCAAAGTCTAGCACCAGCGGGAAGCTATAAGATTTGGCATTCCAGCGTTGTTCCAAACGCAATAATAAGCATTCTTCATGTAAAGTCGTGCCCACCACTAAAATATTATAATCCCCCTTGCGTGCGGGGAGTTTTAAAATCGCGCTTTCAAATTGTTTATAGATATCCTCGCGGTACTTCTTAGATTGGATTCTTTGCCCATTTTCCATGTCATCACAGATGATTAGATCGGGGCGTTTGCCCAAGAAGTTGAGCCCGCGGATATTCTCCTCAATAGAATAACTCTTAATTTTCTTGTGCACGCCCTCAAAATCAATAGCCAACTCCCCCTTACGCCACGAATAACCCTTTTGAATCTGAAAGTCTTGCCTTAAAAGCGCGTTTTCTGTCAGCTCGATTTTAAGCCACTCGATGGTCTCCTCGGTGTCCTCTTTTTTATTGCCAATGTAAATCATATAGTGGCGTTCATTGCGCGCAAAAAGCCAAATGGTGAGCATGCGCGCTAAAAGCGTGGTTTTATACGCCCCGCGGTAGGCTTTAAAGATGCAGATTTTGGAATCATCTAGGTAGGTTTTGATATGGTTGTAAATGCTTTCGCGAAAGTGGCTATGATCGCCCTTTTCTAAATGGTGGGAAAAATAGGTTTGAGCAAACACGCCAAAGTGTTTTAAAGCCGCGCTCTTGCGTTTAGGGTCGGCATTAAACGCGCTTTTAAGGCTCTTTAAATACTGCTTTAAATCCTCAAAACTTTCATTCATGATCGAGAAAACAAGAGGAGACTACCAAAGAGGCGCTTTTAAAAAGCTCAAAGATTTCTAAAGTGTCGTAGTGGTGCTTTTGACAAAAGTCCTTGAGCGCCGAGTAATTTAGCTCCACGTCCACAAAAGAGCTCATGCCCTGTATTTTGAAGCTATGCACTAAAAGAAAAGCATTGAAGAGTTCTAGCACTTCTTCATCATCGCTCTCTAGGGGCATCACCACTACAACTCCTCTAACCTCTAGGCCGTATTGCTTTAGGAGCGTTTCAAGTTGGGCTTTTTTTGGGCGCGCAGGGCGGCCAACTCCTCTTGTACAAAGCTGACAAAATCCATGGTCTTGCCGTTTTCTTGCATAATGTTTAAAAACTCTTGTTTGTATTCTTGGGCTTTTTGAGCGTCTTCATTAAGGCAGATTAGATTAGATTCAATGGTCTCATATTCTAATTGCATGCGCGCGCTCGCACCCTGCAAGCCTTGATTTGCCGAGAGCTCAAAGAGGCGTTTGCTCTGAAAATCGCTCAAGTCATAAAAGCGGAAGTTTTGTTGCGTGCCATCTTCTAAGATCGCGCTAAACTCCATATACGAGCGGTCTAATTTAAATACAGGGGGCATGGATATCCTTTTTTTGCAGAGATTTTATATGTATGTATGTCAAATCTTTGCGCAAAAAGAGGGGGTTGGTAAATTTAGGTTTTTTGGTTACAATGGCGTTAGTGGTTACCGTTCTTACAAACCTATAAAACCGCATAAAATCCTATAAAATCCTATCAATAGAAAAAAAACAAGGGCGCCATGTCTTGGGTGATGGCTATTTGACATACTCTCCCATAACTAAAGTTAGGGGATTCTAACTTTAGTGGAGATCGCGGCTCCAAGCAGGACAGCTCCGTTTGGAGTCTTACGTTCCCTATTCCAAAGGTTGATGCCCCAACCCCAAGGGTATTACCCCTTGATTGCACAAATATTAACATAAGCCTCCCGCAATACTTCTTATTGTGCTGGCATTGCGAAAGTGTCGGTTAAAAAGTCTAGGGTTTCAGGGGACTTAAAAGCCTCTTGGATTTGCTTAATTTGCTCTGAAATCCAGCCTTGCGTATGGATTTGCGCATTGGGGGCTAAAGAGGCATTTACAGGGCGTTCAGTGCGCCTTAAAGGCACATTGAAGGCCTTTTGTAGGGCCCCTAAATCCACCTCAAGGCCCATCTCATAAAGGGCTTTATAGACGCGCGCTTGGTACTCTTCATCGATTTCAGTATTGGTGTCTAAAATCAGCTCAAAGGGGGGCACATTTTCAAAATACAGCCCTAAGGCCTCTTTGAGCGCATCATTGATGCCCTCTAGCAAAATCTTAGCGTCAAATTCGAGCATGTAGCGTGTCATGTTCTCATGCACCACGCCTAAAGCCTGCGTGCCCTTAGACACGGCATTAGAACTTAACACCTGCCCGCTCACCACTTTGCTAATGCATTCATCACAATAACGCAAGAAATCCAAGAAGACGCCCCGATCCACATTCCCATTTAAAAGCTCTAAAGTGTCTTCTTTATTGAAGATGCCCACAGAACTTGCGCGCAAGTCCTCTAAATTATCTAAGAGCTTTTCTAATTCTTTATCATCCTCAAAGCCTTCACTTTTGAGCACAAGCGGGGGGATGCTCAAATTCTCCAAATAAGTCATGTATTTTTGCATGGCTAAGAATTTGAGCGCGGCAATGGAGAGCACGCGATAGCACACAGAGTTATAAAGGTCCATGTTACCCACTTTGAGCACATCACTACGCTCCTCTAAGAACACCTGTTGCCCCTCAGAATACACAAAAACGCGCCTCTGCGGCGTTTTAGCATCGTAGTTGAGATATTGCGCGCTGATGGGCTGATAATCTAGCCCCCCTTTAGCATAGCCCTTGATAAAATACGCACAGCCATAAAAAAGCGCTTCGGTGGCGTTGTAAAGAAAGCTATGCCAGCCGTGTTTTTGGATATTTTTAAAGGCCTCTTGTGCGCGCGCATCTTCACACTCTAGCACTAAAGGCAAGCGCGCGAGCAAAATACGCCTTTTGTGCACTTCCGCGCTCACTTGGGGGTCAAAGCGCAGAAAATAACGCCCCACCTTGACAATCTCCTCAAAACGCTCTGAGTTTAGGGCGTTTTTGATCATCTCATAGCTAAGCTGTGGGGGGATAAAATGGGGGGTGGAAAGCTTTAACATGCTTTCAAATTAGCGCATCTTGAGGGCCATTTTTGCGCTTTTGCAAAAATTCATGTTGATATTGCTAAAATGAGACATGACGCGCAAACAAAAGGCTTACCGCTTAAAATTGCTAAAAAAAATCCATGCCCACCCTGTGCACAAGCAAATTAAACGCGATGGAGGATGGCAAGAATGGCTAGCAGAGCGTTTTAATGTGGAGAGTTCTAAGTTTTTGAGCATCGATGCGCTCTTAGATGTGTTGGCCTTGCTAGATGGAGTGTGCCCTGCCTTTTTCACCCCTGTGGATGCGCTAGGTCCTAGCCAAAACCAAATCCAAGCGGTGTTAGATTTAAAAGAATCTTTGCGCTGGAATTTGGCGCGCTTGGAGGGTTTTGCCTTGCACACGTGCAAAAAACCCCTGAAAGACCTGAGCAAAAGCGACACCACCAAGTTAATTTTAGGGCTTAACAAAGTGTTGCGCGCACAACAAGCCCGCTTGGATAAAATGTACCACCCTCTTAATAACCCGCACTATGCCCCATGCCAAGAGCCATTTTAAAATTTGAGCATTTTAAATCTTTGGGCTTTGAGGAGCTATGCGCGCAATATGGCGGGCAGAGAGTGCGCTTAAAACTTAGCCTAGTGCCAAAGCAAACAACGCGCTCTTTGAGGGGAGGGCCAAAAGCGCCCCGCCCCCCACAAAAGCAATCTGAGGATTAAAAACAACCCCCCCCTGCTGCATTTTAAAGCCAAAAGACACAGAATAAGATTTATCTTTGTAGCGCGCAATTTGGCGCTCAGTATGCCCATCACGCACACGCAAAGAATAATAACCCAGCGCATCTAGGCCAAGCACAAGCATGAGGCTCAAAGTGCGCGGGACAAAGGAGCAGGAGAGAAAAAATGGTTGCAAGTCTTGGCGCGTTGTGCTAGCTAGATGCATCACAGGAATGGGATTATCTGCTAATTTTTCCACCTCCACTCTTTTAATTTCTAATAGGGCGTTGAGCTTTTCTAATTGTTGGAGAAATTCCCCCCTTTTGGCCAAAGGGGTGTGCGCGTCTAAAATAATCATGTCAACTACTTCCAAAAACATACACAAACATAGCCGTTTGGTTTTTAGATAATTCGCTCTCTGTTGATAAAGTCATTTAGATTCCTTTGCAACTAGAGTCTTGCTTGACGCAGTAGCCAAGCGGTAGCTATCAGTCCGTCTTAACAAGATAGCTTTGACTTTCTCATAAGACATAAACCTAGAGATTTCTGTATCAAAGTATCTAGCTAAGATGTTTCTAGCAGCATTATAGTCTGCCTGCACCACTTCCCCGTTCTCCCGATAAAAGTAATCGCCCTTGCGTTGACCTAATAACAAGCCACCACTAAAGCTGTCGCTTTGCGAAGTGTATGCGGGATTGACTAAATGCAGTGTAGAACCTCTACACTCAGAAACGCATTTTAAAGCACTAGCAATGATGCCTTTAACCCAAGTATTTAACCTCCTATTAATGGTTTTAGATTGAGATTTTTTAGAAAACTTATAAGTCAAGTCCTCACAAACAATAATCTTAGCCTTATTGACAACCTGATGACAAGCTGTGTAGATTTTAGTTTTTACCATAGACTTCTGTTGAGAATCACGCCGGTTAAGTTTCTTTCTACCTAGATTATTCTTTAGAATTAGGTTTTCTAAAACACCATTTCTAATAATAAGTCTTAGTGTTCCTGTAGGGGCATAGTCCATTGTAGTATTTAGAGGAATTTTAACCCGCTTATTTTTAATCAAGGAAGGAATAGATAACCATGCTTGAGAGTTTAGCCCAAAGACAGAATAATCATCACTGCGGACAATGATTTGGTTATAGACCTTATTCTTACCGTGCTTAAAAGCCTTACGCATTAATCGGTGCAGAAAAGAATCCTCTATCCAAGTATCTTTTTTAAGTTTAATAAAAGCTTCTTTTCTTTCTTTGTCTGTTGGATAATGGTTAAAGATAGCTTTATGGACACTACTTTTAGCCGCTTCTTTATAAAGTTTAATATCGCTAAAACAATCCCGTAAAGTCTCTTTCCAAGCATTAGCAGAAACTTTAAAATCTCGTCTTTGAGAAACCCATAAATTCCTGATTTCTCTATCCGTTTTGCCTAAACCTTTGAGTGCACCGTATTCTTGCCAGATAGCAGAACGCAAAACTCCTAATCTTTTAGCTTGGAGTTTAAGCTGTTCTAGCTTCCCTAAGTTGAGATATTTAGCATAAAGCACTCTAGTTACTAACATTATTCAGTTTCCAAGATAGCCGTTTTAAGTTCTTTACTATATTTTCTCAGACCATAAAGCCTAGAAGAAAAACAATGAACAATAGAAAGTAAATAATCTTTCCATTTGTTCTTTTGTTTAGGTCTTTCAGAGTTTTGCTGATTGGCGATGTCCATTTCTAAAATCTCCACCTCATAGCTTGCATGCGGTGTATTATACTAACTAATACTTTAGGTCAACTCCTGCAGCTCTAAATCAATATGCGCGCGTTTGGTGTCATTAAAGTTCACATCAACACTCTTGATGAGCCCAAAAAGACGCAAACACTCCAGCGCGTCTGAAAGCTCTAAGATAGAAGGGATGCTTTTATGGCGTACCAATATCTCAAGGATGTTATCCAAGTTCTCTAACAAAACCAAGATCGTGAATTTATAAGATTTGCGATAAACCCCGGGCTTGATTTTAGTTAGTCCGGTGTGTTCGTCCACCTCTACTTTGGAGAAATCCTCCACACTCAGCGCGCCCTTGTATAGAGTCGTGCCCAGTTCTACCAACTCCCCGCAGAAAAACACCCCCAAACTCACCGGCACATCTGACTTAAGCACCCTTTCCCCTCCAAAGGCATAAACCCTTATCCCCTCTGCTTCTGCAAGGGTTTTAGTCTCTTGGGCGGTGTTTTTAAGCACCACTTCATAGATCGCAGGGCCTACGTGGGGGAAAAGATAACTGCCCTCTTTGGCTATTGAGCGTTTGAAAAAGTAACTTCTATAGTCTGTTTCTTCCTGCTTGCCTACGATCTCCTCTTTGAGCAAAGAACCCTTAGTATCATATAAGCGCACTTCTAAGGTGTTGCACACAAAATTAGTCAGATACAAGCATCCAGCAGAGCGCACTTTTAAGCGCATATCTTGCCCTAAGGGCATGGTGCTTAAAGAATTGGGCGCGCTATCAAAGGCGCGCATGGTGTTGTCTGCCCCAATTTGCCTAAAATCGCTCTCTAAATTAGGTTTTTCACTCTGCTTGATGCACTCAAACAGGGTGTTGCCCTCTTTGACAATTTGCCCGACTTCATAACGCCACAGAGGGTTAAATTCAGGCGTGTCCTCTTGCAGAGAGCTCTCTAAAATCTCAATATCTGATCGTAAAAGTATGCGCATGCCAGATTTTTAGCACAAAAAAGCGCGTGGCGTTGCGAAAGTTACGCCCACTTAACATAATAAGTGGGCTTGTCTTTATAAAAATAGCCACATCTCCTACGAGCAACTTTTCTCTGTATTTACACGGGCATGTTGTTTTTTGTAGAGTTTGAGCGCGCGGATGTATTGGGGCTGGTTGAGCCCTAAGCGCACGCACAAAGAAAGCCCATTTTGGCCATTGTAGAGCTCAATAAACTTGGCGATTTTGGCGCGGACATTGGGGCGGGGAATGTAGAGCTCTTTGCCCCTTAAGAGGGCTTGAACTTGCTCAAAACTCCCGCTACAAAGGCTTTCATAGAGCTCAGGGGTTAGGGCTAAATGACGGCTCATTGCACGCTGATACTAAAATTACAGGTGGTGAGCTTTTCTACGCCTAAATCCTGCAGGACTTCCTCCTCTAAATTGCCCAGTGCCTTTAAAATTAAGCTCTCTTTGACTTGGATGCAGTGATTTAGCCCCATTTCTTTGAGTGTTTCAATCACAAGCCCCTCCATTTCTTTATCCACAACTACCTTGGTGCTCTTGGTGAATTTGAGCACGCCCTCAGGCAGCACCATTTGTTTTTTGCCGTTGAAATCGGCGATGTGCTCGCGCGCGTGCTCTTCAATCCTCCCTTTAAGTTGCTCAATTTTTTCATTGAGTTCTTCAATTTCTGCGCTCAAATGTAGGCGTGTTTCCACTTTGAACTGCTTTGAAAGCTCCAATTTTTTAAGACTTTTAAGTTGTTCGCTGATAAACTCTTTATCCATTGTCTTTTTCTCCTAGTCTGCGGATTTTGCGGTTTAAAATCATGAGCATGCGGTTGCACAAGTTGTCCCATTTCAAGTATTCGGCCTGTTCCATGCGGGTAGCTTTGGCCCCTTTGGCATCTTCTTGAGAAACACAGAGGCGAATTGCCTTATCTAATTGGCTGATGCGCTTGGCGTTTTTAGCCTGCTCTTCTAAGAAGATAACTTTTATCATCTGCAACTCCATCACTAATCCGTAATTCATTGTTCTCCTTGTGTTAAATTTAAGGCCCTAGCCTTAAGCAAACCCCCAAAGGGGGCTTAATAAAGCTAGTAGCTGATCGTGCGCTCTAGGGTGTTGACCTGCGCGCCATCGCTTTTGCGCACCACAAACTGCCCGCAAGGGCTCAATTTGTAGTTATGCGCGCTGTAAAAAAAGCCATCTGCGCTCTTGTAATAGATTCGTGGGGCTCTTTTGGGCTTTTTAAGCAAGAGTTTGAAGATCATGAAACGCTCCTTTGTGTTTCTTGGTTGTAGATTCGCTTTGCGTATTCCCAAGTGGCTAGTTGCTGTAAGTCTCTGAGTTCTTTGGGCCGGAATTTCTTTTGTAAGTAATTCAGACGCTGCAACACTTTAAATTGGGCATGCGCGGCGTTAATCCCCCCTAAGCTAGATTCTTGCAAGATACGCCACAAGACCAAGTGGGCGAATAAATAGCGTGCTTCCTCTTGCTTGCCTATGCGCGTGATTTGCAGCGCGAAAAAGGCCTCACGGCTTCCAAAATAACGCTTGATAAAGTAATTGAGCATCTTAGCTGTGTTCATGCGCGCGCCCTAATCCAAAATAGACATAGAGGCGACAACTTGGATACTTTGGTCCAAATCTCCCCCATTAATTTGAGCAAAACGAGTCGCCATTTTGTAAATTTTGCACGCACGGCGCAAGTTGTTGGTGATAGCTTGCAAAGGCGCGCCCAAATCTCCAAAGAGGAGATTAAAGTCTGCCTTAGAAGGCGCGCCAAACTCGTATTTGAGAGAAATACGGCTATAAAGTTGCAAAAGCTCCCCATTTTTCCCCTTGAGATTTTTGAGCAACTGGGGCGTGCCACAGAGCACCATAGGGGTGTTGGTAAAATCTTGCAGGCGGCGCAGAGCTTCTAGGCTGGAAGTTTTGAGGTGTTCGGCCTCATCCACGAGCAAAATACTCTCGCGCTCGCCCAATCGTTTAGACAAATTTAAGATGGTTTGGGCTACACTTTTGGCCGGACTTGCTCCCAAAAGTTCACAAAGGCCTTTTAAAAAGTCCTTATTGCTCACCTCTGGGACAACCTCCAACAAAACGCTCTGTGGGGTCTTTTGAGCGTAAGCCTTCAAGCTTTCACTTTTGCCACTTCCTGCTTGTCCATAAAGCAGGCAGGACTCTTGGCACACCACCGCTTGATCAATAATGAAATGCGCGTTTTTAAAGTTTTCTAGGGGTTTAATCCCAAATTGAGCGATCTCATGCCTTTGTGTGGCGTTGGTGCGGTAGCTGAGCATAAAATCCTGCAAACTTTTTTCTAGCTGGCTGACATCTTTGGCCTTGTAAGTGCCCTTGATGTAACTTGAGATGAGCGCGGGGCTTTTGTTGATGCTGCGCGCTACTTGGGCTTGAGAGAGCCCAAACTCAGAAATAAAGGCCTCTAATTCTTTTCCTAAATGCATTTAATGCCCTTTCTTCAATAAAATGTTTAAAACCATTCAATACCCGTTAAATGCGCGTTTAACGCGTTTAATAGGCGGGGTCGCAAGCCCCCTAAAAACCCAAATCTACTTTTTCCTTTCCTTGTTAAAATTTGCCCCGCTCTTGCACGCTAGAGCATAGGCAAGGCTTGTAAAAGCCCTGCATATGGCCTAGTCACTCATAACCTGCCGCCTTTCTGATTTGTTCTAGGGTTTGTTTGATTTTTTCTTGTTTGCTCATCGCCTCTTGGAGGGGTTTTTTCTGCTCGACTCTTTGGGCTAGAATTTCACCCACCTTTTTCTTTCTGTGCGCGCTGGCTTTAATTCTGGCATCTGTGATGGATTTTAAGAACGGATTGACCTGAGTTTTTAAATAATGCGACTTGGTTTTTCTAAATTCCTCTAAATCCATGCACTCTGCGCCCAAATGCGTAGAGTTAGCCACTCCAATAAACTCCTTATTAGGGGTGTAAAGGCTGACTTGAGCGGGGTCATCAGGGTTTTCAACCACAACCACGCTATCGCCTATGGCGCATTTTTCCCAGATTTGCGCGCTGGTGTAGGTTTGGTTGTTAATTTCCACACCAAAGGCGCGCACGGTGCGGGTGTGCGATTTGCCCAAAGTGCTATAAATCTTGGCCAACTCATCAGCGCTAGGAATGAGCGGGGCGTGGGCGGTGTAGTTGTTATATTGCTGGGCTAGAGTGTGCTCGATGATGTATTGGAGCTCGTCCTCAAAAAGTAGCTCATCCTCATTGATTCGTGTGGCTTTCCCGCTTAGGGTGTCTTTTTTGCTCGCGTTTTGGGCTTCGATTTTTTGGCGTTTGCTCACATCATTGCCGATATAGCCGGGGAGCCATTCTAATTTGCTATGCAAGACCCCAAAAAAGCGCTCAATCTTACCTTTTTGGCGGCCTTCATAAGGCGTACACGCCACGCTCTCAATCTTATTGGCTTTCAGAAAGCCTTGATAATGCGCGCTGGCATAATCGCTTCCATTGTCATGGCGGATTTTATCAGGCACGCCCAAGCGTTTAAAGGCGTTGAAAAGCACTTTAAGCTGGGAGGTGCTGGAGTTGGAGTCAATTAATTGGGCAAATGCGCTTCCGCTAAAAGAGTCAATCACCGCGCTTAAGACCTTGCGCGCCACGCGGTAGCCCTTTTTAGCGCTAGGGTCTTTGATTTTCATCATAAAATCGATGCGCGTGCTATCTACTTGCCATTCTGCATTGATGTATTCTTTTTGCTTGACACCCACTGGGTAGCGTTGCAATAACCCGTCTTTGCCCTTTTTTAAAAAGATTTGGATGCGCTTATCCCCCTCAATCAGCCTGCGGGCGTGGTCTACGAACTTGGAGTAATGCGCGCTGAAATGGGGGTTTTTGGCGCGTTCTAATTCTAAATAATAGCGGTAGTATGTGCTATAACAATGATGCCCCCCGCTGCTGCCCAAAGCTAAAATCGCTTCTTTAATCAGTTCTAAATTAAATTTGCGTTTGCTTTCATGTTGTCCGGGTTGTTTGCCCACCTTGCTCTGCAGACCTTCCATGCCCTTTTCTTGATACAAGCGCATCCATTTGAGGATTTTATTGGCCATGTTGGAGACTTGGACATTGCTTTTTTCAAACTCTCCGCGCGCTTCTAAGAGAACACGCACCACCAAAGCCACGGCGAAATGTTGCTGTGTGCCCATTATGAAATTCACGATGCGGTGTTTCTCTTGGGGGGTGTGGATTCTTTTAGTGATGTCAAAATCGCCCATGTTTTTGAGGATATAGGCCCTAACTTCGCGCTCCTCTTGGAGATTTTGCGTGCGCTTGAAGCTGTTGAGGGTAACGCGAGGAGTGGGGACATAAGCGCAGAAATGCCCCTATGGAGATGCTAGCAAGGCAAGGAGGGGCTGGATGATTTCTTAGGAACATATACAGACAACGGATACGGAGATTTTGGTAATGCTACGCTCTTGTATAAGTTAAGGCGTGCATGCTTTGCAAAAGGTAGGCGCAAGTTTCTCAATCTCAATGCACTGCAAGAGGCATGCAAAAAGTATAGCTCAGATTCAGAGCGGGATCACTGCCCTTTTAGTGCCGACTAGAAGAACATGGACAAACAAGGAACAAAATGAAATTTCTCATCTTTTTACTCTTGACATTACTCTTAAATGCCACGGACAATATAGACGAAGAGAGTGTTAATGATGGGTCGTATGAGATTAAAACCATCAAAATCGATTCTTTGTTAATGGATTCTAAGGGCAATGATCTTGTGGATACCAAAGGCCATCCTATTTACTATCCAATCCCCCAACAATTTGTCTTCACCAAAGGCGATATTTCTGACTCTAGGATTTTAAAAGTTAATACAAATCTCACAGATTCTAGGGGGCGTTCCTTTTGGGATAAGGTCTTTGTGGATCATCCTAGGGATTGTCAAAAGCTTTTAGATCTAAACCCAAACGGTACTAAAGAATTGCCCAACTACCCAAACTATAATCTCTATTATAAACCCACTTTGTTAGCAGCTAATCAAGGAGATAGTTTAGATGGTGAGGAGTATATAGAGAGCGCGAGGTTTGGGCGCGTTATAGATGTCAAGGTGAAGGGAGATATTTTTACCATCGTTTATACCAACCTCATAGAAACTCTTAGCGACTTGGGAGGTGATCTGACAAAATCAGAGCGCTTGAGGATTTGGGAGGAAGATGGAGAGATCAATCCTAGTGGTAGCATCACCTATCTTAAATTTTTAGATGACAACACAGCGACCTTTGTTGTGGATGCCAATGGAGCATACACCAATGACTATTATAAAAAGTATCGCCCCATTAAATATTTCACACAAAAAGATGTCCCTAAAGTTTATGTCTGCCCTTACAGCGCAAAAACTCTCTTAGAAGCCATCCAAAAGAGACACCCAGAGTGGAAAAGCGATTCCTCCCCTCACTCACAATAATCATCCAAGTCCTCTCCCACACACAGGATATCCCTCCCATGCCCCTCGTATGCGCGCGCTTTTTTGGTATCTTTTGGCACCCCTAAGCCCTTTTGATACATGCTTGCTAACGATAGATAACAATAGGCATTCCCCATGTCCGCGCATTTTTGGTAGTAATGTGCTGCCTTTTTGTAATCGCGTGGGATATGGGGAGCACTAGGGTCATTTTCATCCTTTTCCCAACCGCCATAAAAATAAATATCGCCAAGCATGCCATAACCATCCTCATCTCCCAAATCTCCCGTCGCTTTTAAATACTCTAAACTCTTGCTAAGCAGTGTCCCTTCCATTTGTGCCAACTTGATATACCCCTGTGCGTCCCCTAACTCCCCTGCCTTTTTGTAATACTCCATCGCCTTATTCTCATCTACATACTTTCCCATGTTGGCGTAGGCGTAGGCATTCCCCATCGCCGCCGCCTTTTGAAAATACGCCACCGCTTTATGCCTATTTTCTAGGATAGTCCCCGTGCTAAGATTGCTGCTCTCATCTTGATAAATCAATCCCAGCTCATTATAGGCTTGGCTATCCCCCTTTACCCCTGCTTTTTCTAGCACCGCTACTGCCTTAAGATAGTATTGCTTGGCTTTTTTAAAGCTACGCTCAAATCTGAAATCGCCCGCAGCATAATAGTAGCCTAGTGTTGTGTAGGCATTAAAGTCGCCCATTTCCCCCGCCTTTTCAAGATAAGACGACCCCTTTTGAAAAATTTTTTGCTTGTATTGGACTTCTTGGGAGTATTGGCTAAAGTCTTTAAGACTGCAAGTATGGTTGTTCCATTGAACTCTAAGATAAAGAAATCCAACTCTTTCATAGATACCTGCCCTCTTTGGGTTCAACTCTAGGGCTTTGTTAGCATATGACAGTGCTTTCTCGCAAGCAAAAGGCTCTCCCTTAGCATTTTTGGCTATTCTGCCATCTGCGACCATGTCTGCTAGCTCAAGATAGGCATCTGCTACCCCCATCTCTCCGGCTTTCTTAAAGTAGTTAAAGGCTTTTTTGCCCTTTATATCCATATTTACATATTGCCCATAGTAATACATCAAGCCCAAATGATAGAACGCCTGCGCCTCTCCTCTTTGTGCCTCCTGTTTGTAAAGTTTAAAAGCTTTGGGGTAGTCTTTCCTCTTATAAGCTACCTCTGCTTGCTCTAAAAGTGTTGCCTGAGCACCCAGCACGCCCACTACTAAAAACACCACGATCATAGACTTCTTTAACATCGCGCCGTTTTTTAGGATTTTAAATTCATCGATATACACAATCCACCCGGTTTCATGGATCTCTCGCCCCTAAGTAACGACTTTGTTACAAATATAATTGACAATGGCGAAAATGCGGGGCAAGGTTACATAATTTTTTTGACAATTCAGATCATCCGTTCTAGTGGGGTGTTAAGACACAAGATTTAGAGGCGTGGATTACCTATTGTAAGGCGCGCGCCCTTGCTTTTTTGGGGGATGCTACCAATGACTATGAAAGCGCCATGGGTTTATATTGGGAAAGTGTTACTCATGTGTGCGTAACCTTGTTGAAGATACTGAGTATTCAGTTTCTATTGTCAAGCCAAAAGTCCCTTTGGCTAAAGCGATGTAATTAAATTTTCCCAAAAACCCCACTCCCTGCCTGTAGTTTCAATATTTAAACAAAGAGGCTAAGGCAGTGTGTCTATAAATCTTCCAACAGCACACCTACAACCCCAAGCCATTGCAACAATACCTAAACTCCTTGCGCCTCATTTCCATCGACAACGCACCCTGTGTGTATCTTAATTCCCAAGATAAACTCCAAGCGTTTAAGTCTAACAACGTGATTTGTTTGGCGTTGCAAAAGAATCTCACAGTGCTTAAAATTGACATCTAGTTCATCTTTTAGAGGTTTGGGAACAAATGAGAGAATGTCTTGATTCACTACTTTAACTTTTTACCTAAGTTTAAAAACTAAATTTGAGGGCTAGCGAGCTGTCATGGTGTAATTTCTCATTAAAACCGCAATTTATGATTAAAAAAGCATCCACACTACTATGCATGTGCGAAACGCTACAAGAATTTTAAACCGTACCATCTGCTTACACATTGTCTATAGAGGAAACCCTCCGCCCTCTTTAGCTTTCGAGATAAGAAAAATTGAGCTTAGAGAATCTTTTAACGCCTCTTGGGCTTTTAACTCCGTGAATTTAGCCTCTATTTGGCTTTGAAGTTGTTTAGTCAAATCCGCGCCCTCAGTTTCTATTAATTTCTCAGCGTGTTTAACAAGAGTATTCCTAGCCAACCCCACAAGGCCCACACTCTCGACCTTAATTTGCTCTGTAGTCTGCATGAGTTCTTGGATTTTGTGATAGAGTTGCATCTTAACTCCTTTTGCGCGCATTCTAAAATTTTCAACACAAAAAGAAAAGGGTTAACTTATAACGATTATCTTACATTCGCACGCGGCGTGGAACTAAAGTAGAGCCCCGCACAACTAAGAAAAGTAAACTAAAATAAGGCAAAAGCTGTCAGCTTTTGCAAACCCAACACATGTTTGTTTTCACGAAAATATAGCGCGCCATAACCCCAAAACCCGCCAAACTAAAGCTTACCCGCG